>JAJFFE010000185.1 GCA_021776775.1 Planctomycetota bacterium | reverse complement strand
ACCCAGTTGCTCGAGACGTTCTGGGAGAGCCACGACCCGACACAGGGCATGCGCCAAGGGAACGATCAAGGGACGCAGTATCGATCCGGCGTATACACGTCGAGCCCCGACCAGCAAGAGGCGGCCGAGTCGTCGAGAGTGCGATACCAACGGGCCCTCACCGATGCGGCGCGCGGCACGATCACCACCGAAATCATCACTGCCCCTGAGTTCTACTACGCCGAGGAGTACCACCAGCAGTATCTCGCCAAGAATCCTGGCGGTTATTGCGGCATCGGTGGTACCGGCGTGACCTGCCCTGTTCGTAGCTAGCAACTCAGCCGAGGCTGCGGAATAAACTGTCACGAAATCCGCCACCGTGGAATCTAGCAATAACGGCAGCCACGGAGCTTCGCCGCACATGGGCGCAGTGCTCGTAGTTGTGGCGTGCATTCGCCAACGTTAGAATCGTCGGCCATGGGTTCTGTCATGTTTCTCAGCGCGCGGTCACTCCTTGCTCTCGGCCCAAAGTGTGTGTGGCTCGATTGCAGCTCGACAAAGCTGAATCACTGGGCTCGGTGGCGATCGCGCACGTCACGTGGGATGACGGGAGAGTCGAATGTTTTCGTACCTATTACGCGGGCGCCCTTTGGGCGCGCGCAGTGTGAGCAAGTGTGCCATTGCGGTGGCTGCAATCGTGTTGCTCTGTGGCGTGGATTCCGCGCACGCTGCGCAGCGGAAGATGAGCCTCACGCAACTCACCACGAAGGCTGATCACATTGTGGTCGGCGAAGTCATCGACATGCATTGCTATGAGGGTGTTTGGCAAGCGGTCGGCCCCACCATCTTTACCGATGTCACATTGCGCATCGAAGAAGAGTGGAAGGGCAAGGTGAAGGCGAAGACATTGACTGTTCGCGTCCCGGGCGGCGAGCTCGCCGATGGCCGACGCATTGTCGTGTCTGGAATGCCGAAGTTCACCATGAACGAAAAGTGCCTAGTCTTCACCCGCAAGTACGAAGGCACGCAATGGGTCTTCGGACACATGCAGGGCAAGTATCGAATGAAGGTGAAGCGCGTCGTCTCCAAGTTCGGCTTCGCCATTGACAAAGACATTCTGACTCACGCCCTGAAGCCAAAGATCGAGGCGTTGATCGTCAAGGAACGTCGTGAGCGGAAGGGGCGCTAGATGAACCGTTTGATCCGCGCCCTGTCGCGACCGCATCGCGTCGTCATGTTGGCTCTGACCCTGGCTACGGCCGGGCTCGTATGGTCATGGGTTCCTACCGGCGATACGTGGCCGACGGGGTCGGCGTCGTTTCGAATCAATACGAACTTCCCGGTAGGCGAAGTCGGTTCGGCTCAAGATCAGATCGATCTGATCCGCTGTGCGGCGAGCGCTTGGCGGACCCAGGGGCAAACCAACTTCCAGTTCTTCTACCTAGGCACCACGACGTCGACCGCAGCTAGCCCGTTCGACTCCGTCGACTCCGTCCTGTACTCGGCGGCCAGCGGTGGCGGTTCGACGCTCGCCGTCACCTCGTCGGCGTTCATCGGGTCGACTTCGACCGGGTTCGACATCACCTTCTTCGGCCAAGACGACTTCGGTGACATCGTATGGAACGGCGCCGGTGATACCACCGCCAGCCAGGCCGACATTCTCGGAGTCGGCGTGCACGAGTTCGGTCACGCGCTCGGCTTGGGCCATCCGCCGATTGCGGGCGCGACCATGTTCGAGTTCTACAGCGGCCTCCCCGATCGCACGCTGCACCCCGACGACATCGCCGGCGTTCAGGACTTGTACGGGGCAAACCTGTCGATCTCCGATCAACCCGAGATTAACGACGTCACGCCTCCGACCGGCGACATCGCTGGCGGATTCGAGATCGTCATCGATGGTGACAACTTCACCTGGGACTCCAACACGACCCTTCGAGTCGACGGCGTGATCGTGTCTTCGGGCCTCGTCGCGTGTGACTCCATGTGTCGCATTCGCATCCTCAGCATGCCGGCGCATGCGGCTGGCCCCGTTTCGATTCGGATCACCAATGAACTCGGTGACTCGACGATCGACGACGCTTTCACATACACCGGGGCTCCTCCCATTGGCGCGGCGACGATTTCCATCCTCGGCGGTGGCGGAAGTCCCGGCGCGAGTGGCGTCGAAGTCGAGACGGTGATCGATTCGGACTTCGACTTCTCCGCGTACTCATTCGGCGTAACGTTCGACCCGGCCGAGGTGGCGTTCGAAGAAGCGACAGTGGACGGTACCGATGCTGACGGAGCCGACTTCGTCGCGGTGAACTTCGACAACGTCGAAGGGTGGTGGACGTTGGGAGTCGCACTCGACATCGTTCCGCCGATCGTCGACTTCATCCCGTCGGGACTCGACCGAGTGGCCGCTATCACGGATTACGCGATCTCGTCATCGATGTCCGTGGGAGACTTCATCTCGCTGAACGCGGTAGGTGGGGTTGGCGACCCGCCGATTGCGGCAGTGGTCTCGAATCCGTCCGGAACCTCGATCACTCCCGCGCTGCAAGGCGGCTTGATCATTGTGCAGGCGGGCGGGGCGTTCGTTCGCGGAGACGGCAACGGCGATGGTGCCATCGACATCGCCGACCCTATCTTCAACCTGGACTACTTGTTCAGCGGGGGCTCGAGCTTCTGTGCGGACTCTCAGGACACCAATGACGACGGGGCGATCGACATCGCAGATCCGATCTACAACCTAGCGTTCTTGTTCTCGTCAGGGCCGCCGCCGCCGGCGCCGTACCCCGGCGCGGGGTCGGACCCGACGGCGGACGGGCTAGGCTGCTAGCTCGTCTAGCCACTACGGCCCACAAACTGGTCGTTGTTACGGCGGGGCGCGCGCCGGGCAGCGCGCGGCCCGCCGTCTTCATATCTCCCGCCGGTGGTTGCGAGCGCGTCGTTCCGTCGAGGAACGACTACGCTTCACGAATCATCCTCGCTAGAATCGACCAATTCGGCCGATGACACCATCGGTTGACTCTTTGTTAGCGTCGCTCGTGAACCGGCGACGCCGCTCACTCAGAAAGGAGCGCCTCTCGATCATTCGAGGACGCAGTCATGCCGTATAGACCGAACGACATCGAACCGAAGTGGCAGAAGTACTGGGACGACAACGACTGTTTTCGTGGCGGTAACCGCGACGAACTTCCCAAGTACTACGTGCTCGACATGTTCCCGTACCCCTCCGGCTCGGGACTGCACGTGGGTCACTGCGAGGGCTACACCGCGACCGACATCATGGCGCGGTTCAAGCGCATGAAAGGGTTCGACGTCCTGCACCCCATGGGGTGGGATGCGTTCGGGTTGCCGGCTGAGCAGTACGCGATTGATCAAGGCGTTCACCCCGAGGTCTCGACACGGAAGAACGTCGATACCTTTCGCACGCAGCTGCAGGGCATCGGCTTCTCGTACGACTGGGAGCGTGAAGTTGGGACACTCGATCCCGAGTTCTATCACTGGACACAGTGGATCTTCCTGAAGTTGTACGAGAAGGGGCTGGCCTACCAGTCCGAAGCGACCGTGAACTGGTGTCCGGCGTTGGGAACGGTTCTCGCCAACGACGAAGTGATCGACGGCAAGAGCGAGCGTGGCGGCCACGAGGTCGTGCAGAAGCCGATGAAGCAGTGGATGCTGAAGATCACCGAGTACGCCGACCGCCTGCTCGAAGGGCTCGATCGCGTCGACTATCCGGAATCGCTCAAAGCGATGCAGCGCGAGCGCATCGGCCGCTCCGAGGGCGCAGACGCTATCTTCAAGATCGCCGGTCGTGACGACGGCTTCGAAATCTTCACCACGCGCCCGGACACCATGTTCGGGGCGACGTTCTGCGTGTTGGCACCTGAGCATTCGCTGGTTGCGGACATCACCACCGACGCGCAGACCGCGGCCGTGCAGGCCTACGTCGATGCCGCCGCTCACAAGTCCGAGATCGACCGTTCGGGATCGACCGAGAAGACGGGCGTCTTCACAGGGGCGCACGCAGTCAATCCCATGACCGGCGAGAACGTTCCGATCTGGGTCGCGGACTACGTGCTCATGAGTTACGGGACCGGCGCCATCATGTGCGTGCCCGGCCACGATCAGCGTGACTGGGAGTTTGCGCGCAAGTTTGAACTGCCAATCCTCGAGGTCATCACCGGCGGGAACTTGGAAGAAGCGGCGTGGACCGGCGACGGCACCATGGTCAATTCCGGTTTCATGGATGGGATGTCGACCAAGGACGCCATCTCAGCGGCCATTCGCTGGCTCGAAGAGCAAGCAATCGGCAAGGGGGTGGTTCGCTACAAAATGCGCGACTGGATCTTCGCCCGACAGCGCTACTGGGGAGAGCCGGTGCCGATTGTCTTCGACGAAGAAGGCGAGGCGCACCCCTTGCCGTACGGTGAGCTGCCGCTGGTCCTGCCGCAGTGCGAAGACTTCAAACCTGCCGAATCGGGCGAGTCGCCGCTGTCGCGGGTCGAAGAGTGGGTCAACACCACGGTTCCCGGAACCGACAAGCCAGGCCGTCGCGAGACCGACACCATGCCGGGCTCGGCCGGTAGTTCGTGGTACTTCCTGCGCTACCTCGATCCCAAGAATGATCAAGCGCTGTGCGACTTGAAGATCGCCCAACGTTGGATGCCGGTCGACCTCTACGTCGGCGGCGCCGAACACGCGGTGGGGCACCTGATCTACTCGCGCTTTTGGACCAAGTTCCTGTACGACATCGGCGTGTGCCCCGTCGACGAGCCTTACAAGAAGCTCGTCAACCAAGGCATGATCCTGGGCGAAGACCATCGCAAGATGGGCAAGCGTTACGGCAACACGGTCGATCCGCTCGACGTCGTGAAGAGCCACGGTGCCGACACCTTGCGCGTTTACGAAATGTTCATGGGACCGCTCGAAGCTGACGCGCCGTGGGATACCGGCGGGGTCGAAGGCGTGTGGCGCTTCTTGAATCGGGTGTGGAGGCTGTTCTTCGATGACGAAGACAATCTGTCCCCAGCCATTGTTGATGCGGCGCCCACCGAAGACGAGCTGCGCAGTCTTCACCGTACGATCGTCAAGGTCGAACACGATACCGAAGCGCTTCGGTTCAACACCGCGATCGCTCAGATGATGACGTTCGTCAACGAGATGACCCAGCTCGAGAAGCGATCGCGATCGATCATGCTGGACTTCACCAAGTTGCTCGCGCCGTACGCGCCGCACTTCGCGGCCGAGATTTGGCAGCGGCTCGGCCACGACTCTGTCCTCATGTACGAGTCATTTCCCGTGCACGACGAGAAGTGGTTGGTGGAGGACACGGTCGAGATCCCGATTCAGGTCAACGGCAAGGTCCGCGATCGAATCGTGGTCGCCGCCGACATCGACGAGTCCGCAATTCGGGAGCTCGCGTTCGCGTGCGAACGCGTCAAACCATTCGTCGAAGGCAAAGAGGTGAAAAAGTTCATCTACGTGCCCAAGCGCATGGTGACGATCGCCGTCGGCAAGTAAACGAGCTCGATTGCCGGGCGAACCTTCGCCCGGCCGTCTGTGCGCGTGCCGACTATTCTCCCGCCGGTTCCAATGTTCCGTGAGCCTTCCTTTCCATTCCTTGACACCCCCCGCATCGGGTGCGAGCATCGCGGTGGGACGGAAGATCGATCTCTCGCGGGACTTCACGAGAGATCATCGAATTGGGAATCCGCACGCCGGCCTGCCGGAGGCGGATTTCCTTTTGGTCGCGCCCCGCTACGGTCGATTCAACAGTGTCGACTCAGCAGTGAGTCGACCCGGTCCCAGCGCTTCCGCAATCCAGTGACGGAGAACCATGACACGCTTCGCTTGCCTCGCCGTTTTCATGATCACGACCGCAGTCGGTACCACTGTTTCCGCCGACGAGATCAAGTTCCTCCGCTTCGTGCCAGAGGGTGACGACGGGGGAAGGCTGGAAACTTCGGTGACGACGCTGAAGGACAGCAAGGGTCGCGAAGTGATCCTCTATTCAGCGGTCCACATCGGAGACGCCGCGTATTACGAAGCGCTGCAAAAGGACTTCGCCAAGTGCGACGCGCTCCTCTACGAACTTGTCGCACCGAAGGGCTTTCGTCCGCGACGCAACGAGCAAGCGCGCGGCTTGGTCACCATCTTCCAGCGCTTCTTGCAACGCATGTTGAAGCTAGAGTTCCAACTAGACGGTATCGACTACGCGCCGAAGAACTTCGTGCACGCCGATATGAGTCCGCGCCAGTTCCGGCGCAGCCAAGAGTCGCGCGGCGAGAGCTTGTTGACCATGATGTTTCAGGTCTACCTCGAATCGATGAAGCGCGAGCTGAGCGGGAACGGCTCGAAGATGACTCCCGATAATTTGGCGCGCGCGTTCAGTAGCGCGGATTCGGGGCGCGCGGTGAAGCTGCTACTGGCGCAAGAGATGGGCAACATCGAGCACATGATGGCGGGGCTCGGCGGCCCGGACAACGAGTCCGTGATCGTGACGGAACGCAACAAGGTCTGCATCGAAGTGCTCGAGAAGGAACTCGAGAACAAGAAGAAGCGCGTCTTCGGAATCTTCTACGGCGGCGCTCATATGCCCGACATGATCGAGCGCGTCGAAGCACTCGGCTTCAAGCGTACGAAGCACACGTTCCTCACCGCGTGGAACTGCTCGGCAAAGAAGGGTGACGAGAAGAGCGGCGACAAGAAGCCGAAGAAGCCCAAGGAAGCTGATCTGTAGGACACGCCGGTCCTCCGCCGGGTGAAGCGGTGCGGCAGTTGGGGGCGCTGTTCGTTGCGCTTTCGTTGCGTGGCCTTCTCTCGCCAAGCCGCTAAGAACCGCTAAGGCCGCCAAGAAAGTTGATCTTCGTTCGCACGAGGTGGTGCGGTTCGAGTCGCGCGTTAAGTTGCGACTCGGCCACCGCTGCTGAGCTTGCCGCCTACTTCGGCCCCACCATGTTTGCTGGTATGACCCAAGCGTCGAATTCGTCGGCGGTGAGATACCCTTTCTCGACCGCGACCTCCTTCAAGGTTTTCCCCTCTTTGTACGCCGTCTTCGCCACGTCGGCGGCTTTGTCGTAGCCGATGTGTGGGTTCAACGCCGTGACCAGCATGAGGGACCGGTGGAGGTTTTCCTCGATGCGCTCGTAGTTCGGCTCGATGCCGCGGCCGCAGTTGTCGTCGAACGAAACGCACCCACTGGCCAGCAGGTCGATCGACTGCAGCGTCGCGTACGCGATGACCGGCATGTAGACGTTCAGCTCGAAGTTGCCCGACGCCCCCGCCATCGACACTGTGACGCTGTTGCCGACGACTCGAGTGGCCACCATGGTCAGCGCTTCGCACTGCGTCGGGTTGACCTTGCCCGGCATGATGGACGAGCCCGGCTCGTTCTCGGGAATCTTGATCTCGCCGATACCGCAGCGCGGTCCGCTTGATAGCCACCGCACATCGTTGGCGATCTTGTTTACCGCGCACGCCGTTGTTTCGAGCGCGCCGTTCATCGCCACCAACGCTTCCTTGCCGGCGAGTTGGGCGAACTTGTTCTTCGCCGAACTGAACGCGAGCCCGGTGCGCTTGGCGATGGCCGCCGCGACGCCGGTGGCGTACCCCGGCTTCGTGTTCAATCCCGTACCGACTGCGGTCCCGCCGATGGCTAGCGGATAAACCTGCCCGAGCGCGTGGCCCAAGCTCGCTTCACAGATCTCCAACTGCGCCGCGTAGCCCGAAAACTCCTGGCCGAGTGTCAGCGGGGTGGCGTCTTGCAGATGCGTCCGCCCGATCTTCACGATGGCGTCGAAGTCGGTCGCCTTTTTCTCGAACGTCGCGCGCATCTGCGCCAACGCTGGCAACAAGCGATTGTGAACTTCTTCGGCAACGGCGACGTGGATTGCCGTCGGGTACGAGTCGTTGGTCGATTGCGAGTTGTTGACGTGGTCGTTCGGGTGCACCGGCGACTTCGAGCCAAGCTCGCCGCCGAGATCCTCGATCGCCCGGTTGGCGATGACCTCGTTCGCGTTCATGTTGGTTTGCGTGCCGCTTCCGGTCTGCCACACGACCAACGGGAAGTGGTCGTCGAGCTTGCCGTCGATCACCTCCTGCGCCGCTTTCTGGATGGCGGCGGAGATGTCTTTCGGGATGTTTTCGAGCTCCGCGTTGACCTCGGCGGCCGACTGCTTGACCAGGCCGATGGCGCGGATCAGGGGGCGAGGCATGCGCTCGCTGCCGATCTTGAAGTTCATCAGCGACCGCTGGGTTTGCGCTCCCCAGTATCGATCGGCCGGGACTTCGAGCTCTCCCATGCTGTCGGTTTCGATTCGAATCGTCATGGTTCTCGCCCTTCCGAGCGGCTGCGCTGTTCTTGCGGGGGTGGGTTAGTCACGGCCAGAGGATAAGCAGCTGGCGCTCTCAAGGGAACGGGGTGCAACGGAGAGATTCGCGGGAAGTGCAGCCTGAGCGGCTTCGCTTGATGAATGATCCGGGCTAGACTCTAGCTCGCACTGCCCGCACCAATCGTCGAGCGAAGCCGCACAAGTTCTTCTACCATGAAATGGTCGAACATGACCCTGAGCCGCGTCCTGATCTTGTGCACTGGTAACTCGTGTCGCAGCCAAATGGCCGAGGCACTCTGGCGGGAACTCGGTTACGGCGAGTGGGAATGCCATTCCGCCGGATCGCGCCCGGTCGGCTTTGTCCATCCCGGGGCGCTCGCCGCGCTGCGCGAGGACGGGCTGCAACTCCCGGACGCGTCGTCGAAGTCCGTCGATACCTTCGAGGGGCAGAGCTTCGACTGTGTCGTGACCGTTTGCGACGCCGCGCAGTCCCACTGCCCCGTGTTTTCGGGGTCGCCTACGCTCCATTGGCCGTTCCCTGATCCCGCAGAGGCGACCGGGGATCAGGCGCAACAGCTGGCCGTGTTCGAATCTGTCCGAGAGTCGATTCGGCGTCGCATCGCCGAGCACCTCGACTGCGAGACGGCCGAGGAGTACGTCTCTTGGCTTCGGCAGTCGTGTGACAGCCACCCGGGCGGCGTGCCCGCCGCGCGTCGTGAAGAGTACGATCGATTCATCGAGCAGTTGGTCACGCACTGGGACGACCCGTGGCGAGCGATACCCCGTTCGGTCTTGGAGGTGTTCGGCGTTCGCGGGTTCGAGTGGAACGGCTTCTACCGAAACGACGGCGATGCATTGCGCCTCGGTCCGGCCGCGGGCCCGCCCGTCTGTGCTCAACTCGATCGGCACGGCGGTATTGGACGGTCGGGTATGTGTTACGACGCGCTACTGACGCAGCTGCCCCTCGCGACGAACGACGTCTCTTCGTGGCCCGGCTACGTCAACTGCGACGCCGAGAGCGGTCTCACCACCGCCGCGGCCATGACCATCCCCATTCGCAATCGGGGTGGACGCGTAGTCGCGGTGTGGGATCTCGACGGCACCGAGCCTCTCGCCCCGACGGACTTGTGGTTCTTCGCGACCGCCTTCGGTGCACTGACCCGATTCCGTGCACCTGTTTTGGCGTAGATGCCTATTGCTGAGACATTTAGGCAATTATCATCAAGGCTACAGACAAGCGAGAAAGAACCCCTAAACTGTGGAGCCTTTCGCCTGGAGCTAGTTCTAGGAGCGGCCGTGTCTGAAACCCGAATCGGAAACGCCAAACGTGCCCGACTCATCGGCTCAGAACCCAGCTGCTGCGAAGTCTGACGCTCTGAAGTCTGGCAAGTCGGAATCCGGAGCGGCGGCGGATGCGTCGTCCCGCGGGCGAATCAAACTCGATCAGTTCCTGAAGCTTCACGGGCTGGTGGAATCTGGCGGGCAAGCGAAGTACCTCATCCAAAACGGTGAGGTCCAAGTAAACGGTGAAGTTGAACTCCGTCGCGGTCGCAGGCTGCGTCAGGGTGACGTGATCAAAGCTATGGGCGAGACGAAAACCGTCGAGTCCTGAGCGAGCTGGTTGTTTCCCATTGTCTCCAGTCGGCATGTGTCCGAGCTATCAGCGACAGTGGGGGGTCGAGCGCGGGACTCCTCGAGTCTCCTCGCACTGAATCGGAACTCAGTGGGTGAGCGGCGCTCGCCTCCGACTTTGCGGACGTTTTCTTCGTGAGACCGTTCGTCCTTTGGGAGCACCTTGAATGCGAAACCCTATCAACTCCGGGTGGCATCTCATGATGGATGCCATCGTTGAAGATCCCACTCGGATCTCCGACTCCGAAGGACTCAAAGCCTTCATCCTCGATCTCGTTCAGTTTCTGAAGATGGACATCCTCGAGGGGCCGCGCATGTCAGCGGTCGAAATCGACGTGTCCAGATTAGACACGGATTCAGACGAAGGCGGGATCACCGGCTACTGTCTGATTACCACCAGTCATGTTTCGATTCACACGTGGCCGCTGCGGCAACGTTTCTGCCTCGACGTCTTCTCCTGCAAGGAGTTCGACGCCGCCGGAGCCGCTGACCTGATTCGTGAGCGACTCGGCGTGACGCAGGATACGACACAGCAGGTTGCGCGAACTTGGCCTGACGCTCCGTCGGTCGCCGGCAGCCCGTCGATCGAAGCGGTCGGCCGCCCCGGGGCTACCGTCGGCTAGCAGGCGTTGGCGGAACGACACGGTGGAGTTCATTTTGGCTTCCGGGTTCGGGGCCACTGCGACGCCAACACCGCAAACACGACGTCGTCGACCCACGCGCCCTTGAACCAGAGACTCTCCTTGAAGTGGGCCTCCTGGCGTAGCCCGACACTCTTCAGTAGCGCTAGCGATGACGCATTACGCGGGTCGACCGACGCGACCACCCGGTGCTTGCGCATGACTCCGAAAAGGTGATCGATCACCGCGGTCACCGCCTCCCGAGCGAACCCGCGCTGCTGATGACCCGGGGCGATCGTCACCCCGAACTCCACCTGCTCCGGGGCTTCCGCCAGTACGTGAACGCCGACATCTCCAATGAGCTCGTCCGGGTCTCGCCGTCGGATTCCGAGTTGGTACCACGCGCCGGGCGACCCGAACTCTGCTGAGCCAAGTTCATGGATGAACTCCTCAGCTGCAGTCGGAGAGGCCGGGGCCCACGATTGATACTTCGATACTTCGCAGTCGGTTCGGTAAGCGAACAGCGTCGGCGCGTCGTCCACTCGCAACGCTCCGATGCACAAACGCGCGGTGGCGATGACAGGAGGCTCGGTCATGCTAGCGATCCGCGCCGCGCGCCCAGTTGCATGCCAGTCATCAGGGAATCACGAGCGTGTGGCGAACAAGCTCGTCTCCGTCACATGCAAAGACCGCGGCGTCGCGGGTCTCTTCGTGCTGGACTTGCGCATGAAGGTTCATCAGGCCGCTGCAGTGAAACGTGTTGCACAAGTCGGCCCGCATTTCTCGGTCGAGCGTGCAGCCTTGCTCCCCGTGAAAGATACACGACTCAACGACCGACAAATCCGGAAGTCGCGCCACGTACGCTTCGCGAACGGACGACGCGTCAGCTTCGGGGTGGCGTTGCCGATACCGATCGATCGACGACGCTTCGAGGAACGCCTTCTCCTGACCCAGTTGGCAGCAGTATCCCTGGCACGTCCCGCACGCTGTCGAGACCAGCGCTGCCGGTGGGGCCTTCGAGTCCGACGCAATCTCGCCGCACGCCTCGTTCGGGTGCTCGCACTCAGCGAACGACTCTGCGATCACGCTATCGAGATGCGACAGGAACATCTCACGTCGCCGCGTGGGAAGAGGACCCAATGGCTTGCGGTTGACCGGCACGACGCCCACTACCGGCGACTCGGCATCCGGGTAGAGCTCTGCCGCCTGTCGTTCCAGCCTCTCGCGTCGGTTCGTCTCGTCTCGCGCGACGCCCTTGCGCGCGCAATCCCCGCGCTTGCACCAGTCTCGACGGAGGAACTTCGAATGGGCGTCGAGAGCGTCTTGGCAGAAGACGCAGTGTGTATCGCTAGCCCGGAAAACCATCGGTGACTTTCGCGTAGCGGGTGAGTCGTATCTACTCCGACAGTATCTGCACCGACGCCGTTATCGCCACGTCTTCGAAGAACAGGACGCGGATCTCATGGTCGGGGAACGTCGCGACAAGCTCCAATCCGCCAACCTCGCCTTCAGACCACTCACCTAGCGACAGCATGCCGCCGTCGAGCTTTTCCCGCGCTTGATCCGGGCTCATGCCGTCGAAGGAGCTGGCATACATCCGAATCGAGGCCACGGAGGTGTTCACGTCGGGCCGCACCGGAGCGTGCGTGCACCCGCTCAGCGACAAGCCGGTCAAGATCAAGAGCGTCGACAAAGCACGAGTCATAGCGAAAGTCATGGAAGCCGTGTTTCGTTGGAGGGATACCGTGCACCGTCGAGCTAGCGGCTCCGGTCGAGCGATTGTTGAACGGATGATATTCCCGCAGCCTGGCCAGAATCAAGGGCGTTCAAACTCACCGCTGTGCAGCGACGTACGCTTTGACCGACTTCGAGAACAACAGCATGCTGCCGCAGGTCAGGTAGAGCGTTGGGTAGAGGAGCACCAGCCAGCTCTGAATCGGCCCGCCGTCGACGATCGCGTGGACTGCCATCGTTCCGGCCGCAAGCGTCAGGACGATACCGATGCGTCGGGCCAGGTTACTGCCGGCGGCAATGTGCCAACACATCCAACCGGTCAACGCCAAGCGAACGATTTGTGTCGGCAGCTTGTCGGTTCCGTTGACGCTCACGTACATGTCGATGGTCGCAATGCTCATCAAGAAGATCGACAACGCAACCGACCGGCACGTCTTGCGTCCACGCGCTTCAAGGGTCACGAGTCGGTCCGTTTCAGCTGAATCACGTGCGTTGCGTTGACGCTTGACCTACTTCGACGACTCGGCACCAGGCCCATCCTTCGCGGTTCCGTATTCGTCGCCGAGATTCAACAAGCGGTGCCCGACGACACGCTTCCGGCTAAGATCGAGGACTAGCACCATGAACACGTTCTCGTGTTCCGAGTTGACGAGCACGTGCTGATACTTGCCGCAGCTCGTCGTGTACGCGTAGTCGACCGACTCGTCCGAGCAGTCGTGCTCGTCGAAGTCCTCCGGCGCAATGCCATCGAAGTACGGCCAGAAGTCAAAGGGCGGCTCTGAGTCGAGCGTTACGCGGGTCATCGGATCGGTGCGGGTGGCCGCGAACTCGATCCTATTCAGCTTCTTGATGCTACTCTCCTTAGCCGACTCGGTGCGGCCAGTCTTGGGCTACTCGAACAGTGATCGCCAGCGGTCGAAAAATTCTGCGTTGTCGGCAAAGAACGTGGTTCCCGGAAATTCGACATTCGGCTCGACAGACCACGTCAAGTGAACCACCGCAAGCGCCGATTCATGGTCCATGAGTGCAAACAGATAAGCGTCGCCGTCTCCGCCCTTGGCGAGACAGTGCACCGAAACTCGGTGCAGCACATGGTCGGCACAGATCTCCCGACGCAATTCCGCTTCGGCAGACCGAGCTTCGGTCGGCGTTGCCTGAGTCCACTCTTCGGGGAGTTCGCTGGGTTTCACGGGAACGCTCGAGTTCACTCGGTGGGCGGAGTTGCCGGCTAGAGCTGCCGGCAGCCAACGCGGCATTGTGCAGACGTCAGGATCAAGACACAAGCCGGGTCAGGCGCCGCGCCGCCCAGCTACCGTTTGGACTTCTTCTTGGACGCCTTCTTTTTTTCGGTCTTCTTCTTGGCTGCCTTCTTGGCTGCCTTCTTGGCTGCCTTTTTCTTCTTGGCCTTCTTCTTGGTGCCCGTGGCGCGGCTCAGCTCGTAGCTCTCGTCCAGCCACTTCTGCCACAGTTTCGTGGGTAGCGGCTTCTCGGCCGTGAACCGAGCAGTCAGCCACCCGGCGCCGAGTTGAAAATCGTCCGGGTTCGCGAGCGCCCGTTTGGAAGCTTCCGGGAGTGACGCCTTGAGCTTGAGCATGGCCTTGTACCGCCCGCCCTGCATTCCAATGTAGAGGAACGCTTTCCCCCCAACCTTGAACGAACTCTGCGTGCACGACGTCCCTTGATCGACGTCGGCGTATCGGCTCGCTCGTTCTCGGATCGGAGTCGTCGGATCGTTTCCTGTTGCCACGCGCTCTCCTTGTCTTGGAAGTCTCCAACTTGTTCCGGTCTCGTATCCTTGACCGAACGGGCGCCCGACGACCCTACGGACGGATCCAGCGCGCTTCACGCATGGCGCGTTCGATCATGGGTACGCCGGGAACTCCCGGCGCGTCGGGCGTAGCGCCCGGATAAACTCGTCATGTGGCGCCGGTCGCTGCAGTGCCTCGAACCATGCGATCGATGTCTCGATCGTCGATCAACACCGTCGGGCTGCCGCGGAACAGCGCCGGCGTTTCGCCACTCCCAGAGACTAGCTGAACCTCTAGCTGAACGACAACGCCGTGTTGTTGTGCGACGTCTTTGATTCTCGCGACCGCGAGCGGGCCAGCCACTCAACCCGGCGCGTGCAGGACCAGCACTCGACGTGTCGACGCCGAGCCGTGCGGTTGCAGCGCACACCCGATGAACGTCAGAGCAAGTGCTGTCAGAGTCATCCAAGACTTCATGGTTGGTCGTTCTCCGAAGGTCGTTCATTCATCCGTTCGGAACCTAAGCGACGGGCAAGCCGGCAGTGGCGAGCCCCTTAACGAATAACGCGCGTCTCGTGCTCGCCGTCGATCAACGCGTCGATGCGAACGGGAACATCCAGCGAGAGCGCGCGTATTCTTCCCTCAGCGTAATCGAGAGCTTTCAACGACGCTAGTCGACCGACTAGCCTCACGCCACCTCCCCAAGCGTAGTCGATCTGCACAGCAAGGCCGAAGAAGCCGCGGTCGCACGCGATCACGTTATCGTAAGCCCGAAGATACCGTTCGACGCGTCTCTCCAACCGGTGGATCCATACGAAGCACGCGAGCGTGATCGCTATTGTGCAGAGCGAGATTCGCAGTAGACGCGCCGAGGGGGACATCCTAAGCCTCGTGTTCCTGGCATTGAACCCTGTGCCATCTCCGAAACCTCACCTTGTCTTACTGTTCCGGTCGCGCGCCTCGGCTTCGCTACGCTCTGTTTCCATGGGGAGCCGGTCGAAGCTTCCGTGGAGGACGAGCGGTTTCGTCGGCCAACCGAGCGGCTCCCCGGTGTTGGCGTCTTCGCAGCGGGCGAGTTCAATGTCGAAGCTGCCGCTGAGCTCCCCGGACTCGGCCAGCGTCACGGTCTCGAACGTGTCGGCGGCCAGTCCGCTAGGTCGGCAGCGCACCTTTCGAAAACGTTCCTCGAACACGAGCTCGAAGACCACCTCGCTCTCGGCGGTCACCCGCCCGTCGGCGTCGACGACGAGGACCAGACTCCAGTCATCCGCGCTGAACTCGAGCCGTCCGGGAGTGCACCTGCCGACGGTGGCACCGGCGCTCGTCGATTCGAACCCCAAGTCCGCGTCGAGGCCAAACCACTTCGGCGGAAGTATCCCCCCGAGCGGCAAGCCGAGGCGCGGCCGGATGATCTGCACCACAAACGTCGGACCCGAAGATGACCCCGCAACGATGTTGGCCACCGGACGGTCCGGCCGAAACACGACGAGGCTGAATCCGACGAGCACGGCAAGGACAACCAGCAGCCCGAGCGTGCGAAGGGTTCGCGACGGTTTAGCATCGTGCGACATGAGTCACTCTTCGATCTTGTCCGTTGGCGATGAAGCTTGGCTCCGGGGCAGCACTCCTGAACGACGTCGATTGTAAGTGACACCGTGGCCCCGGTGACACCAGGCTGTGAGTAGAGACTACTTGCCCTTTGTCGGCGGCGCGCCGCTAGTCTGATTCGGACGGGATTATCGTCACCCCATCGTTGATCATTTCCTGAATGATCTCGTCGGGACTTCCCCAGTCTTCGATCAACATTGCAGTCTGGCTTGTTCTATCGAAGGGCAAGTAATGGGTGCCGGACTCGTCTTCCAGGCTTGCGGAGATGTGGTTCGCGCTCAGACGTTCGTAAACCGCCCATGCCTCAATGCCGCCGAGCACACCTAGGTTCAGTTTGCCACCGTTGGCTGCAAGAAGCGCTTTGACCTGAGCCGGCGGAGTATTTCTATACTCTGGGAGGGCACGCCGTAGAGCTATGAGCTGACTCGGGGTCGGCGTAGAGCCAAGGTCTACGGTTATCCGAGCCTGCGAATAGTACGAGGCAAGTAGGACCCAATCCGCACCGTCTCTCCAGAATTTATCCAACTCGGTCCACCCAACGTTGAAGCTCTGCTGCCGACGGTAGCGCTCTGGAAAGCGTGGATTGTAACGGTGGCCGTGGCCCGGTGACACCCGGCTGTCCTTCGTCGTCGCTTGCTTGGCGATCTCGTATAGAAGCTACCAGTGTTAGACATCCATTCCGCAGCGCCGGTTGGACCTCGGGCTAGTCGCGCGCGACCCACTCGACTTGCTGCGACTCGGATAGAGCGAGGAACCTTGTAAACGTAGCCGGCTCGAGGTCTATGTGCCCGACGACGTCTCCACCCCACGATTCAAGAGAGCGAGAGTAGCAAAGGGGGCATACCATCGCGGATGTTAGCGGTTCGCCGCCGATGGGATCGGCAACTCGGCTGCAGAGCTCGGGCAGCGACTGATGAACCAGTGCTCCGACGCTCTCTGCCACCTGTTGAACGTAAGCACGCAAAGAACCGCATGGCTGACTTGGGCTCGGGATTGTCATGAAATGCCGTCCATGAATGGAGGCCAATCATGGCAGGAAAGAACAGTCGACGACAAGAGGTCCGAGGGATCCTAGCGCAGCTCGAGCAAAGC
>JAJFFE010000184.1 GCA_021776775.1 Planctomycetota bacterium | reverse complement strand
GATCCAACTCGAGTTCTACAAGCAACGACGACACCTCCCCACCGTTCGAAGAGCCGCGTAACAGATTCGTCGCGAAACGATCGTCAAAGGACCGTGAGAGTCGAACTGTGTCCGGTCGCGAGCCTATCGAGTAGAATCGTGTTCGTCCGAAGCGAGGCATCGTGTTCTTCGACTCGACTTCATTCGACACAGTCTCGATCACGTCGTTTCTCATTTCGAAATCGACTGGTTTGTCGACTTCGCGAGTGCTCGAAAGATCGCTGGACCCGGACAGCAACGAGCTCCCGGAACCGTCTGTTTCGACCAAGTGTAGAGTAGCCTCGTCTACAACGGCGAGCGAGTCTCCGTTTGGGCTCCAGGCCACACCGCGACCGGTGATGGACAGCGCCGTGATCAGTTCGCCGGTTTCCAGGTTCCAAAAGCGAACGCCATCCTTGCCCAGTGTGGCCAGTCGATCGCCAATAGTGGAGACGGCGAAATCAACGACATCTCGGTGATGGATCGTCTTGAGCGGCGTAGGGTTCGGTGCGATGCGCCAGCACCGAATCGTTCCGCTGAGCGATTCATGCCGTTCGGCGACTTCGGTGTGGCCGAGCGCGATCAGTCGCTCCATGGTCGGCGAGCCAAGCGGGATAAGGGTCTCGCTCAACAAGTTCCTCTTGGGGCCGACGAGCACACCGAGAGTGTTGTCACCGCCAATACGAATTCGTCTAACAGGATCGACGCCACCGCGTGCTGCGTGTCACGACCTTCTGGACTTTTTCCGCGAGTTCTCGCGGATGATACCACTGGTCAGTGGCGCTTCCAAGAAGGATGGCAGTGAGGAGTCGGTCGGTATCATCGGTGGCATGACCAAGCCAGTTCGAATTCAGAAGACGTACGATCATCGGTTGCGTGATCTTGTTCAGTCGACCGGGAATATTCAGACCGCGGTCGATCTTTGGCGTGCCGGAGTCGACGGCGAGAGGGTGGTTGGGCCCGTCGGTGGGGGAGGTCGTTTCGTTATCGGCTGACTCGGACGGCGATTTCGAGGAGTTACGGCGGCGCATCGCTCGGTTGGAACGACAGAACGAACGCTTGGTCGCGATCCTTCGCGTCGTAGTGGCCCTCTTGAAGGTCTCGGGATTCACGTTGAACCGGCGTCGTGTTGCTGAGGCGTGGAAGAAGTCACTCCTCCTTCGTGCGATCGAGCTGTCTCGAGAAGCATTGGGCTTGCGTTCCTGTCTTCGCGTATTGCGGTTGTCGTCGTCTCGGTATCACTCGTGGCGTCGGGATTCTGAATGCGAGCTCGAAGATGTTTCGTCGTGCCCTCGGACGAACCCTCGCCAGCTCACGCGAGATGAGGTTCGGGAGATCAAGGAGATTGTCATGGCTGAGGAGTTTCGACACATCCCGACTGGCGCTCTTGCCGTGTTGGCGCAACGGCGTGGGCGAATCTTCGCTTCGCCGTCGACGTGGCACCGGTTGGTTCGTCGTCATGGTTGGCGTAGGCCGCGAGTACGCGTGCATCCTGATAAGCCGACGATCGGTATTCGTGCAGCGAAGCCGAATCAGATCTGGCACGTTGACGCCACAGTCATTCGACTCGTCGACGGTACCAAAGCGTATCTTCATGGAGTGATCGACAACTACTCGCGCCGCATCCTCGCCTGGAAAGTCTCCGATCGATTGGAGCCTGCGAACACTGTCTCGATCTTACTGGAGGCGGCGCAACAGCTGCCACCATCCGGCGATTATCCGGACGTGCTCGTCGATGGCGGAAGCGAGAACTTCAACAGCGAAGTCGACGAGTTGATCGAGTCCGGGCTTCTCAATCGAGTGCTCGCAATGACCGACATCATGTTCTCGAACTCCATGATCGAATCTTGGTTTCGAGCGATCAAGCACCAGTGGCTCTTCATGAACACGCTCGACTCCGTTCGCCGCGTAAGGAAGCTCGTCGAGTTCTACGTCGCAGAACACAACTCTCAGATCCCGCACTCTGCTTTCCGTGGCCAGACGCCCGACGAGGTTCATTTCGGAATGGGCGACCAAGTACCGAACGAACTGGAGGCAGCGCGAGTCGTGAGTCGCCAAGCCAGGTTGGAGAAGAACCGCGCCGCGTCTTGCGCCGCGTGCGCCTGAAGCGCGCAGCGCTAGTGCGTTCAGATAGGAGGACTGACCGCCGCCAATTTGATCGTTGATTACCCGCAAGTGCGCGTCTGCTGTTTGTCGGAGGTTTGGATGCTTGCCCTAGCCGGTCGCGAGTCTAGCATCCGCGAGTACTCGCGGGAAAAGTCCAGGATGTGGTGACGCGCAGCACGGCAACCCACCAGCAGAAGGGCCAGCATGGAGGAGTTGCGAAGGGAGTCCACGAAGTCCAGAAACCGGCCGCTTGAGTCGGTACGGTCGTGAGATCAACGTGCCAGACTTCATTCGGAGCGGCAGTCGTGATCTCCGGTTTCGATCGTGTCTTGGCCGGCGGTTTGGGTCGGGAGACCGCAGGTTCCTTGAGTATCCGGCCCACCGAGCTACAGGCAATCGACAGGCCCGCACGACCGAGTGTCTCGGCGATCTTGAGCTTACCCATACGGGGGCAGAGGGTCTTGAGCCGCTGCACGATGTGTCGCACGAAGTCGGGTAGCTTGTTAGCGGGCTCTGGAATCAGAGCGAACTCGCGTCTACCCAGCTCGTCGACTCGCCCAGTCCAAGTTGAGACGCTCGTGCAACTGACGAAGAATCTCCTGGCTGTTTCGTTCTTGGACCAGCCGCGAAGTGCACGGAGTTCGAGGATCTGAATTCGCTCGGCGGGTGTGTAGTGCGGTCGGTGACGAGCGGGCATTCGCTGCATGCGGCCGTCTTTGATTCGAAGCTCTTCGCGTAGACGTTCGAGCTCGGTCTCGAGATCTTGGATTTTGCCTCGCTGGCGCACGGCCTGACTCGGGTCGTTAGCTTCCTCGGCACGAATCGCGAAGGTACAGTGGCGCGCGAGCGACAGTGCGTGCAGGACGCCGGACTTGATGCACTTTTTCCAGCCCTTGGGCAGCGGAATCTTCGACATCCAACAGTCTCCTCGGTTCAATACTGGCCGTCACTCCCTGCAATTGTAACATGTGATTTTCGAGGCAATTGGCATCGAAGGGGAGGGGGTCCAACATCGGTGGACTAGGACGCAAGGCAGAGTATCGCGTCCGGAACTGGCGCGAGTATGAAGCGGGCCTTCGTGCTCGTGGCGACGTCACGATCTGGTTCGGCAAGGACGCGATCGCTAACTGGCTTGCGAAGTCGAGTGGGGGACCTGGCGGTCCGCGACTCTACTCAGATCTTGCGATCGAAACCTCGCTCACACTCGGGACTGTCTTCCACTTGCCGCTTCGCCAAACCGAGGCTTCGTGAATTCCTTGCTGCGAATGCTCGGCCTCGATCACTTGCCCGTGCCTGATCACACGACGTTATCTCGACGAGCACAGTCGCTCGAAGTCGTGCAAAGCGTGAACTCATCCAGCGAGCCGATCCATTTGATCGTCGATAGCACCGGCTTGAAGGTCGTCGGCGAAGGTTCGTGGGCCGCCGCGAAGCATGGTGGTCGCGGAACGCGAGAGTCACCTAGGCGTCGACTAGCGTGGTTTCATCGTTGCCAGCGAATTGACCGACAGCAACGTAGACGACGCCGGCATCGTGCCTGAACTGCTGAGCAACGTCAGTGGCCCGATCGATCGCTTCACTGCTGACGGCGCGTACGACACAACTGCCGTGTACGAATTGCTCACGAACAAGGGAGCAGAGGTCGTTGTCCCTCCGATCCGCAACGCACAATTGTCGAAGAGCGACACCGTCGGCACACGTGCACGATACGCAAACGTTGAGTCCACTCGGGCACTCGGGCGACGAAAGTGGAAGAAGCAATCCGGCTATCACCAGCAAGCCCGAGTCGAGAACACGTTCTACCGATGGAAGAAGACCATCGGCGGCGAACTCCGTAGCCGAACCACCACATCTCAAGCCGGCGAGATCGCGATCGCGGTTAACGTACTCAACCGAATACTCGACCTCGGTGCCCCACGGTCCGAAGCAATCAGGAAATGACCGAGCATCGATTGGGACCAGTGCGTTCTGAGTAGACATGCAACAACGCCGGTCCTCATGCCTCCCCGCACCACCTTCACACCCCGCACGCCCATGCCAACCCACTCGCGAAACACGGTCGCCACCGCTTTGCCCATTGATACGCACCACCTCCCGCCCCGTCGCGATCAACCCGGGCACCGCCCCAAATCGTCACCACAGCCGAGAATTGGCGGCACAGATTGGCGTATCCCGGCCGGCTTCGGGTCTCCCAGCTCAAGGACCCTCGCGAGTTGGTTGTCGCGGTTTGTGACAGTCCGGTCCTGATTCTGCTTCCAATTGTCCAGGAGGTGTTCCCATGGGGCGGGGCGAACAGAGTGGCTTCACGTTGATAGAACTGATGATAGTGGTCGCGGTCATTGCGATTATCGCGGCGGTCGCGATTCCGCAACTGCGAGCCAGCCGAGTTGCGGCGAATGAATCTTCGGCGGTATCAAGCCTTCGAGTGTTGCACTCCGTCAATGAGCAACACCGATCGCGATATGGGGCGTACGGTGCGGACCTCATGGCTCTTCAGAGTGCTGGCTACGTCGACAACGCGCTCGGGAGCGGAATGAAGTCTGGCTATACCTTTGTCTTGGCTGGTGCGGCGTCGACGTGGGACTGCGCGGCGAACCCGACGAGCCCAGGGAGCACAGGTGACCGCGGGTTCTTCATAGATACCTCAGGCGTCATTCGGTTCTCGACCAGCGGTGTTGCTAGCGTGTTGAGTCCGCCGATTAACTAGGTGTTGAAAAGGTTCGTGAGCGACTTACGGGAGGGGGGGAGCTACCGAAAGACTCGAAGGGAATCGCGCGAGCTCGGAAGGGGTCTCCCTTCTCGAGCTGGAAC
>JAJFFE010000183.1 GCA_021776775.1 Planctomycetota bacterium | reverse complement strand
GGCGCAAGGTGCGCAAGAGCCGCGACGCCCGTGCCACCGGCCGCCGCAGCCGCCACGGTCGCAAGGTTGAAGCGGCCGAGTGGAAGAACGCCGAGGTCGACGCGCTCTACCGACTCCTCGACGCCGACGTCCGGGTGCCGCAACCTCACGGTATGTACGAAGGCGTCTTGCTCATGGAGCTCGTCAAAGACGAGAACGGCAATCCGGCGCCGCGACTCAACGAAGTCGACATGTCACCCGAAACAGCTCGAGAGTGGCACACCTTCATGATGCAGCAAGTCGTTCGCATGCTGTGCGCCGACGTGATCCACGGCGACCTCTCGGAGTACAACGTTCTCGTCGGCCCCGAGGGACCGGTCATTATCGATCTCCCGCAAGCGGTCGCCGCAACGGGTAACAACCACGCCTTTCGCATGCTCGACCGCGACGTGAACAACATGCGCACGACTTTCTCACGCCACGCCCCCGAGCTCGCGGACACGCAGTACGCCCGTGAAATGTGGGAGCTGCACGAAACCAACCGGCTGAAGCCCGACACCGTCCTCACCGGCATTCACATCCGCGACGAATCCCGCGCCGACGTCGACGCCGTCCTCGACGAAATCGAAGAGGCACGACTCGAAGCGGAAGAGCGCGAACTCGCCGGCGAAGACGACGACGAGTTCTACTACGAGTAAGAGCGGCGGGTGAACTCGTCGACTGCCGTGCCGAAGTTCTCGACGCCACGTCGACGAGAAGGTCTGGCTTTGTGTTTCTGTCGACGAGATGACCCATAGTGCCGACACGGTGCGCGACTGAAACTCGCGCACCAAAGTGCACGAACGACTCCAAAGACCGAATGATGCGCCAACGCCGGTCCGGTCAACGGAGTCCGTACTTCTCGATCAGATGCAATCCGCCACCCGACGGGTTTTCCGTATCCCGATCTACAGCCGTCCGCATCCACGCCGTTTCGTGGGAGAAGGTCAACGTGTCGATTCGGACGTCGTCTTGCTCGATCGCCCCGTACTTCGGCCGCTGTATAGACCCTTCGTAATCAGCTCACAGATCCCGTGATCGCGAGTGCTGTCGAGGACGCCATCGTGAAGCACGCCAAGGCCCCAGTCGAGGAGAGAACCCGAAGTGAAGGAAAAGTACCGACTCCGAATCACCCTACTCGTGGTGACCATCCTGGCGTTGATCTTGAGCGCAATCGGAGCGACGGCGACCTGGAAGGATTTCATCCTCCATCACATCGCGACCGTCCTCTTTATCGTCTGGTTGGCGAGATATCACCGTCGACTCGGGTTCGACGACGTATCGTTTGTGATGATGTTCGTGTTCGTCATCGGACACGTTGTCGGGGCACGGTATCTCTACAGCGACGTCCCCTACGATCAGTGGTCCGAAGATTTCCTGGGCTTCAGCATCGATTCGACCTTCGGCTTCGAGCGCAATCACTACGATCGCCTCATCCACTTTCTCTTCGGCTTCCTCTTCCAACGTCCTGTTCGCCAGTTGCTCGATCGGAAGATCGACTGTCGGCCGTGGATCTGTACGCTGCTCGCCATCGTCTCGATCGGTAGCTTCGGCGCCATCTACGAAGTGGTCGAGTGGAGCATCGCCGCACTTCTCTCCCCGGAAACGGCGGACAAGTACAACGGCCAGCAGGGAGACATGTGGGACGCGCAGAAGGATATGGCGCTCGCCTACCTCGGAGCGAGTCTCATCGCGTGCGTCAAACTCGGCCGAAGCCGAGCGACCTCGCCGAGTCAATAAGCGTCGGAGACTTGGGTGCCCGGGGTCTTGGCGACGTTCGCCCCGCTCCAGCTTTCAGTAAGGCGCAACCTATCGACGATCAAGTGAATCGTTGCACCTGGCTCAGTCCGGACGGTTGCGCCGAAAGCTTTCCTTGTCGAGCCCGTGTCGCTGAAGCATGTCGTAAAGAGTACGCGGATTCAGCCCCGCATGTTTCGCGACTTCCTTCAGGTTGCCGCGAGCCTGCTCGAGGTGCTCTCCAAGGTACTCGGCTTCAGCCTTGGCGACGGTGGCGTGACGGACCGGCTTCCAGCTCTTCGCGAGCCAGTCGTCTGACAGCTCGATCTCGATGCCGGAAGTTGACGACAACCCGGTATCGCCGACGACCGTGTGTGCGATATCGAAAGGCAGGTCTCCCGTAGTGATTTGCTCGCCCTCACACAGGAGCACTGCTCGCTCGACGATATTGACCAGTTCTCGGATATTGCCTGGCCAGCGATAACGGCAGAGGGCCTCCATCGCTGGCGCCGAGACCTCTTTGACCGGCCGCCGCAGCTTCCTGCGGAACTGTTCGAAGTACCGCATCACCAGCGCTGGAACATCTTCTGCGTGCTGGCGCAGCGGCGGCACCTCGAGAGTCACGACGCTGAGTCGGTAGTAGAGATCGCTCCGGAAGCTTCCGCCCCGAGCCTCCCCCTTCAAGTCGCGGTTGGTCGCCGCCATGACTCGTACATCGATCTCGGTGTGGCTCTCGCTGCCGAGGCGCTGGATCGTTCGCTCCTGAAGGACGCGAAGCAGCTTGACCTGGAGGTGGACCGGCAACTCACCGATCTCGTCGAGAAAGATCGTTCCTCCGTTTGCGACCTCGAAGCAACCGCGCCGCATCCGTTCGGCGCCGGTGAATGCGCCCTTCTCGTGGCCAAAGAGTTCGGCGTCGAGCAATGTCTCGGGGAAGGCGGAGAGGATCACGGGCAGGAATGGCTTGTCGGCCCGCGGGCTCTCCGCGTGGATGGCGCGGGCTAATCGCTCCTTGCCGACGCCCGTCTCGCCCAGGATCAGCAGTGAGCTGTCCGGCTCGACCACACGCTTGACGATGCGAAGAAACGCCCCCATCTTCGCGTTGCTAGAGTCAAAGTCTCCGAGGCGCGGCCCCGCCTCGGCCCACGGGGACGAGGGCGGGGCGACCTCCGGCGGCCGATCCGCGCTGTCGTCACTACTAGTATGCTGTGAATCCACGTCTCCCGGCTTTCTTGAAATCATGATCCGAAGTGTCGGCGATCTACCCCCGAAATACAAACACAACCGGAGCCCCACGGCCAGCCGACCGGGACATACATCGTGGTTGGGAAAGGACTTGGGCCATCAGTCGGCCGCCGGACAGGCGCTTGCTCTTGCGAGCGGCAAGGAACTAGGTGGGTGCGGGCGTTGGATCCGCGGGACAGCCAGGCCGGGAGAATCGACAAATGAGCGACGCACAAGAAGTGACTGACACGATTTGGCAACTACACATGGGCGACGGACCTCTTGTCGCTGCGGCCATCCACGATGGTCACGCGACTCGCGACGAGGTGTCGGCCCTCCTAGCCCTCGACGACCTTGCGCGATTGCGCGAGGAAGATCCATTTACCGGTGAATGGGCAGAAGTTGCTCCTACGCGGGTCATCGGATTGCGCTCGCGCTTCGAGGTGGACCTCAATCGACCGCGCGAACAGGCGGTTTATCGCAAACCCGAAGACGCGTGGGGCCTCGACGTCTGGAAGAGCCCTCCCCCGGATGACCTCGTGGCTCGTTCACTCGCGGAGTACGACGGCTTCTACACGGCGATGCGAAAGCTCCTGGCTGCCACCGAGGAAGAGTACGGTCGGTTCGTCGTCTTCGATCTGCACACGTACAACCACCGGCGATCCGGACCCGGTGGACCCGAGGCGGACGCCGAAGCAAACCCGCAAGTGAACATTGGCACTGGAACCATGGACCGCTCCCGTTGGGGTCCGCTCATCGACCGCTTCATGGGTGATTTGAGAGCGTTCGACTTTCCGGGAGGCCCCCTGGACGTCAGGGAGAACGTCAAGTTCAAGGGCGGCAACATGGCGCGTTGGGTCCACGAGACGTTCCCGCAGACCGGAGTTTCGATCTCCATAGAGTTCAAGAAGATCTTCATGGACGAGTGGACCGGTGAGCCCGATCGTGCTCTTGTGGACAGCATCCGGGCGGCGCTTCAATCGACAGTTCCTGGAGTACTCGAAGAATTGAAACTCGCTTGAAGAGCGACCCCGTAACGACCCTCAATCCTGATGCGAAGGCGCGTGTGAACGAACCGCGGAAACGTAAAGAAAAAGGGATCTCCGAATCTCTGATTCAGACCATCTGTGAGCGCTTGGCCGGGGACGAACGAGTTCGTCGCTCTCTCCCCGAAAAAGGTCGCCTGCACATCGATCGTCAGTTGCCGTTCCTCATCGTCTACCGCCGTCGGGAGAACGACCTCGGAACTGATCGCCTGGTCACCGGAGAAGCCGCGTACCTGATCGCGCCGGGCGGTAGTCAGCATCGCGATGGCGTCGCAGCCCTCGTACAAGGCGCTGCGAAGGCTATGTCTAAGGAGTTCGGCGCCTACCTCATTCTTGAGATTTGGGCCGGGGACGACGAAGGAGCGGCGAGCGATGCTGCGAAGCCGTCCGTGCCTCCGGTCTTTCGGATCATCGTTCCGGAGTCCGCGCCGCCGGCGAAAGTCATCGATATCTTGTCGCAGCGACTCTCCAGGATCAAAGTGTTGAAGCAGGAAGTGGAGGTCGAGGTTGTCCACCGCGACCAGTGCAAGCCGCCCGGTTTGCGGCCGCTCATCTCCTCTGATCAAGCTGCCGAACTACACTGCTCCGTGCTGGGGCTCGTCGTTCCGCCGGTCTATCGCGACGCAAAGACCGGACAAGAGTTCCCGCCCCTGTTGCGCAGTTTTCGTAGCGCGGTCGGGCACGCACTGAAGCCCGCATTCTATCGATTCGCGCGCTCTCAGACGATTCACCGCCCACCGCACTACCACGAGCTCGGACGCCGCGCCGTGGTCAAAGCGGTTTGGGATGTCGATCGCAAGCTGAGCGAGGTCAGCTCGGAGTTCGACTTCCTTCTGCAGGTCACACCGATCAACTCGAGCGAGGCGTGGCAGGAGTTCGAGCAGTCCGGGTTCCAGAGTGCCCCCGAGTTTCACTACCGGCCAACACCGTTCGATCCCGCGAGTCTCAAACGGCAGCTCTACGACATTTCCATAGATCACGTCGAGGATCCGGCGCTGCAGTACATCTTCCAGGAGAAACAGGAGGAACTCGACCGAAAGATCACGATGCTGCGCGATCGGGATACGCCGAGATTTCTCTACGGAGGTCTGCAGGTCTACGGCGGCGTGACCGCTGACCTCGTCGAACAGGCGACCGAGTTGTTGAACCGCCCCCGGTCTCGCACCGCAGTCAACGAGACCGAAACGCTCGACGCCAAGGGTTTTGCAGCCCGGGCTGAGAAGGAGTTCGACCAATATCGGTCCTCGAACCCGACGTTCACCGCGAAGACCAAGCTGACCAAGCGAGTCGCCGGCGTCATGGTGTCGCGCGGCGCACTTCTGATCAACCCGAACACGACCGTCCCGGGCTCGCGGGTCGAAGCGTTGTTGCAGCACGAAGTCGGCACGCACCTCGTGACCTACTTCAACGGCAAGGCGCAACCGTTCCGGCAACTCGGCTCGGGACTGGCCGGATACGAGGAACTTCAGGAGGGCGTGGCGGTGCTCGCCGAGTACCTTGTCGGAGGACTGACTCAAGCGCGCGTTCGGCAACTGGCGGCCCGCGTTGTCGCGGTGCGGGATCTCATTGACGGGGCCTCGTTCGTGGAGACATTCCGGGTGTTGGTCGGCGAGTACGGACTCACCCGCAAGAGCGCGTTCAAGATCACGATGCGCGTCTATCGCGGCGGCGGATTGACCAAGGACGCGATCTACCTCCGCGGTCTCGGGGGGATCCTGTCGTATCTTGGCAAAGGCGGAGAACTCGACCCCCTACTCGTCGGCAAGATTGCCGTCGAGCACGTCCCGATCATCAAGGAACTACAGCTACGCCAGGTATTGAAGCCGACGCCGATTCGCCCGCAATACCTACAGAACAAGAACGCGTTGGCACGACTATCGGCGCTTCAAGAAACGCCTACCTCGGTTTCCGCGCTGCTCGACACTCCTCCGGATGAGGAATAGTCGCGGAACCACACACGACTCACGTAGGACTAAAGAAAGGACTCTCGATGCGAATAGGCTTTGTAGTCAATGACATCAAGTCGGAGGAGAGCGGTTTTACGACTTCTCGGCTAGCAACAGAGGCCATCAACCAAGGTCACACAGCCTTTCTGATGGGCGTTGGAGATTTGGCTTACGACGCGGACGAGAGCATCCGTGCTCGCGCCACGACCGTGAGCAAGTCCAAATACAAAGACTCCAAGGCGTTCGTTACGGACCTGCAAGGCAAGAACGCCGTACGCGAACGTATCAGCGTCGGTGATCTCGACGTGCTGATGCTGCGCAATGTGCCGTCCGACGACTTCCTCAACCGGCCGTGGGCCACGACGATTGCCACTGAGTTCGGACGCATCGCGATGCGACAAGGCGTCGTGGTGGTCAACGACCCGAACGGGCTGGCGAAGGCTGCGAGCAAGATGTACTTCCAGCTCTTTCCAGAGCAAGTGCGTCCGCGCACGGTGATCAGCCGCGACCGCGACGAGATCAAGGCGTTCGCCAAATCCGAGGGCGGCAACATCGTCCTCAAGCCACTGCAAGGCTCCGGCGGGGCCAGCGTGTTCCTGGTTCGACCGGACGACGTGCCGAACCTCAACCAAATGATCGATGCGGTCAGTCGCGACGGCTTCGTCATCGCTCAGGAGTACCTGCCGGCTGCGTCCGAAGGTGATATGCGCCTGTTCGTCATGGACGGACGACCGCTCCGCGTCAAGGGTAAGTACGCTGCCTTCCGCCGGACGAGAAGCGGCGGCGACATGCGAAGTAACATCCACGCCGGAGGACGTCTCGCCGAGGCCGAGGTCACCGATGAGCACCTGCGCATCGCCGAGATCGTACGCCCCAAGCTGGTGCAAGACGGTATGTTCCTGGTCGGGTTGGACATCGTCGGAGACAAGCTGATGGAGATCAACGTGTTCAGTCCGGGTGGCCTCGGAAGTGCCCAGAAGTTCACGAAGATCAACTTCAGCAAGTACGTCATCCACGCACTCCAGCGTAAGACCGACTACATGCGCTTCTACGGACGGAACTTCGACAACGTCGATATGTGCACCATGTAATCCAACCCGCCGAATGGGCCTCGCCTCGCTTGGCGAGGTCCCACCGTGAAAGGACGACGTTTCTCGTGAGAATCCTGATCTTAGTCAACGTCATGGACAGCCATGAAGTAGGCGCGACGACCTATCGACTCGCCGCGGATTGCGTCAACCTCGGACACGAGGTTTGGATCAGCAGTCCGGGCAACTTCAGTTACGATCCAGACGTCGAGGTGATCGCCCTCTGTCGGGGCGTGCCGCCAGGAAAGTACGATTCGACCGAGAAGTTCTTGGGCGCCCTCCAGGGCCCGAAGGCGCGAGAGGAGTGGGTCACGGTCGGCGATCTGGACGTGCTCCTCTTGCGCAACAACCCATCGGTGCAGAAGGCGTGGGCCCAGGATGCAGGAATCGAGTTTGGACGACTGGCCACGCGAAAGGGAGTGATCGTTCTGAACGATCCGGGCGGCCTCTCCGGAGCGATGAACAAGCTGTACCTGCAGTCTTTTCCCGAAGAGGTTCGGCCGCGTACCGTGATCACCCGCAGCCTGTCGAAGATCAGGGCTTTCGCGAAGGAGGAAGGAAAGATTATCCTGAAACCCTTGCAAGGCTCGGGTGGCAAGGGGGTGTTTCTCCTGCAGTCTAGCGATGTGCCCAATCTCGAGCAGATCATCCAGTCGATCAGCCGCGACGGCTACGTGATCGCGCAGGAGTACCTCGAGGCGGCGGCCGTAGGTGACACCCGGCTGTTTCTCTTGAACGGGCATCCATTGATGCACAAAGGTAAGTATGCTGCTTTCCGGCGCATTCGCGGCGGTGAAGACATTCGCAGTAACATTCACGCCGGCGGCAAGCTCCGGCGAGCCGAGATAGACGACACCATGCTTCGGGTCGCTGCGATCACTCGACCACGGCTGGTCAAGGACGGGATGTTCCTGGTCGGTCTCGACATCGTCGGCGACAAATTGATGGAGGTCAATGTTTTCAGCCCGGGCGGCTTCGGCAGCGCCGAGAAACTCGAGAAGGTCAACTTCACGCGGGCTGTCATCGATTCTCTAGAGCGTAAAGTAAGTTACATGAGGGACTACGGCCGCAACTTCGACAACGTCGCGATGTGCACGCTTTAGTCAGCGAAGAAGAGGAACACGATGCGAATTGGTTTCGTCGTCAACGACGTGAAGTCGGAAGAAGGCAAGTACACCACGAGTCGGCTCGGACACGCTGCGGTCAACCGCGGGCACGAAGTCTGGGTCATGGGTGTCGGCGACCTCGGCTACGACGTGCAAGAGACGATCATCGCAAACGCGACTTCGGTACCCAAGACCAAGTACTCCACTCCCGAAAGCTACACCTCGGACTTGCAGGGTAAGAAAGCGGTCCGGAAACGGATCACCGTCGACGACCTGGATGTTCTCATGCTGCGAAATGTGCCGTCCGATGACGCGATCACGCGTTCCTGGGCGGCGACCGTGGCCACGGAGTTCGCTCGCGTGGCCATGCGGCACGGTGTGATCGTCCTGAGCGATCCAGACGGCTTGACGAGGGCCGCGAGCAAGATGTACTTCCAACTCTTTCCGGAAGAGGTCCGGCCGCGCACGCTCATCACGAGAGACCGCGACGAGATAAAGGAGTTCTTGCGCGTCGAAAAGAAGATCGTCATCAAACCACTACAAGGCTCCGGCGGGGCCAGCGTTTTCCTGGTGCGTGAGAGCGACATCCCGAACCTCAACCAGATGATCGACGCCGTCAGCCGCGACGGCTTCGTCATGGCGCAGGAGTACTTGCCGGCTGCCGAAGAAGGCGACTTGCGGCTGTTCGTCATGAATGGCCGGCCTCTGGTCGTTGGCAAGAAGTACGCTGCGTTTCGACGCGTACGAAGCGGCGGCGACATGCGCAGCAACATTCACGCGGGAGGAACGAAGGCCGCCGCCGTGGTGGATCAGACGGTGTTGCGAATCGCCGAGATCGTCCGCCCCAAGCTGGTTCAGGACGGCATGTTTCTCGTCGGCTTGGACGTGGTCGGTGACAAGCTGATGGAAATCAACATCTTCAGCCCGGGCGGACTCGGAAGCGCCCAACAATTCGAGAAGGTCAACTTCAGCACACACGTCATCGCCGCCATCGAGCGCAAGGTGCAGTACGTCGAGTACTACGGCCACAACTTCGGCAACGCCGAGCTCTGCACCCTCTAACTAGCGAACACGACGAGAAGAAACGTGCCGATCCCGACCACGTGCGGGTTGGTCGAACGCCAAGTTGTCGTTCGACCAACCCAATCCGGGATCGAGCCTCGACGGAGATCGTCCTTGAACCCGGACTCATACGTTGGAGTTTGAGCGTAGCCAGGCATGGCATTCAGGTTCTTGCCCCGTGACCCCCCAGGGTTGGACCACTCGCCATGAGGGAGCGTCATCCGGCAAAGGCGCCGCGACGCGCTCTTGCGGAGCGCATCGGGGCGCTTTTTCAGGTGACCAACACATAGCCTTGCGATTCAGCTCCAGTGCTCCAGGCCCCAAGACCTGAACGATTGGCTAGCCCGGCTCGTTCAGTCGAAAGAGCCGGATCGGAGCGTTCTGTTCACGAAGTGTCTGAAGCCGCTCGTGAACTTCGGGTCGATCGAGATACGTCGGAGTCGAAGCAATCGGCTGCAAGACGCCACGCAACTTGAGCTCTCGAACGATCCCTATGTGACGCGCGGCGATCTTTCCATACAACAACAGATCGAGGTCGATCCCGCCCTGAACGAGAGCGACGACCTCGTCGAAGCCGCGAAGATAGATGGCGTCTTTGGTCAATCCTCCGCCGCGGTGAACTCGCATCGCGGTGTTGTAGGCGATTCGAGGCTTGAGGTCGTGCTGATCGACGAGGGCGCGAAACGTCCCGAGGAAATCAGCTCCGTCTTCGACCGAACGAACCGCGAACACGCGGGCGGCGAGCTGCCGTACGCGGGTCGGGTTCAACCCACCCACAACGTATTCGGCGAGCACCGCAAGCCCTTCCTGTAGCTGCTCGTAGCCAGCAAGTCCTGCTGCTAGCTGACGGAACGGCTGCGCGGCACCATTGTAGTAAGTCACCAGGTGGGTTCCGACTTCGTGCTGGATGAGGGCGTCGACTCGGTCCCGTGCGATTCGAATGTCGCTCCCGACCAGCAAGTGACCGCGCGACACCATGACCCCCGCGACTTTGTCCGTCACTTCGACGTCGGCAAGAAAACCAGGGTTGCTCTCCCGGTATCGATCCACTTCCGCCTGGGCCGCCCGAGCAAACCCGGCCGCATCAACGGTCTCGACCTCGCCTCGGGTGTCGGGTCCTAGTCCATCGCCTAGAATCTGCAGCGCTCTCTCGAGCAACGGCTCGTCAACGCCGCCGAACAACTGTCGACTGCCGTCGAGAAAGAGCGGCGTGTTTCGATCACGCAACATGGTGATGCTGCGGTCGAGCTCGTCTTGCTTCTGCTGAAAGAGGACGCTGAGAGCTGGATCCTCCACCCGCTCGATGGGGATCCGATAGAGCTCGCGTTTGAGCAGCGAAGGGTTGAACGAGAGCGGAAGGTAGTGAAACTCTGGCGGGACCTCGAACCGCGACTCCTTGAACGCTTGCCATGCACGACCCGTGTTGATGGGCGTCACTCCGAGCAAATAGTCGAATTGCTGCGATACAGCGGCAAGCTGCGCATCGACTTGCCACACCGCCTTCACGACGGCTCGACGCCCCAGCTCGTGGAAGTGCGGCGGCCGGTGCGTCGTCAATCGAGTGGAGAACTCATAGAACGCGCGACGGAGAGCCAGCCCAACTCGGCGTCGCATCGAACTGAGAACCTGCGGATACTCGTCCACAGTCTCCCCGGCGTCGTTGCGATACGCCGGAGGAATGGCGACGCCCAAGGTGTGGCAATTCGGGGGCAACTCCGGAATTGTCGTGGGATTCGGAGTGGACAACGCGCCATCTCCGCGGTCGACATCGACTCGAACACGTTGCTTCTGGATCAGCACTTTCCCGAGTTCGCGGGCCAGCACTTCGATCGTACTGTCCAACCGGTTGCTGCCCGGTCCGTACACTTCGAACACGGGTGCAACGTGAATCGCCCGGTGATCGGCTTCCTTCTTAGAGTCGGGTTTCGCCCAGATCTCCACCAAAAGAAAAGCCCCAAACTTCTCGCTCAGCACGTTCACCACGGTGCGAATGAGATCGTCTAGTCGTGGAAGATCGCCGGGTGCGGTGAGGTAGGACGCCTCCCCGGTAACAAAGCGGGCGGTGCCGTAATCGTCCTCGGCGGAAGGACGACGATACACACAGAGAAACGGTAACTCCCGATCGATGTGGAGTCGCCCGCCCCAGGGCAGCGATCGTCGCAGCGGCTTGCCGGACTCGAGTCGTCGAGTCACGGCGGTCAAGAACCGATTGTCGATCCTCTTGTCATCCGAGTCGGCGGACAACGTCGTTCGTTCCTCGTTGGTACTCATCGATCAGAGCCGATCCGGCTCTTGGCGAAGGCGACTCGCGTCCTCGATTGCGAACAGTCGCACGACTTCGTCCCGGGTCGCGTGCCCATCGTGGATCGCGGTGGCGACAAGGCGCCCGCCTCCCACTAACTCGTCCAAAATTTGCTTCTCCATAACAACCCCTTCGTCGGCGTTGATCTTCGATCACACGGTGCGACACACGCAACGCAATCGCAAGACCACCGTCTCCGAATTCCACTCCCGCTGGCGATTCGGGGAGCTGCTCTTTCGAGCCGATTCCGGCAACGAACAGAGCTTTCGAATTGCTTCGACCGAGGCGTCCGGCGAACCACTAGGCCGAACGACTCCAGGCTAGCTCCACCGCGAACAGAGTCCCATCTGCTGCGTTCGATCATCGCATGACTTGCCCGTAGGTCGTTAGAAGCATTAGCATTGGCTATTGTCGACCGGGATCTCACTGTGTTGAACGCAAGCCGACGCCGCCGTCGACCGAATCGAGAACGGGGAGAACGATGCGTGCTAGTGTGTATGGCTTCAGCTCAACCGCGACGCGAGTCTTCGGTCCACGGGATATCACCCAGCCGCGCCTTCGTGGTAAGAGTTCATGACTAGTCCGGGCTCAGAAGCGGAGTCGGCGCCCCCCCCGTCCGACAGCGTCAGTCCGTTACCGAAGTCTCTGATCGCAACCGTCATCAAGCGGCTGCGTGGTGATCGCCCGGTGCGTCGCACGTTGCCCGGGGACGGCCGCCTCCACATCGATCGCCAACTGCCGTATATCTGCTTGTACCGCCGTCCCGAAGAGGGCCCTGATCTCGGAACCGAGACTCTCGTGACGGCGACCGCGTCGTACTTGATCGGCCCCGGAAGCGTGGATCAGCGTCCGGGCCTAGCCCAACTCGTCGACGCCCTGTGCGAGCAGCTTAGTGAAATCTTCGGCGCCCTTCTCGTCATCGAGATTCGAACCACGTCGTTCGATCGAGGCGGCAGCATCCGCGTTCGGATGCCCGACGACGTCGGTCTTCCCGGATTCGGGGAGCACGTGCGACGGTCACTCCAGGTCACGGCCCGCGAGTTCGAACTCAGCGACGGCGTGGGTCTCCGGTTGGGCAAGACCGACAACGACGCGGCAACGATCATGACTGCGGCCCGGGCTCGAGAACTTCGCACCACCATGATCACGGTCGAGATCGCACCCTTCTATCGCGATCCGGAGAGCGGCGTCGTCTATCCCGAAGTCCTGCGGAAGCTTCGGAAGTCACTCTGGCACGCGCTCAGCCGGTCGGTGCACCGTTTCTCGTGTTCGTACACGAACCGTTGCCCGGTGAACTATCACATGATGGGGCGGCGGGCGGTCGTCAAGGCGGTTCGCGAAGCCGATCGCCAGCTCGCCGATGCGTCGGAGTCCTTCGATTTCCTCCTGCAAGTGACGCCGACCAACTCCGAAAGCTGTTGGCAAGCGTTCTCGGACTCCGGGTTCGATCGCGCGCCTAGCTTCCGATACCGCCCGCTGCCGTGGGATCCCGTTCATATCAAGCGTCAGATCTGGGCTGCGCCCGTGGACCAGATCGAGGATCCGACGCTGGGCGAGATCTTTCGACAACAGCAGGACGAGCTCGATCGGCAGGTCAATCTCATCGTCGATCGGGAGACGCCGCGGTTCGTTTTGGGAGCGAGTCAGATCTTCGGCGAGGTCAGACCGGCGCTGGTGGAACTCGCGAACGACCTGCTGAAGCGGTATCCCTCCACTGCCGCCGGACCCGACAAGGACGGGATCAACGCGCAGGAGTTTGCCGCACAGGCGGAAGCGGAGATTGCGTACTACCGGGAACAGTGGGACGGTTTCGAGGCAACCGTGGAGATACGTTCCGACGTCGCGCGCGGGTTATTGGTGTCGCGCGGACGGCTCTTCATCGGCGAAGGAACCGTCATTTCCAAGTCACGAGTCGAGGCGCTTCTTCACCACGAGATCGGCACGCACATCCTGACCAACGCCAACGGAAAGTTGCAGGGGTTTCGACTGCTCGGAGTTGGGCTCGCAGGATACGACCCGTTCCAGGAGGGCATCGCCGTCTTGTCCGAGTATCTCTGCGGTGGCCTCACTGCGGCTCGCCTTCGTCTGCTCGCGGCGCGAGTCATCGGCGTGCACGCTATGCTGAACGGTGCTTCGTTCGTCGATCTATTCGGGCAACTGAATGGTGAACTCGGGTTCGAACCACGGACCGCGTTCACCACCACCGTGAGAATTTTTCGCGGCGGCGGCCTGACCAAAGACGCGGCCTACCTACAAGGGTTGGTGGAAATTCTCGACTACGTCGCGAGCGGGCGCCCGATCGAAACGCTCTTTGTCGGCAAGTTCGCAGCGGCGCACCTCGGCGTCATCACCGAGCTCCTGCAACGTGAAGTGCTCCGGCCGCCCCGACTACTCCCGCGATATTTGCAAGTCGACAAGTACAAATCTCGCCTCGCCAGGCTGTCCGCCGGAGTACAGGTCATCGACCTGCTAGACGAGTAGCGCCGACCACAACGCCATCACGGCGTGCGGATCGTCGATCCCTGGTTGAGCCACCTACGACATTACCTGCACCGTTCCCGGACCCGTTCGGGGTGCGGCCGAACGCCGGGAAACGTGGTCGCACGTTACTCGCTGGCATCGGATGCTTTGGGCGAGCGCGGCCGGCGTCGGCGCCTTTCCGGTCCGCGAAACGCTGTGCAACATGACGTAAAGCTCATTCGCGATGACCCAAGTCGCTTCCCGAGCGTGACGAGTTCGCTCGGCTCGTATCCAGAGATATCCACACAAGACGCCCTGACGGACGCGGGTACCGCACACGAGACCAGCAGCCGTGAGCGCATGGACACTACACGCGACAGAGAGCCAGCCCCACTGCGGCTTCTCTCACTTCCCGCTCGGCTTCGGCCGTTCGAACTTCAAAAGCGACGCTTCTATGCGACCGAGTCGATCGACGACCTGAGCCTCCTTCAACTCCGCGCTGAGCAATTGGAACGAGGGGCCGAAGATCGCGCTTCCGGTCGGGGCCGTGAATCGACGGTCGACGCTGACCTGAGTCGCGTCCACGCCGGTGAGAGCAACGCGACCGGACCACACTTCCGAATTCAACGTCCCGGCCGCCTGGCGAACCCGGACCTTCACCGAACCGCCTGCTTTCTCCCCCGACGACAACCGCGCCGTGCCACTCAGTGAATCGACCTCAAACGTGATCCGCTCGTCTTCGATCACAATCACACCGTGGACACACGCAAGATCGTGGGCGGCAACGCGCAGCTCCCAGAATTCGAACCTCTCGGTCTTGATGTGATATCTGGCGCGGTCGGCAACAAACTCTATCGGCTGCCCGCTCCCGCCGACCCAGACGTCACGTTCGAAGACCAAGCGCGGCTTGTCGAACTCCACAATATCGCTACCGATCTTGTGAGTCGCGCGCTCAGAAACTAGCTTTACGCCGGGCAGCTGATCATGAACCAATTCGGCCGCCCGAGCTTTCACACGGCGTCCGCTGTGTTCAATGGAGTCCGCGCGAATCACGTACCCTTTGCCAGGAACCGGCAACACCACTTTCTTGTCGTCCGGGCTCGCGAGCGGACGTACCACCGGTTCCGTACGACCGCCAATCGGCTTCGCCTCGATCAGAGCCACGGACAGTACCGACAAACCCAACACAAGCATTCCGCCCCACATGAACTTCAACATCAGACGCTCTCCCTGCTTGACAGAAACCTGACGATTCAGCCACGCCCGACGCGCGGCCACCTTCGGCTAGTGCAGGGGTAGTGCCACTCGAATTCGAAGTGCACAAATCACAAGTGTGCGCGTATTACTGGAAGGTGAGTGGAGGGGAAGAACAGTTGGATGCTTCGGATTCCGGAGACACCTCTCCGACAACCGGAGACGCGTCAATAACGCTTCAGCTTCTCGTACAACGTACTAGCGCTGATGCCAAGGGTAGCTGCTGTCTTTGTCTTGTTGCCGCCGCACGCCTCGAGGACCGCCAGGATGTGCTGCCGTTCGAGATCGGCAAGCGTCGTCCCGATCTCGCCCATTCCGGTACCTCGCGTCGCGCCCAGTCCGATATCGGTAGACGGTCCGATCTCCGCCGGCAGATCCTCTACCCCGACTTCCGGTCCTTCGCTCAACACCGCAGCCCGCTCGATGACATTGCGCAACTCGCGAATGTTGCCAGGCCACGCATAGCTCTTGAACGCGTCGATGGCTTCGGCGGTGAGTGACAAGCGATCTCCCGCCGCTCGCCGAAGAAATATCGTCGCCAGCGGTTCGATCTCCTCCGGTCTCGCGGCCAGCGAAGGGACCTCGATCGTGAGCACTTTCAACCGATAGAACAGATCCTCGCGAAAGCCGCCACTCTCGACCTCGGCCGCAAGGTCGCGGTGAGTCGCCGCCACGATTCGAGCGTCGCAGCGCAACATTTCCCGGCCTCCGACGCGTCGGAACTCCCGGCTTTCGAGAAGCCTGAGCAACTTCGCCTGCAACGACAGATCCAGCTCGCCGATCTCATCCAAGAATAACGTGCCTCGGCTCGCCATCTCGACGAGTCCACTCTTAGCGTGCGTCGCCCCCGTAAACGCACCCCGCTCGTAGCCGAACAGCTCGCTCTCGATCAGACTCGACGACAGCGCTGCGCAATCGACCACCAGGAACGGTCCGACATCGCGATCGCTAGCTTGCGTGTAGCGATGGTGCAGTTGGCGCGCGACAACCTCCGTGCCAGCCCCGGTCGGTCCTGTCACCAATACGGGCAACTCGTTCGCTGCGATACGATCCAAACCAGCGAGATAGCCCGCATTCTGCGGCCCGACGAAGTCGCGCGACTCCGAGAGTAATCCGCGCAGTGATTGATTCTCACGCTTCAATCGATACGCCTCTTGAGCGCGCGCGAGCGAACTACGAAGCTGCTCCAAGCGACATGGCTTCTCTAGGAAGTCGCAAGCCCCTTGCTTCAACGCGGCGACCGCGGTGGCGATGGTGGCGTTGGCCGTCAGCACGATCACTTCCGCCGCGGCGCCCTTCGACAGGTTCAACTCGGCAAGAAGCTCGACGCCATCGCCGTCCGGAAGCCTTAGGTCGAGGAGTATGACGGTGTAATCCTGCGCCTCGAGACACGCCCGCGCCTCACGAAGGCAACTCGCCGCGTCGACCCCGGCGTGACGCACGCGTGACTCAGAGTCCGGCTCCCGCAACTCAGCACACAGCATCTCGCGGACGTCGACATCGTCCTCGACAACCAAGATCCGGCTCATGATTGTCCCTTATCCCGAATTAACAGGCTGAAACACGCACCAAGTCCGGGCCCGTCGCTATGAGCTTTGACTTCAACACCTTCTCTCTGCATCAACGCCTCGCAGATAAACAAACCCAAGCCGCCCCCGCGACCCTTGTCGCTCACAAAAGCCTCGAAGATACGATCGCCATGGGCAGAATCCCAGCCGACGCCATTGTCTTGAATCGCCAACCGACCCGCCTCCAGCGAAACCTCGATGAGCGCCGGCGTCGCGGCGCCCCCGTCATGCTGCGCACGGAGCGCCGCTGCCTGGGTCGATTCGTACGCGTTGACCAAGAGGTTGAACAAGAGCTGGCGCCACGCCCCAACTCGGCCCTCGATGACGAAAGTGGCTGGTAGACGCAGGCGGCAACTCTCCAAAACCTCCGGCGAACGGGCAGCCACTAGCTGCAGGGCTTCTTGAATCTCGTAACAAAGATCAAAACGTGCAGTCTCTTCCTCTTCGTCAACCGACAAAGCTTGCAAGCGGCCGAGGTGCGCGCTGACCCGCTCGGCGGTACGCAGCAATCGTTGCAGCCGCTCGTTCACTCCGGTGTCGCATTCGTCGGGGAGTCGCTCGAGTGCCCCTTCCGCCAAACCGCTGATCGCCATCAGCGGATTGCGGATTTCGTGCGCGACACTCGCGGCCATTGTTCCGATTGCCGCGAGTTGTCCGGCGCGCAAGAGTTCGACCAAACGCTGTCGTCGCTGCGCGTCCAGTTCCTCCAAAAGAGTCGCGAGATCTTTCCACCACAAGCGCACCGCCCGCGCGGCGATCTCAGGTGACTCGGTTTGCAGCGCCTGTCGAATCGGCCGCAAGACACCCCACGCCAGCGCCACCACGGAAAGCAACGAAAGAAGTGGTAAGCCGAGAGCGAGGATCTGCAACAAGTCTTGCCCCAGCGCACCGGTGAGCCGACCGCTGCGTGCGATCGACCGGCGACACTCCGCGCGCAACGCTTGCAACCAAGACCGAAGTGCAGATTCGCTCTTCTGGGCGAGGTAGTCGCCTCGACTCTCGGCCAAACGCGCCGGCGCCAGATGCTCCGTCGACGCGAGAAGCGTGTCGATTTCTCGAGGTGACGGCCGTTCGGACACTTGGTCGAGCAGCTCCCAAATCCGTAGCGCGTCGCGCTGGCGATCCCCCAGGTCGCGCAATCGGTGGTAGAGCACGGCACCGCCGCCGACGGCAAGTGCCGACGCGAAGATCGCAATAAGAGTCAGCACACGCGTCATCGAGAATCCGTCAGCTCAGGGTTTCGACCAAAACAACTCCCCCCGGTGGGTTAGAGTGTTGCATGAGACTCAAGACATGACTCGCGGCCCTCGACCGCTAGAAAGAGTGGTCTCAGTGTATCCCCTCCGACTGACGATTTTGATCACCGTTCTGATCACCGTAACGTTGCTCGCGTCCGACTTGCACGCTCAGAGTGCGATCGCAGACTTCGTCTCGGGCGATCCCAGCTCGCACGACCACTTTGGTTTTAGTGTTGGTGTCAGTGCTGACCACGCCGCCGTCGGAGAGTGGCAGGACGGCACGAACCAGGGTGCCGTATTCGTGTTCGAGCCCACCGGCGGATCATGGGCTCAACAGCAAAAACTCACGGCGCTCGACGGAACAAACGGAGATCACTTCGGCGTCGACGTCGCCATCCGAAACGATCGGATCATCGTCGGGGCGTTCGACAAGGACTCGCCGGAGGGTAACAAGACGGGGGCGGCATACGTTTTTCGCCTGGTCGACGGAGAGTGGTCGGAGGAGCAGAAACTCACGGCGAGCGACGCGTTCGAGTTCGACCGATTTGGAATCTCGGTCGACATCGACGGAGACGTCGCCGTAGTGGGAGCGTTCCAATCGTCGCATTCGGGACTAGACACCGCCGGTTCCGCCTACGTCTTCGAGCAAGTCGACGGCTCGTGGGAAGAGACGCAGAAGCTGGTCGCGTCCGACGCCGCCAATCACGACCAGTTCGGCGCTTCTGTATCCGTCTCAGGAAGCCGCATCGTCATCGGCGCTCGCCTCAAAGATGGGGAGTTCGAGAACACCGGAGCCGCCTACGTCTTCCATCGCGACGGAGAGGTCTGGGTCGAGGAGCAGACACTTGGAGCACCCGACGCCGCAGACGGGGACGAGTTCGGATGGGAAGTGGACATCGAAGGAGATGTTGTCGTGTGCTCCGCCATCGCGGATGACGACAGTGGGGACGACAGCGGGTCCGTCCATGTGTTTCGCCGAACCGATACGACCTGGACTCACGAGGCGAAGCTAGTCGCTAGCGATGGCTCCGCCGGTGACCACTTCGGTAGCCATGTGGCGATATCCACGAGTGTCATTGCGGTCGGAGCCCGAGAGGACGATGACGTCGCGGTAGACTCGGGCTCTGTGTACGTCTACGAATTGGGAGACGGAACCTGGCCAGAGTTGGCGAAGCTGTTAGCCGGCGACGGTGCGGAGATGGACTGGTTCGGAAGTGCAGTAGCGGCCCACGGCACGCGAGTGATCGCCGGCGCGTATCTAGCCGGCTCGGCGGACAACGGCTCGGCCCATTTGTACGACATGGCCGAGGAGTTCGCGTTCGTCCGTGGCGACGGAAACGGAGACGGGCTCACCGACCTCGGCGATCCAATCTTCAATCTGAGCTATCTGTTCATGGGCGGTCCAGCCTTCTGCCTCGATGCCCAAGATAGCAACGACGACGGCCGAGTGGACTGCGCTGACCCCATCACTTCCTTGAGCAGGCTGTTCGCCGATGGAGCACCGCTCCCACTCCCGGGCCCGAACTGTGGAAGCGATCCCACTCCCGACGCCGTCTCGTGCCAGATCTCCCCGTGCCCCTGACCGAACGCTCAGCGACTCCCGACTTGAACCGGCGTTGTTGCAGCGGCGCGCGCCACGCAGGGCGCGTCCGCGCCGCTTCTTCCCCCATCGGGCCCGAACAAGATAGCACCCGCCTCGCTCCTTCCCGGGAAGGAGCGAGAACGGGTGTGGGAGAAAACGTCTCGATAGCTCAGCGTCCGGAATCTCAGCGGCGTTCCGTGGCGCTATCGATTGGCGTAGCGAGTAGTTTCGGAAGTTTCAGACTTCTTCTGAGAATATTTTTCGGAGTTCTTGCAACGGTGCCCATCGCTCGAGACGCACACGAGTGATTCGCGGTGACTTCGCCGTGATCTGGGAGAAACAAGGTGCCGATGCAAACACTCTTCAACCCCGCTAAGATTCCGCCCGCGACAGAGAAACGCGGACTGGATCGACGCGCGACCGTGTGTCGTCGCCTTGGGGAGAACGACCTCGTGACACGACCACAAGCCGCGCCGGCGGACCCAAGCCAACACCGCAGCGACCTCGCCTTGGTGCAGGCCGCGCTCGCTCGCCAGCCGCGGGCGATTGACCGACTGATCGAGAGGCTCGAGTGCGTCCCGCGCATCCTCGCCGCGATCAACCAGGAACTGTCGAGCCCGCTCAACCCGCATGACATCGAAGACCTGAGCCAGGACACGCTCATAGTCATCATGAAGAAGCTCGAGCTGTTCGAAGGACGAGCCCGCCTCGAAACGTGGGTCTATCGGTTCTGCTATCTCGAGTTGATGAACCGCGTCCGTCGAGAAGCTCGACGATCGACCCAGTCGATCGACGCGGAACCCGATCCGCCGGGTCCGGAACAGGCGCTGCCGGACACCGGACAACTCGAAAGAGTCGAACAATGTCTCGAAGAATTGGGTCCGCCCAAGTCTCACGTCATTCAATTGCGTCACTTCGAAGAGATGACGTTCGGCGAAATTGGTCAGGTGCTCGACATGCCGGCGAACACCGCGAAAACACACTACCATCGAGGATTGAGCTGGCTGCGAGGTCGTATTCGCGACGTCTGCGGCGGGAGGGGAGCGTAGCCGTGCACGATATCAACCATGAGAGCCTGCTCGCGGAAGTTGCCGCCGGCGAGCTTGCGATGGACGCCGAAACCGTGGTCGCTCGCACCGAAGCGTGCGGAGAATGTCGGGAGCTGCTCGTCGACATGCTCGCCGCCCGGGCGAGCGTCGACGAAGCGGCGGAGTTTCGCCGAAACGTTCTCGAACGCTCGAACGACATCGAGGTCCCGGGCCGCGAAAATCGAGCGCGATTGATTCGGCAACGACTCCGGGGAACCGCGTCAGGCGGTGGTAACCCGTTTCGTCGCTACCTGAGCCTGGCGGCCGTCTTGGTGGTCGTCGTCGCCGGCGCGTGGCTCTCGGGCGTTTTCGAGCGCGAGCCGGAGACGATCATGGGCGGCGGGTTCGAACTCAGCGCACCGGTCGGTCCCGTCGCGAAGTACGACGTCTTCAAATGGAGCTACGAAGGTGTTGTGACTGGGAGCTACTTTCGAGTAGTGGTGTGGCCAGAAGGAGGCGAACGGTTCGAGACGCTCGATCCGATTACCGCCTCCGAGTGGCGACCCGAACCCGAAACGACCACCGCGTGGCGCAACATCGAATGGCAAGTCATCGCGTATCTCGACGGAAGCGAAGACGCCGTCTCACCGAAGGCGTCGGCGCAGTTGCCCTAGTCGCCGCTCTTCTTCTTTCCTGGGGGAGCGGGGGCGTCGCAGCGACCGCGACGCAACCTGCCGATGCGCTCTTAGAACACCGCGCCGCGCTGCTATCCATCCTAGATCGTGCGCTCGATGCGAATTCGACCCAGTCGACCCTATCGGCGGACCAACGAACGAACGTCGAAGATCACCGATCCGCCTTGAGCGCCGCTAGTAGTGCAACCGATCTCGCCGGCGCCGGTATGGCTGCGGCGGCGGACATCCTCGATCTCTACCGGGCCCGCGATCAATTCGATTTCTACGCCGCCATGATCGCCTTCATGCGAGACGTTTGGCAGGCGCATCTCGACAACGAAATCGTGTTCGATTTCCTCATGTCGCTCTATCCACGCTGGGCCGACTCCGCCGTTGTCTTGGAACGATTCGAGGTCGCCCAGGATCTCGTCGACACGGTCGAGGGCTTGATCGAACGTCGCGTGCAAATCGCGGGGCCCGACGACCCTCGGGCGTTACGCAATCGCATCGTGCTCAGCAAGCTCCAGGGCGACGTGATGCTATCCGAGGGACTGTTCGACCTGGCCAATGCGCAGGTGCGTTCCGCCCAGGCGGCGGCGAAGCGACTCGAGTCCCTGGGTGAGTTGGACGACCGCTCACAACGGCAAGTGCTGGAGCTCCAGACCCGAGTGCTGAACGCCTTCGAAGACTTCTCGACGTTGGCGCGCGTGATCGAGCGCGCTATCGCCGAGCACGAGTGGGCGCGCCGCGCCACCTACCGGATACGCCTTGGAGTCGCGCATCGCTTTCTCTCGAAGATGGCGCAACGACGCGCTCCGCGGGACGAGGTGGCCGCGCAGTCCCACGCCGAACGCGCCTACCAAGCGTTCGACGAAGTCATCGCCAACGCGAGCCACACTCGACGGGACCGACTCACCGCCCACCGGTTGAAGGCGAACTTCCTGCTCGGGCAAGGCCGGATCGCCGAGGCGACCCGCGCCATCGATCAGTATGAAGCGACTCTACAGCAGGGCCCCGTCGACCCGCTGAACGCCCGGTACCTCGCCTACTTGCACTCCCGAGCGAACCGTAGCTCGAACAAGAACACTCCGGATCTGACCGCGACCGAGACGTTGAAGGCGGCGGTTTCGCGACTAGTCGACGAGTGGAACTCGAGACCGGTTCGTAGTGGCGGTCGCGGGCTCGTGTACTACGCAGAGCCGCGGACGCTCATCACCGAGTTGATCCTCGCTACCGCCCTCGCGGCGGGGGATTCGGCCGCGCTGCAAGCGCTCATCGACACCGAGTCCGCCGGATCGCTCGCCCGCATGATCAGCGCGCGAACTCCGACCGTTGCCGATATTCAACGTCGTCTCGACTCGCGGGGAATTCTGCTCTACCTGGGGACTCTCGACGTGACCTTGTTGTTCGTCATCGACGCGACAACCGTGCAGCTATTGTGCTTGCCAGACCGTTTTATCATCGACGACGTGCGCACCTCATTGGTCCGAGAGCTACGGCAATCGCCGAGGAGCGCGACAGATCCGAAGCAGCGACGCCAAACCATCGAACGCACGTCGAGGAGTCTCGGTCAGCTACTTCTGCCCGAGCCGCTCGGTGCGTGGTTGTCGAGTCGCTCCGCCGTGACCGTGCTCGACGGCGGAACGCTGGGATACATACCGTTCGAATGCCTACGACTGGACGACGGGTCTGTTCTCGGGCTCGAAAAACCTATCAGCTACGCGAGTTCCCTCACCGTGAACCACGCCATCGAAGAGCGGAGACGGCAAGCGGGTAACGCCACCCCCACCACGCTCGACGCTCAGATTTTCGCCGACCCGGCGTTCGACCCCAAGTTTGAACTCGAACCGCTCCCGCTGACGCGCACTCAAGGAAACCGCCTCGTCGGCGTCTACCCGGAGGGGCGAGCAGAGCTAAAGCTCGGGAGCGAGGTCACCGTCACGGCGTTGCGCGAATGTTCCAAGGCGACTGTCGTTCAGTGGTTGACGCACGGTGGAAGAATCCGCGAAGAGGAACGGTTCGCGTCGTTGTATCTCGCGTCGTCGGCCGCCGATCCTGACGGCCGACTCTCGGCTCGAGATCTCACCGGGTTCACGTCCGCGCCGCTCGTGATTTTGACCGCGTGCGGCGTCGGTCGAGGTCCACGTCGCGTCGGCGACCCAGGCGTGAGCGACTTGAGCGGTGCGTTCATACTCGTCGGCGCGTCCGCCGTCATGGCGCCGCTCGAAAACATCGAGTTCCACGCCACGGTTCGGATGAGCGAGGAGATCCATCGGTCGTTGACGTCCGGCCGCAGCCCGGCGCAAGCGCTCTTCGATGCACGCCGTGCGCTCGCGTCTGACCCGGAGTGGTCCGACCCGTACTACCACTCACTCCTCCATGTTCGCGGCGACGCCCACACGCCGTACCTACCGAAATACCGCGAATGCGACGAGCGCCGTGGCCCACCGCCGCGAACTGCTACATGGTGGATCGTCGCTATCGCGTTGGCCGCAGTGGCGGCGTGGCTCATCCGTCGATCCAAGAGCGACGTGACGACGCCGGATTCCAGCTCCGATCAATAGTCCGACGCACGCACCGAAAAAAACAGCGGCGCGACGACTGGTTCGTCGTCACACCGCTGTTCAACAGTTCGGGTGGCCCGTCGTTCGGGTGGCAGTGAGTTCGACTACGTGCCCGGGTTGGGCAGTTGATTCGATCCTGGAGTAGGACGAACCTCGGTGTGGGAGCCGGTGTTCTCCGGATCGATTCCGGCGGGGATCGCCCACGGACCAGGGCCGCCCGGCGAATCGATCGTCACGAACGCGGACGGACCGTTCTGTCCGCTCTGGTACATCAAGAAGTCGATCACCGTCCCTGACGTGATTCCGACAACCTGCGTGGTGAGCGCGTTGAGCCGCATCGGGAAGACTCGGTCATACGTATTGCTCACCGAGTTCCAATCAACGAACCGCACCGCCCAGAACCATACGGCGGTCGGGTTTGCCGGCGATGAATCGATCACAGGAATCGTCCACGCCTGACTCGTCCCGGGCAGCGCGCCGCGAGCACTGAAAATCGGAGTCGAGTCAGTCGTTGGATCCGGCCCGAGCGGATTTTGCATCTCCCACACCACGACTTCGATCTGCGTCGCTCCGGCCGGGACGCCACCGAGCCCCGCCGAGAACTCCAGCGCGATGTACCCGATAGATCCGTTCGGCGTATACGCGATCTGAACCACACCCGGCATTTGCGACTCGGGGTTGATTCTGACGTTCTCGTGAATCAAGCACTCTTCGGTTTCGGGCACCATGCGCACGATCTCGAGATCGCCGTCGCCATTGGTATCGACCATGACCGGAGTGTGGAAGTTGGTCGGAGAAACAGTGTCTAAGCGACCTGTAATGGTCTCGTTGCTCGTCGGCAAGAACGCGCCCGGGACGCCTTGGTTGTAGAGCAGCTCGAGCGAACCGTCCGACTGGTGGCTAAGCACCAGATCGTCGATACCGTCGCCGTTGGCATCTCCGGCCGCCAGGCCGACGACGTCCATGTCGCCGAGAATCGTGTAGTACGGCATCACCGTGCTGCCCAGGGTCACCAGCCAGTCGTTGAGCCCGAACGGGTCCTTGCCGACGAAGACAACGCGGTCCGGTTGATTCCGTTCGCTGATCGCGGCGACGTCGACAATCGGCGTCGGCGTCGGAACAACGGCGAGTTGCACGCCCGAAGCCGAGTAGACCAGGAGGCCAGTCGTACAGGCGATCGCAATGTCGTCGTTGCCGTCCGAGTCCCAGTCGAGCACGGTTATGTCTGTCCCAATACCGGGGATCGAGTACCACGTCTCGTTCACCGGACCGACACCGAACTGCGTTCCGTTCTGATGAAGTCCGAAGATGGTTCCGGCATCCCCCGTTGCCAGCGCTCGTGCGTTGGTCCACGTCGTCGAACCGATGGTGCGCGACGAGAACACCGAAGTGTCAAGGCGCTCCCAAGCCGACAGCCCATTGGCGTCGGCGATGAGAAGCTCATCGCGACCGACGGAATTTTCGAGCGTTGCGATCGCCGTCACGACCGGAACGAACGGTCCGGCCAACTCGTAACGAGCCGTCGCGCCGTACGCGTCCGGCGCGAACACCATGGTCGCCTCGGTGCCGCGCAGATACGCGACATCGGCGAGCTTGTCGTCGTCGAAATCTCCCGAAACAACGGTCGTGTACGATCCACCCCCCGGTGCCGAAACGAACGTGTAAGTGCCGTACGTCGGCTGTCCCCAACACAGAGGGGCAGCCAGGACGGCTAGCGCAGTTGCAATCCAATGAAGTCGCATCGTTTTCTCCCAGAAAACTAGAGACGAGTAACCGCAGCGCGTACGAACGCTGATTCAGGGGTTTGCGTCTCGGGGGGATGGTGCCGTTTCACTTTGCCTCGGAAAATCAGTGAGATCCGATTATTGCTCACTCGGTGCAATGCGCAATTGCGCAAACTCTCGATCGCCCAGATCGTGTCGCTCGCGCCCAGCCCAAGGATCGGTAAAGCATAATTTCAAAACCGCTTACGGATAGGGAACAGAAAGCCGAATTCGTTCGCTCCGACGCTTCGCCACTGTCAGGTTTTTTGGCCTATCGAACCGGGTTGCCCCGCGCCCACGTCGAACCGCCTCGATGCGAAATCCGAATGTGGTCGATCAGTTTTGTCCTGGAACATTCGTGACCGCCGGGTCAGACCGGTGCAGTATTGGACGTGGCCCTTCGGTGTCGCAATACTACCTCGGGGGCTCCCACATCCACATGAAGGCAGGACAAGATGGCTAGTTCGACTCTGGCGCGAACCGCCGTGCTCGCTCTCGTCGCGCTGATGGTTTCACCGTGCGAAAGCCAAACCAACGATGATTGCATGGACGCGTTCGTCGCGGTCATCGATACCTACACCGGCGACACGTTTACGGCGACGTCGGACGGTGAAGCCGACTGCGGAGCGTCCGCGGGCTCCGGCGACGTCTGGTACCAATACACCGCCGCCGACGACGGGTTGCTGACCGTGTCCGCGTGTGGTAGCGGGTTTGACACCGTACTGTCGCTGCACAGCGAGTGCCCCGGAACCCCGGGGAATCAGATTGCGTGTAACGACGACGCGTGCGGCCTCCAATCGACCGTGAGCACCAGCGTCGTGGTCGGGGACGTGATCTACATTCGCGTGGCCGGCTTCGCCAGCAGCAGCGGCACGTATACCTTGACGTTGACCGGGCCGGCCGGCGTACCAGCGGGCGGCCCCCCGATCGAAGAGTTCGTCCGTGGGGACACCAACGGCGACGGCGCGTTCGATATCTCCGACCCTGTCAACCTGTTGGGGATCCTCTTCATCCTCGGCACTCCGGCCCCGACGTGTGTCGACGCGTCCGACATCAACGACGACGGCGCCATCGACATCTCCGATCCGGTCTCGGCGCTCGCCACCCTGTTTGTCGCCGGCACTCCCCCACTGACCGCCCCGTTTGGCGCATGTGGGGAAGACCCGACCGCGGACCTGCTCGACTGCGCCGAGTTCTTGCTCTGCCCGTAAGAACCACAGATCACTGATGGGCGATTCTGCGGATCACTCGCTCGGTGCATGCCACCGAGCGAGTCGCTTGGAGTACGCGTGATAACTAGACGCTACCTACTTCTATGCCTGTCTTGGTTCGCCATCACAGCGGTGATAGCGAACGCGCAGATCCCCTTCACCGAAGAAGCGGCGAGCCGTGGCGTCGTGTCCTACCTGTACACCGGATCCGTGGGATTCGGTCGCGGGCTCGCGCTCAACGACCTCGACGGCGATGGCGATCTCGATATTGCGTTGACCGGCGATCTCGTCGATGCGGTGCTCTTCTTCGACAACCAGGGGGACGGGACATTCCTACCGGTCGCCGCTACCTGTAGTCCACCCGCGGCAACCTACAACGCTATCTCGACGGCGGACTTTGACGGCGATCAAGATCTCGACCTCTACGTGTCGAACTTCTCCGGCGCAAACCTGCTGCTGAGAAACGACGGACCGTTCACGTTCACAAACGTGGGCGATGCCGCGGGGGTGGCAGATACCAGCCACTCGCTGGGCACGACGTGGGGCGACTACGACGGTGACGGCTGGGTCGACCTGTATGTTGCGAATCGGGGACCGTTCCTCGACGAGAACAACAGACTCTATCGCAACCTCGGCGACGGTACGTTCGAAGACGTATCGACACTGCTTGGCGCCCCGGAACTCGGGCCAAGCTTCCAAGGCGTCTTCTTCGACTACGACCGCGACTCCGATGTCGATCTCTTCCTCACCAATGACAAAGGGCCGGATCTCGGCACGAACTGTCGACTGTGGCGCAACGACGGCGGCACCATGGTCGACGTATCGTCGACGTCCGCGGCTGGAGTCTTCGCGCACGCAATGGGCGTCGGCGTCGGCGATCCCAATCGAGATGGCTTCTTGGATCTTTCCATCTCGAACACCCTGATCGCGGGGCAGAACCTGCTGCTAGTGAACGAAGGAACGGGCACGTTCGTCGATGCGAGCGTCGAGTTCGGCGTCGCCGACGGAAACGTCGGTTGGGCGACCGAGTTCTTCGACTACGACAACGACGGCTACGAAGACCTCTTTACCGTCGACGGCGACTCGAGCACGGCCAACGCTCTCTATCACGGCTCGGCCGTGCTGCCACTGCTGAACATCGCCAACGCACTCGATCTCGACCTCGTGGGCCGAACGTACTGCGCGACTCCAGGCGACGTAGACGGCGACGGCGATCTCGACCTCGTCGTTTCGACGACGGACGGTCCGCTCGCGATCTACATCAACCACGAAGGTGAAACGCGACACTGGATCGCCATCGAGCTGTCGTCGTCGACGCCCAACACGCGCGCGATCGGCGCGATCGTCGATGTTCACGTCGACGGTGCGACTCTCACGCGAGCCGTCCTCGGTAGCGGGAGCTACAAGAATTCGAACCCGTACACACTGCACTTCGGACTCGGAGACCACGACGTCGTCGACTCGATTACGGTGCACTGGCCGAACGGCCCGATCAGTCTGCACGGGCCGTTCGACGCCGATCAACAGGTGACTCTCGACGACTCGGACCCCCTCGAGCCGCTGTTCATCCGCGGAGACGTCAACTCGGACGGATCCTTCGATGTCGCCGATCCGATCCTCGGCCTGTCCCACCTGTTCTTCGGCGCGACGATCTCCTGCGCCCGCGCTCTCGACACCAACGACGACGACGTGTTGAACGTGGCCGACACGGTGTTCGCGCTAACCGCGCTGTTCGGCGGGGCTCCCCCACTCGACGCGCCCCACCCAACGTGCGGCGTCGACCCGACCAGTAGTCTCGGCTGCGTCTCGGGCTGCCCGCTGTAAACGGGCGCTTGCTCTCGCTGTGCCGCTTCGCTTGAAGAAGAGTTCGGGCTGAGTTCGGGCCAGAGGTGCGCGCGTCGGCGGCGACAAGGAATCACTCGAAAGCAGCGACCCCACCAGACGCGGTTTCTCTCATGTCGCTCGAGGTGTGTCGTGAGCTGATTCGCGAGATGTCGTTTGACCACCTCTGTGGCCCGCCCTATCGTTTCGTTATCAGAAACCCGGAGTATTCACGAACGACGGAGTCACCGATGAACGTACGCCGACTTGTCGAACCTCTCGCACTCGTGATCGCTCTCTGGGCAGGGCCGGTAGAGTCACAAGTGTCCTTTCAGAATCTCGGTGCGCTTCCGATGGGCGATAGCCCGTCGTGGGTGACGACTGGCGACTTCAACGACGATGGCGTGCTCGATCTGATTGTCGCCAATCACGGATCTCACGACGTCTCGATCGCCATGGGAATTGGCGACGCGACCTTCGCCACGTCGTCCGTGTTCACGGTCGGTGGAGCGATGCCGCCCCACCCCTTCTCCTTGGTCACCGGCGACTTCGACGGAGACGGGCACCTCGACGTGCTCTCGACCGACTTCGGCAATCACCAAGTGAGTTGGCTTCGCGGCGACGGAGCGGGCGCTCTCGAGCCGCCCGTGCACTTCGCGGTCGGCGACTCCCCGCTCGGCGTGACGACCGCAGACTTCGATCAAGACGGGTTGCTGGATCTCGCGACGGCCGACTCCAATACCAACACCGTTTCGATCCTGTTCGGGAATGGCCTCGGCTCCTTCACACCGGGCACGAGCTACCCCGTCGGATCGATGCCGGTCGCGATCGACCACGCTGATTTGAACAATGACGGAACTCTCGATCTCGCGGTCGCCAACAGCACGTCGTCGGAAGTGAGCATCCTGCTCGGCGATGGCTCGGGTGAGTTCGTCGCCGCGGCCCCGATCACCGGCATCCTCTTCCCGGCCTCGCTCACGATCGCCGATGTCGACCAAAACGGCACCGCGGACTTAGTTCTCGCCAACAACTCCAGCGGTACGGTGACCGTGCTGTTCGGGTCGGGTGATGGAACGTTCACGACACCGACCACGGTCGCCACGGGCGCCGGCCCGCGTTCCGTCGCCGTTGCCGACCTGGACGAGGACGGTTACCTCGATCTCGCCGTTGCCAACTCGGAGAGTGACAACGTCTCGATCCTGGTCGGGGACGAACTCGGCGGATTCACCCTGTCGACCACCATCCCGGTAGGTCTCGAGCCGTGGTCCATCTGGGCCGCCGACCTCGACGACGACGGGCACACCGACCTCATGACGGCGGACGAGGAAGGCGACAGTGCGACGATCCTGCGAAACGTGAGCTTCGATGTCTCGTTGTTCATCCGCGGGGACGTCGACGGTGACGGCGACATTCTGATCAACGACGCCGTATTGATTCTCGCCTACCTCTTCAGCTCCGGCACGATCCCTTGTGTAGACGCCTGCGACTACGACGACGACGGTCAAGTCTTGGTCAACGACGCCGTGCTCGAGTTGGCGTTTCTGTTCAGCGCCGGCGGCGCCCCGGCGCTCCCTTT
>JAJFFE010000182.1 GCA_021776775.1 Planctomycetota bacterium | reverse complement strand
GTTCGTTGTCGAAGCTATCGCCGTCGATGACGGCGGCATCGAGAACGAAGGGACGGTCGAGTTCCGGGTACGAAGCGCGGTCGACGACGGTGCCCCCATCGTCGAGTGGACGACTCCGGCGACGGAAACCATCGTCGACGGCCCCGTGGATGTCATCGGGACTGCCAATGATACGGATCTCGTGTTTTACGCGATCGAAGTATCAACCGACGGCGGGACGACGTTCGCGCCGTACCGGCGTGGTTTCGTACCGGTTGTTGCGGACATCCTCGGACGTGTACAACCGGGCGATTTATTACCTGGGATCACGCTGTTCAGGATCTGCGCCGAAGACAGTTGGGGCAACCAGTCGTGTACGGTCCCGGTGGAACTCGATCTCGGTCCGGCCAACGTATCGCCGGGTTACAACCGCTTCGTCCTGCTCGACGGATTCGTCGATGTCGTGGGTATCCCGCTCTCGATTCGTCGGATCTACGATGCACGGCAGCGAGCACCGGGTGACTTCGGCTACAACTGGTCATTGGAGTCGACGCCGACCCGACTCGAGACGACGCGTGTGATGGGGGCAGACTGGACGCAAGGAGTCGACAGCTCCGATCCGTTGGTGCCGGTGTACTTCATCACTTCGAGTGTTGAGCATCGTGTGTCGGTCTATCTACCGGACGGTTCGGTTCACCGATTCGAGATGACGGTATCGGACCAGCAGGCCTTGTTCCCGCTCGAGGTAATAGACTCAGTCGAGTTCGTCGCTCTTCCCGGGACGTTCTCCCAGTTGCAGCCGTCGAGTCTGCCGCTGTTCGTGTCTCCTTCGTCACCCGGCCCCGTTGAGCTCGTCGACGGCAGCTTTCAGCCTTATGTCCCGAACGCCTACACGCTGACGCTTCGTGACGGCCGAGAGCTTATCTTCACGCGAGATTTCTCGAGCGGCGAGTATCCCCTCACGCGAGTGAGCGAACCCAATGGCGCATTTGTCGACGTGATGGCTGACGGCCTCGTTCACTCGTCGGGCGCGAGCTTGAGCTTGGAACGGGATCTCGAGGATCGGATCACTTCTCTCACGACGCCCACGGGGGCGACCCGGACCTACGTCTACGACGCTGCCGGGGACCTAGTGTCGGCCACCGACTTCGAGGGCTACACGACACAGTACGTCTACGACGGCGACCACAACTTGATGCAGATCGTCGATCCCCGCGGGTTTACTCCCGGAACGCTGCTGTACGACGATCGCGGTCGGATCATCGGCGTCGTCGACTCCGCGGGCGAGCAGATCACGCTAGCGCTCGACGAAGTCGCCAACCAACACATTGTCACTGATCGTTTGGGAAACACGTCGGTCATCTCCTACGACGATCGCGGCAACGTTGTTGCCGTCCTCGATCCAGACCTGAACGAGACCACGTTCACGTTCGATTCCGAAGATCGACTTCTGTCGGAGACTAATCCCCTCGGCCACACGCGGTCGTACGAGTACGACCCAACCGGGTTGCTCACCACCTACACAGACCCTCTCGGCGGAGAGATCATCTACACGTACGATTCGTCGGGGCACCCGCTCTCTACGACCGACCAGCTAGGCCGCACGACGACATTCGAGTACGACGCGGCCGGCAACCAGACCGCTGTCGAAGGACCGGCTGGGGCACGGGTCGACCGGACGTTCGACGGCGATGGCCGAGTGGTTCAGGTCGAGGGTCCCCTTGGTGCGATCTTCAGCTGGGACCGCGATCCGCTGGATTCGTCGAGCACAACTTTCACGGACAGCGCTGGTCGCACCACGCTGTTCAAGACGAACGAGCGCGGGCAAGTCATCGAGGAGAGCTACATGAAGGATGGCGAGCTCGCCGTCTTCAGCCACGAGATCGACGACAACGGGTTGACTCGATCGTCGACATTGCCGAGCGGAGCTATCGGCAGTGTGGTCCTGGGAGCAGGCGGTTACCCCGCCTTTGCCGTCGACTACAGCGGTGCCATCCAAACGGTGACGTTCGACGCGGCGGGTGATCTTTCCGCCATCGCCGCTCCCGGGACACCGGTGACGACATTCGAGCGCGATGTCGAGGGCCAAGTCACACGCGTCGAGAACTCCGAGGGACGCGCCGTCGAACGTTCGCTCGATAGCCAGGGACGTCCAACTTCCCTTCTGACTCCGAGCGGACGTAGCGGCGCGCTGCTCTTCGATGCTGGGGGGAGGATGATCCAGGAGACGCTGTCCGGGAACGCGCCGATTGATTACGCGTACGATGTGCTTGGCCGCGTGGTGTCGAGCACCACGACCCACGACACACTCGGACCAGTGACGGCCACTTTTGAGTACGACTCCGCCTCACAACTCACCGCCGAGGTCAACGAGCTGGGTGAGCGAGCCGAGTTCGCTTACGATCTCGCAGGAAACGTGACGTTGTTGACGTTCCCGGATGGCACTACCGTTTCGACGACGTACGACTTGTCGGGGCAGCCTACCACTATCGTTAACGAACTCGGGGCGTCGACGAATCTCGCGTACGATGTCGGTGGAAGGCTAGCATCAACCTCGAGCGCGATCCTTGGAGTGACGGCGTACACCTACGACGAGATTGGCCGACTTGAGACCGCGACGACGCCAGGGGGGAGCGTATGGGAACTGACCTCTGACCGCATGGGGCGGATCTCCTCGCAGACTTATCCGTGGGGTGGAACGCGGTCATGGCAGAGAGGGCCCGTCGGCCGGATCCTCTCGGTCGATACTCCAACGGGCCAGAGCATCGCTCGGGAGTACGACGACGCTGGGAGACTGGCGGCCCTTCTACCCACTGGCGGGTTCCCCGAATCGTACACCTACAACTCTTCTGGCAACCTGACGTCGGTCGTGGACGGTTCCGGTGTGACGAACTTCATTTGGGGGCCGAACGGATCGGTGTCCCGGACCGAGCACCCTTCCGGGGACGCGGTCGAGTACGACTACGACGAGCATGGGCGGCTGGTGGCGCTGATGTCACCAGGCGGCGCGACGAGTTACGAGTACGACGGTCAGGGACGACTGGCGTCAGTGATCGATGCTGCGGTCGGTACCACGGATTACGAGTACGACGCGGCGGGGCGTCTCGCCTCTACCCACCATGCAGATGGGTCGACCACGTCTTTGGGCCGAGATCTTCGGGGGCGGGTGACGAGCTTGGTCACCACCGATGCCTCGTCGTCGGTCATAAGGAATGAAAACTACGCGTACGACGCGGCGGGCAACGTCTTGTCCGTTACCGGGACTACAACAAGTGTGACCTATGGCTACGACGCTGCGAGTCGTGTGATCAGTGAAAGTTGGACCGGCCTTCCAGAGATCGGGAGTCAAAGTTACACCTACGATGCCGACTGGAGCTTGACTACCGCAGGGAGTCGCACCTTCACCTACGACGGTGCGCAGAGGTTGACCTCCGACGGGGAGTTCACCTTCTACTTGTACGATCCCGCCGGGAGGCCCATCGAAAGAGCGAACACCGATACGACCGAACTCCTCGAATACGACGCTTTCGGCCGGCTCTTCCGGGTCGAGCGAAATGATGGTGGCGGGACGACGGTAGTTGAGCTCGAGTACGATTTCTTGAGTCTTCTACGCGAGATTCGGGTGGACGGTGTGGTTGCGCGGACGCTCCTTTGGGAGACACAAACGAGCGACATACCGAGACTCCTCGAGGAGCGAGCTGGCGACGGTACGCTTCTAAGGCGCTACGTCCACGGCTTGCGGCCCGTCGGCATCGAATCGAGCGTCAATGTCGTCTTGCATCAAGATCCTCTCGGCAGCACGCGCATGATCACGAATGCGCTTGGAGTACCGGTTGAGACGCACGCCTTCGACGCGTACGGTGAGAGTGCGACTCCCCCGGGAAGCACGACGTCTCTCTTGTTCGCCGGCGAATTGTACGTGCCCGAACTCGATCTCTATTTCCTGCGGAGTCGATTCTACGATCCCACCGCTGGCCGATTCCTGACTCCGGATGAAGAGCCGGTCGACCCGGCTCGTCCGACATCGTTCACGCCGTACGTCTATGCGGCGGCCAATCCGATTAGGTTCACGGATCCGCTGGGCACGTTGTCCCTGGGTGAAGTGAACATCTCTAGCGTCATCTCACAAACGCTCACCGGCACGGCGTTGCCGCAGTTACCTCTACCCGTGGAGATTATCGCCCGGGGGATTATCTCCGACCTGAATTCCAGGATCGCTGTCTTACAACGAGTGGTCGGGGCGTCCGTGGGGATTGGTGCGAAACAGGGTGGGTTTCTCGGCGGGTTTGCCACGGTTGGTGTTGGCCTGAGTTTCAACTTCAAACGCGGGAGCAGGACTAATCTCTTGGAGGTAAACCTCGATCTTGGCATTGGGATCTCGAGGCCTTCTTCCGACAGAAGTCCAAAGTCCCGCGGAACCGTCGAGGTGCAGGCTGGCGTGCTGTTGGGAGGCGGAACCGGAAGCCCAACGCCTAGCAGTAGAGGTTTTGGCTGGAATCTCAAGATCGGGGCATCGTCCGCCCGGTTCCTCTTTTCCAACCCAGGGAGCCTATCGGGGTTCTTCAAGAAAGTTGGCGGCGGCGCCGAGATCTCAATCCCCTTGGCGTCCCCCGCGTGTAACTCCGACAACTTTTGTGAGTCGTTTTCGGTTTCGGTTGGTGCTTCGGCCGAACGTTTCGCGGGTCTGCAGGACCTCGAGAGTCTGACTCAGAGTGGCTTCGACCTGTCGAAGCTCTTTGGCGGAGAGTCGGGCCCCGAGGTTTCTTTGTTCGGGTTTGGGGCCTCCATGAACTTGTTCTGGGCTCAGTTCGGTCCCAGGGGCGTGACCAAGGTCGGTGGTTTCTTCGACTGGATGTCGCAACCGGCCGACGTGCCCTGGCGGGAAGGACTTTAGATGATCTCCGGCCGCATCGTCGTCACGTTCTTCGTGTTGATCTCGATCTTCACACCGCACGAGGTCCGTGGCCAGGCGGAGACGCCGACACGGCCGGGGATTTCTCGCGTGGTGCAGTCGACCCTTTCGCTGTGGGCGGATGCGGAGTCGGGCGGGGCTCTCGATCCTTCGGTGACGCTTCGATCTTGCGCTACGCTGTTTGGTCACCGCCAGCCATCAGGGGCTATCGGCACGTCCATGGGTTTACCCCTCGTCTACGAGTCGGTCCTCGCTCGGGCGGCACTGATCGCGGTCAGCAAACGCATCCCGAGTCGATCGATCGACAGGCATCTGCCTGCGCTCACGCGGTTCATCGACGAACAGCGAAGGAAGGAACTCCCTCCCATCGAATCGACAGAGTTGGTGCTCGAACGGCTGATCGCAGGAATGGAGGACAATGATGATGCGAAGCGGCGCGCCATAGAGTTTTTTGAAAAGGCGCGTGGATCGCTTCGAGACGAGAAGCAGCAGCGTCGTGGCCAACGGTGGCGCGAGCAAGTGCAGCCGTTTCTTGGGACGGCGTTGACCAAGGACGATCCTCGGGTGCAGACGCTGGCCGAGCTTTGCCGAGAGCGCAATGCGCTCGATGATCCTCGGTGGATCGCGAGTCGCTTCGCAGACCCCGCGGCGGTCAAGAACTCTGCCCCGGAGCTCTTCGCTTATGCCGCGATCGCACGCGTGCTCTCCGTGGCCGACGCCGATAGCGCGGATCCGTCGGCTGGCGCCCGAGTCGATTGGCGCAGTGAGATTCGCCAGCGGGTGCTATCGCGCAAGAGTGCGAACGGCCTATGGGGCGACGACACGAATCGTGGGATTGCGTCGAGTCTTGCTCGTTTGGCGTTGGCGTGGTGCGACTCGTCGAAGCGGCAGTGACGCGGCCGGCTCTTGGTGAATCTCTCCCTGTGCTTCGGGGGCGCATATCGTCGTCGCCCGAGAAGTCGGTACCGGCGTTCCCAATCCACTCGGCGGTTCCACGAGAGAGATAGGTGATCTTTCGCGCGAAGGATGCGCCTGCTCGAGAAGCCGTCTCGTGAAGATTTTCGCGAACGGCTTCGCTTCGAGTGTCGACAGGGCTAGTCTCCGGGCCAGTGGTCTGGAGGTGGGATGAACAACGCGAGACTTCGGGCGGGCCGGCGGCTTTGGATCGGGCTGCCGGGTCGGGAGATCGATGACGACGATCGTCGACATCTCGAACGGCTGCGACCGGGCGGGTTGCTGATCTTTCGGCGCAACATCGGGGACTTGGCGCAGGTCGCCCGATGGATTCGTGAGGCGCGTGAGATCGTCGGACCACAGCTTCACGTCGCCGTCGATCAAGAGGGCGGCTCGGTGACTCGCTTCTACCGTGAGTTGACGGTGTTTCCCGGTAACTCCGCGTTGGGCAGTATCGCGTCGCAAGAGTTGGAGGCGGCCGAACGGTTCGCGTTGGAGCAAGGGGTCGCGTCCGGCGCCGAGCTGTACCAGCTCGGCGTATCGGTCAACCTTGCCCCGGTCGTCGACGTGCTCGATCTCGAAAGTCGAGGTATTGGCACTCGTTCGTACGGAGCGGACTTCGCGCATGCGATTCGTTTGGCGGTCGCCACGGTCAACGGCCATCGTGAGGCCGGCGTGCGTTGCTGTCTCAAGCACTATCCTGGGCTGGGAGCGGCGCAGGAAGACCCACACTTCGACCTCGCTCACATCACTGTGAAAGAAGAGGTGCTGCGTCGGCACCTTCGCGTCTTCGAGTCTATCATTCGTGAGTGCCCCGACGTTGGCATCATGACGAGTCACGCCGTGTGTGACGCGATCGATCCCGAACGGCCAGCGACACTTTCACCACTCGTCGTGCGCGATGGTCTCCGAGCGCGCTCATCGTTCGACGGTGTCGTGATGAGCGATGACCTCGAGATGGGCGCGCTATCGGATCGATCGTTTGATGAGGTCGTGCGCCGAACCCATGACGCCGGGCACGATCTGCTGCTGATCTGCCACGACCGTGCCAAGCAGCGGATTGCGCACGACGTCCTCACGGAGTTGGACTCGAGCGCACAGTCTGAGCGACACCAAGAACGTCTCGACGCCTTTGCCCGACTGCCCGAGGGTCGATGCTGTGTCGACGGCGCGACGGTGGCTGAGTCGATCGCACAGCGAGCCATCACAGTCGTCGCCGATCCCAACGGCTTGTTACCGCTCGATCTCGATCGGGTGTTGGTCGTGGTTCCTCGCCCGGGGGAAGAGGATGACCGCTGTGATCCGCTGCGCGGTGAACCCCTGACGATCGTGGCGGAAGGACTGGGGGGGCGGGGCCGCGTCGTCGAGTATGCGGCCGAGCCGAGCGCCGAGGACTTCGTGCGAATTGCGCCCTGCGCCGTCGACGCTTCGGCGCTTGTGCTGTTTGTCGGAGGCGTGCGCGAGTCAGAGGCGCGCCGCGATCTCTTGCGGCAATCCCTTCAATGGCACCCGAAAGTCGTCGTCGTGCTGTTCGGTGATCCACGCGACGCGGAATTACTGCCTCGATCTTCGCGTGCCGCGGTTGTCGTCGCTCACGGATTCCGTGCCGTTCATCAACGCGCCATTGTGCGATTCCTCTCCTCCTGATCCACTGCTGGACTGTGCTGTTGGCTAGAACCGAACAACTTCGCTTAAGGAGCCCTCGATGTCACAACGACTCTGCTGGATCGGCCTGTTGGCCGTACTCGTGTGGGGTGGTGCGAACTCCATGACGCGCGCTCAGGCTCCTGACAAGGCTTCACGGGCGGCTATCGTCGAACGCATCGTGCGTGACGCTCTGACGCACAAGGAGACGTACGCCATGTTGGTCGACCTGACGACGAAGGCGCCGCACCGCTTGTCCGGGTCGCCGGGCGCAGCGGCGGCCGTCGAGTGGGCTCGTCAGCAGATGATCCGGAGCGGCTTCGAGAACGTTCGATTGGAACCGTGCATGGTTCCGCACTGGGAGCGTGGTGATATCGGTGAGCTCAAGTTTGCCGAACCCGGAGAAGCGACGGACGAGCCGCTGCCGATCCTCGCACTCGGTGGGAGTGAGCCGACGCCGCCCGAGGGGATCACGGCCGAAGTGATGATGGTAAAGACGTTCGAAGAGTTGGCGCAACGCCGGGCGGAAGCGAAGGGCAAGATCGTTCTCTTCAACCATCCGATGCCGCAGACCGATCCGAGTACTTTTAGCGCCTACGGCGCCGCGGTGGGGTACCGTTCCCGCGGGGCGAGCGAGGCTGCCAAGGCCGGCGCGGTCGCGGCGATCGTTCGTTCCATGACGACGCGACTCGACGACTTTCCGCACACCGGAGGCATGCGCTACCAAGAAGGACCGAAACGCATTCCGACGGCCGCGGTGAGTACGCTTGGGGTTGGCCGAATCGCTCGGCACCTCGAAGCGGGCCGACGCGTCGTGCTCCACTTCCGGCAGAACTGTCGATGGTTCGAGGACGCACCGAGCTTCAACGTCGTCGGCGAATTGGTTGGGACGACTCACCCGGACGAGATCGTCTTGGTCGGCGGACATCTCGACGGATGGGATGTAGGCCACGGCGCCCACGACGACGGCGCGGGAACGTGTCACTCGCTGTCGGCGGTGCGTACTCTCAAGAAGCTAGGGTTACGGCCGAAGCGCACGATTCGCTGCGTCTTGTTCATGAACGAAGAGAACGGGACGGCTGGAGCCAAGGCGTACTTGGCCGCGCACAAAGACGAACTCGACAAGCACGTCTTCGCGTTGGAGTCCGATCGCGGAGGATTCACTCCGCGCGGATTCACGACGGACGCCAACCCGGAAGCACTCGCGATCCTCGCTGAAATGGCGACCCACTTCACCGACTTCGGAGCTGAGCGAATGCTACGAGGTCGAGGTGGGGTGGACATCAGCGTCCTTCGTGAGGGCGGCGTTCCGCTGGTCGGCTTCCTTCCCGATCCGCACCGCTACTTCGACTTACATCACTCTTGGCGAGACACGATCGATCAAGTGAATGAACGCGAGTTGGAACTCGGTATGGCGGCCATCGCCAGCTTGATCTACATGGTGGCGGACATGGAAGAGACGCTGCCGAGAAACCCGAAGCCGAGTAACTAACGGTCGAGATTCGACTCGGGCGAAGGATCGTGGAAACGAAAACAGAGCACGTGGGAGGTTCTCCCGCGTGCTCTGTTCTTTTGGCCGTGTCGTTCGTGTGTCGGTCGCCCGTCACGCGATCAAAGTCGAACGTACTCGAAGTCGATCGCTTTGCCGTTGATCCCTCGCGTCGGTGCGGCGATCCAGTTGGCCATTTTTCCGGGCTCGGTCACTTGGTGCATGATCGATTCCAGATAGGAGTTGTCGTCGGTCGTCAGCAGCCAGGCCGGTACGTTCTTCTCGAACTCTTCACGCGAGATGACGTCGCCCGTCGGCGTGAAGAAGTTGTCCGAGTAGATGCCTTGGAAGCGGTGGAAGCGCCGGCTCGGTAGCGTGAGTTCGACATCGACGCCAACCTTCTCGAGCGTCCGGTTCCACTTGCGCAGAGCGCGTTCGCAGTCGGCGACATACTCGTCACGGAGAACTTCGTTAACCGAGTTGCGATACGGCACTTCCTCGTTGACGACGGCGCCGTTCTTGACCACGGGAATGATCTTGATGCCGTCCTTGACGACGTGGTCTTCGTATTTCGCTCTCTCCTTGAAGCGACCCTTGAGCCCTTCGCCGAAGTAGTTCGCGGCGTTCGAGGAGATCTCGCCACCGAAGAGGTCGAGCGACGACGAGTACCAGTAGTTGATGGCCCGCTGAATGAGATCGAGATCGATCCCACCGACGCGACGCGGATCGCCGTCGGTCTCTGCGGTCAACTCGGCGCTCCGTCGGATGATGCGGTCGAGTCCGGTCTCGCCTACGAACAGGTGGTGCGCCTCTTCGGTGAGCATGAACTCGCACGTCCGAGACAGCGGATCGAATCCGGACTCCGCCAGGCTGGCGAGTTGGTATTTTCCGTCGCGATCCATGAAGTGCGTGAACGCGAAGAAGCTCAGCCAGTGGTCGCACGCGTTGTTGAACGCGTTGAGGATTCGCGGCTTGTCTTCGTCGCCGGATCGTCGTTCGAGCAGCTCTTCTGCTTCGTCGCGTCCGTCACGCCCGAAGTATCGGAACAGCAGGTAGACCATGGCCCACAAGTGGCGGCCCTCTTCGACGTTGACCTGAAACAGGTTGC
>JAJFFE010000181.1 GCA_021776775.1 Planctomycetota bacterium | reverse complement strand
CTCCGCGATCGACTCGCCGAGTGGCTCGGTCCCGAGCCCGATCTCCGCGGCGCCCTCCTACCGCTCATCGGTTTCGGAACGAACCTCGGCCACGGTGGCGCACCCGTTCTGAGTTCGGGCGCCCTCACATCCACTCTCACTTCAACCGTGATTGGAGTCGCGGTGGCTAAGAAGATCACCGTTGCGCTCGTTCTCGTCCTGCTCGCGTGGGGCGCCTGGTCGCTTTCGACGCAACCGAACGAGACCGCGTTGACGCGAAACGATGTCCCCGACAACAACGTGAACGCGACCGACGACGGAGGTGGTGAGTCGGTGGTCGTCTCCGATGACTCGTCGCCCGCCGGGAAAGCCGACCGGAGTTCGGTCGGCGTGGACGAGCCCGCGACCGACTCGAGCCAGAGTCCGAAGCCCGACTCTCCGCCAGCGGCTCCGCCCGAGGGTATGCCGCTTGAACTCGAGATCGTCGCGTACGCGGCGGACGGACGCCTCGTCGCCGTCGGCGAGGTGGTGGTAGCGACGGACGCACGCGGCTCGGGTCGGGATAACCGAATCCGCAGCGAGTATCGAGCGGACGGTCCGCGTGTCACCGTCCGCGTCCTACCCGGCAGCAATCTCGTGTTCGAGACCATCACCGTCGACGACTGGCCAGCGCTGCCACGTGAACGTCGAATCCAATTGCCGCCGAACCCCGAGAGCCCGCTGGTCATCGAAGTCGACCTCGTGCGGCGGGTCGAGTTCGTCGTGCGCGACGCCGAAACACGGGAGGAGCTCCAACACGTGTGGGTGGCCTCCGTAGCGTTCCCCCAGCCTCCCGACGAAGTACGTGGGGACCGGGTAGTGATCGCCGACCAACCATCGCCGATCGAGGTGATAACGCGGCATCGCTCGGTTCGAGTTTGGGCGCCCGGTTATGCATGGACCGCGCCGCCGCTAGGGTGGGATCGTTCCGAGACGAACGAGATCCTTCTCGAACGCGCGTGCCAGCTGACCGTTCGGGTGGCGCCCACCTCACCCGAGAAGCAACGGTACGTGGTCGCGTGTCGAGTCGTGAACGGTGAAGTCGTCGATCGAACGAACTCGTTCGTGGAGTTTCGCGCGCGACCCGAGCGCACCATCGATCACCTCCCACCCGGCGAGTACGATGTCATGCTGCAGTCGGAGCTGCCGTCCTTGAGTCACGACGCATCCGTTCGAGTCACATTGAGACCCGGCGAATCCGCGATCGTGGAGCTCGCACCAGAGTCAACCATCTCTGAGGTCACCGGGGTAATACGAGTGCGAGGGGAGGATCGAGAGCTCGCCGCGAGCTTGCAACTCGTGCCGGCGGTAGCCACGGCGGGATTGGACGATTACCACTCGTTACAACTAAACCGGATCACTGCGAAGACCGATTCCGACGGTAGCCTCGTCATCCCGTGGTCCTTCTCCGCGCGACCGGGAGACTACGTGCTGCAACTTGATCCCGTTCAACTGCGACAACAGATCACCCTCCCGATTGAGTCGTCGATCACCGTGGATCTGGCGAGTCGCGAACTGGCCGAAGTGCGGATCGAGCTCACAGGAGTCCCGCCCGGTGTAGATCTTCCCGAACGGTTAACGTTCACTCGACTCGAGCCGAGCGGCCTCGCCATCTACCACGGCAGCGGATCCATCGAACCCGGCGAGTCTGGCGACTACCTGCTGCGCACCCTTCCCGGCCAAGGCAATCTCAGCGTCTCCGGCAAGCAGTGGACTGGCCACACGTCGGTCGATCTGATCGATGGTCAACAAGTCGTCCGGCTCCCAGTCGAGCGGACATGCGGCGTCGTCTTCCGCTACGTCTGCCAAGGACGACCGGTCGACATCGGTCGAACCGTCCCGCAACTCGCCAACACGACGGGGCCGATCACCCCGACCAGTAGTGGCACGGGACGAGAAAGCGACGGGGGACGATCCCATCTCGTCGGAGTCCCCGCCGCCGGTCGATACAACGTCGACTTCTCCGCGCTGCAACTCGACGGGTACCAGCCGATCGCCGCGCGAGAGATCGAAATCGCCCCGCAGCAGTGGCTCGAAGTGTCCGTCGAGCTGGAGAAGACGCCGCCCGATTAAGACCGCTTGGCATGCGACTCGACACGAGGCTCCGGGAAGGCAGCGTCTTCGCGTCCGGATCCTCCTCGCGCAACGTTCGCATGCGCTTCTCGCACAGCTCTCGCTGACGTGCTTGACGGGCCCCGAATCGTCGCCTAACCTTTCGGCCATGACCTCGCGCGCGACCACCCCCTTATTGTCAGACGCTCGACCGACGCGGGCACTCCCGGCTCAGGTGGCAGTAGAGCGTGCCCCAATCGTTCGCATTCCTGAGTGCTGATGCGAGATCCGAAGTGGCGGGACCACTTCACGGTAACCCTTCGAGTTGAAGCGTAACCCTCCCGCCGCCGCCCCCCTCTCTTCTTTCCCAACTTGCCAAAACCGTGGCTACCCAGGCCTCTCGCCATGACGAAAGAGAGATCGGCTGTGCCGAATCCCGATGCATCCGACGCCGAAGACGGGGTCGCTCTCGACGCTGGCTCGCAGAATGTACCTCGCCGTGGCTTCCTGAAAGCGGCCGCGCTCGGAGCTGCCGCCTCGGCCACGGGCTCGCTGCCCGGCGCCCAAGTTGAGTTTCAACCGGAGGAGGCTTGGCGCGAGCGGATGACGGCGCCGGACGACGGGAAGAAATACGGTTGGCTGGTCGATACCCTTCGGTGTTTCGGTTGCCACGCGTGCGAGGTAGCGTGCAAGGCCGAGAATGATGTTCCGCTCGGTCACTTCATTCGACAGACGATCTTTCACGACTTCGAACCGGCGCCGAACAAGGTGGCGCGCATCATGGTGCCGATGTCGTGCCAGCACTGCGAAGACGCGCCGTGCATCAAGGCGTGCCCCTGCGGCGCGCTGCACAAGGGGGCCGGCGGCACGGTGCAAGTCGACTACGACAGTTGCTCGGGCCACGCCGCGTGCAAGGACGCGTGTCCCTACGGCGCGATCTACATCGACCCAGTCGCCAACCAAGCGATCAAGTGCCACAACTGCACGCACCGCGTCGACGTCGGCATGGATCCGGCATGCGTTGCGACCTGCCCGGCCGACGCCCTGTACTTCGGCGACTTGAACGATCCCGAATCGCAGATCTCGCGCACGCAGGCGCAGCTCGACTCCGAGGACAAACTCGCCACGCTACGCCACGAGGAAGGCGCCCGACCGCGCATGCGCTTTGTCGTCGACGACTCACGATCGATGGACGTGTGGGAAGAGAAGATTCCGCGACAAGGCGAGAGCTACGCGGCCGAAGCGTACGATGTCTACAACTGGAACAAGCCGGGGCGCACGCGCCGGACTGATTCGGAAGGGGGCCAGTAGTGTCTTCACCCAAGAAGCCTGAGTCGCCTATCCCCGAAGCGACATCCGCGCCGAAGAAGACGTCTCGTCGTCAGTTCCTTAAACTCGGTAGCGCTTTGGCCGCCGCGGCGGCGGCGGGAACCCTCAGCGGCTGCGTTGGTCAAGGATCGACCAAGCCGCTGTCGAAAGCCGACAATCTTGCGGTGTGGCGAAGCGGTACCGGGCAGCCGTACAAAGTCGGCGAGATCAAAATGCCGGGCGTGTGCGACCTGCCGGGACCGTTCAAGAAGACGCGCTTCCCCGACCCCGACAAGTACAAGAACACCGAGCAGGTGCACGGTCTCTGCCAGTTGTGCTCTTCGATCTGCGGCATCACGGGGCATGTCAAAGACGGACGCATCATCAAAGTCGAAGGGAACACGAACGACCCGAACTCTCGCGGCAAGCTGTGCGCGCGCGGTCAGTCGGCCCTGAATCACCAGTACCACCCAGAACGTTTGCTGCATCCCATCCGCCGCGTCGGCGAGCGCGGAGAGGGCAAGTGGAAGCGCATCAGCTGGGACGAAGCACTCACCGAGCTTGCCGAGCGACTCGGCAAAGTACGCGATTCTGGTGATCACGAAGAGTTCGCGTTTCACCAAGGGCGCAACCGGTCGAAGGACGCCGTCTCCAACTTCTTGCGGGCGTTCGGCACCAACACGCAGCTCAATCACCGCGGGCTCTGTTCGGCCGCACGACGCGCCGCCAACCTCACATACCTCTTCGAATCCGATTGGGATCTGGGCGACTACGAGAACTCGAAGTACGTGCTGAACTTCGGTTCGAACATGTTCGAAGCGCACCAAGGGCACATTCCCGGCGCGGTACGGCTGCAACGCGGCCGCTTCAACAACGGAGCGAAGCTGGTCACGTTCGACGTGCGCATGTCGAACACGGCCGGCAACTCCGACGAGTTCTTCATGCCGTACCCCGGCACCGACGGGGCGATCGCGCTGGCTATGGCGCACACGATCATCAAAGAGAAGCTCTACAACGCCGAGTTCATGGCGACGTGGAGTAACGCCACGGTCGACGAAATTTGGGAACAGGTCGAACCGTACACCCCCGAGTGGGCCGGGCAGCTCAGCACCGTGCCCGCCGCCGATATCACCCGCATCGCGCGTGAATTCGCGGCCGCCGCGCCGCGCGCGACGACCATGTGCAACCGCGGCTCGAGTGCCCACGTCAACGGCTACTTCAACGACCGAGCGATCGGACTCTTGAACGTTCTGGTCGGGAGCGTCGGCAAGCCGGGCGGCTGGTGCTGGATGTTCACCGGTGGCTACGACAACAAACGGTTCAAGCCACCGAAAGGCGCGCCGAAGCCGAAGACGAAGTCGCTACTGGCCGACCCGCCCGAGTTCATTCTGGCCAACCGTTGGAACACCATGCGCGTGGGCGAGATCGTCTACTGGTACCTCGCGCAGGAGCGGGCCAAGCTGCAGGTCTACATGACGTACAACCTCGACTCACCCATGACGTGGCCCGAGATGAACGTCACCAAGAACGTGTTTCTCGACGAGAAGAAGATCAACTTCCATGTCTGCATCAATCCGTTCTTCAACGAGACGGCGAGCTTCGCCGACATGGTGCTGCCGTGGACGACGTACATGGAGCGCTGGGACGTCGACGCCCGCGGCGCCTACAATCTAAAGCCGTACCTGAGCATGCGTCGACCCATGATCAAGCCGCTCGGCGAAGCACGCGACGTGCGCGACTTCTTCCCCGACTTGGCCCGGCGTATCGGCGGCGGCATGGAAGAGTGGTACCCAGAGGACCAGACCGTCGAGCAGTACATGACGGAGTTCACCAAGGACGTCCCCTACGATGCCGACAAGTACGACAGCCCGATGGACTTCCTAGAGAAGGTCGGCGCCTACGAAGATCCCGACCAAGCGAAGTACTACGAACCGTACCTCGTCCCGTTGACCGAGAAGCAGCTCGCCGGATCGACCGTCGACCCGGAGACGCAGATCATCACCAAGGACGGCAAAGGGATCGGCATCCTGCAAGGCGGCACCGCGGTGGTGGGCTTCAAGACGCCGAGCCGCAAGCTCGAAGTGAAGTCCGAGTTCGTCGCGCGAGTGGCCCGCAACCAAGACGTGACCGACCTCGTCGCGTCGGCCAACTCCAAAGGATCGAACCGACCCGAGCACCACAAGCCGTACAACTACGAGGTCAGTCCGTGGCCGATCTACATGCAGATCGAAGAGCACCTCGGTCTCGACTCCGATCAACTAGTCATGACCTCGTTCAAGTGGAACGTGCACAACCACGGCCGCACCGCCAACCTGAAGTGGTGCTCGGAGATCGTCCACTCGAACCCGGCGTGGTTGCACCCGGACACGGCAAAGCGGTTCGAACTCGAAGACGGAGACTGGATCGAGATCATCGGCTATCGATCGAAGTCGGTGGATCGCTGTCTGCCAAGTTTGAATTTGGGCTCGGGCGAGATCCAAGACAAGCTGCAAATCCCGGTCGTCATAACCAAGGGCATTCACCCGGGAGCGATCGCCATATCGAACTCACTCGGCCACTTCGAATACTCGAATGTCGCCCAAGCGAAGAAGGACGCCAAACTTTCGGGACAGAGCGCCGGCATGAACCCGACCGGCTACCGCGACCCGGACTGGGAGCGCAACATGTGGTGGCAGGACGACTCGAACGGTGATCGCAAGAAGTGGCAACGCAACACCGGCAACGGTTGGGCGCAGAACCACGTGTTGCCGATCTCTCCCGACTACATCTCCGGACAGCAGGCGTTCAACAGCACCGTCGTTCGCATTCGGAAGCTCAGCTGATGGGGCACGAAGCACTAGCGGGCGTGGCGAAGCTGTTCGGACTCCTGCTCCTGCGCGAGCTCGAGACCGAGACGTTGCGCTCCCTCTCTGATCCTGTTCTGAGCGAGATATTGAAGGGGAGCGGAATCACAATGCCCGAGGAGTCGGAGCTCGAAGAACTCGCCGCGGACTTCTTCGAATACTTCGTCAATCCTCAACAGGGCGCGCCACTCGTGCAGTCGATCAGCGAAGGCGGCAGCTACGAAGGCGACCCGGCGCGAGACGTCCGAAAGATAGCCGATGCGGCCGGGGTAGAACTCGACCCGACACACTTGATGGGTGCCCCCGTCGATCACCTCGCCGTCGAGTTAGCGCTGTGGAGCGTCCTCGTCGAACGCGACCGTAGCGCGGCAGTCGAGTTCACCCGGCGCCACCTGGTGTGGAGCCTCCCGCGCTTACGTGACAACGAACGGCAAGGCTTCTACGGTAACGTGTGCCGAGTGGTCGCCGACTTCATCGAGGCGATTGGCAAGGCGTCCTGATCCAGCGTGTTGAGTTCGGGGCGTAGTCCGGCGTGTTGAGTTTCGTTGCCATCAACGACCTTCGACTGGACTTCAAGCGCCGTCTCTAGTTGGGCACGCCGCCAAGAACCGCCAAGGCCGCCAAGAAAGTTGACCCTCGCTCGAACGGAGAGGTGCGGTTCGGCCACTGGTGCTCCCATTCTATTTGTCAGCTTGGCGGCCTTGGCATCAGCGTTGGTTGAGAGTGCGACTTGGCGAGAAATGACCTGATGGACTTCAGCCCAAAGCGCCGCGTGAGTTGACGAGCAGCGTCGGTTTCAACGCGAAACAGCTCAGCGAAACGAACTCAGCGAACGCTGATCGACTCACCGGCCACGACCGTCACCTCACGCTCGGCGATCGTCTCGGCTCCGTCCAGAAGGGTGACTCGGTAGCGACCCGCCCGCACCCGCGCGGGATCCCAGAACGTGTTGAAGCTCTTTTGTGACCAGTACGACGCAGGGCCGCGCCCAGGGTCGAGCGGGGTCACTCGGTAGATCGTGAACTCGTCTTCGAAACCCGACGGATCGATCACGCCGCCCGGATGCTGTTCGAACGATGGGTCTGGGATGAGCCTCCCTGCGCTATCGACCGAGAAGAAGATTGGGGCGTACTTGTCCGCCGTGATGACGCCTCGCCCCGAAGAGCCAACGGGCCACGCCAATCGCAGAGGATCGGTGCCGAGAAGCGTGATGGGGACCAAAGCGTTCGCTTCGATTCGAACGGCCTCCGACCCCGGGGCGACTGACAATCCGACCGCGGTCACTTCGTCGACCGGCCCGTACTCGTAGCGAACCTCGACGTTGCGATCGACGTTCACTAAAAGAGGTGGTGCGTACGCACGCAGAGGTTTGACGTATCGCACCTTTAAATCGTATATGCCGGCGGGGACACCGACGAACGTGACGGGGCTGTCGTCTTTGACCTTCGCATGAGCAGCCACCTCTTGGGTACGAGCCGACACAAGCTGAATCGAATGCTCTTGGAACTCGACCGCGGCCGGCCGTGCCTCGACCACGGTCACGTCGAACCCCGAGTAATCGAGCCGCCAAATGTCGTCGCCATGAATTGACCGCTTCCCGAGTTCGACCCGCGTCCACCCCTTGCCGCCGCTCTGGAAGCTGACGCTGTACTCCCCTTCGAGCACATCCGCCGCAAAGCTCCCGTCCGACGCTAGGGATATCATCTGCCCCCCGGCCGGACCGGACAGCGTGAGAACACCGCGAGTGACGAGGCGTCCGTTCACGCTCATGCTGCCGGTCAAGCGCAGCGAACGACGGATCACAAACTCGACTTCGGCTTGCTGCCCCGACTCGGCTTCGAACTCTCGCGTCCCGAGCGTCTTCTGATCGCGCTCGAAGTGCGCGCGGTAAAACGTCGGGGCCAAATCAGAGAACTGCACCTCCCCGGCGGCATCGGTGATCGCCGACGTTTCGAGCATGAACGGATCCATGAGTCCGGTCGCTTCGATCCAGACGCGCACCTCGGGAACGGGTTCACCCTCGATGTCGGTCACTCGAGCGAGCACCCCCGACGAATTCGACAACGAAACCGCGAGCACGGATCCGACCACGCGGTGCGACGCGTTCTTCAACCAGCGCGGCGAATGGCCGTCCGCCTCGACGCGAATATCGACGTTCGCGTGGCGGAGGCCGAGGACCGGCAAGGTACCCGCGTCGTCCGTGTGTCCGACTTCATCGGTGAACAAGAGCGACAACGAAACACCACGCAACACGCGCGCTCCAGCGACCGGTCGCCCCTCGGAACGAACCTCCACCGTGACGAATTCTTCGTCGAACTCTACTGGGTACGACAGCTCGGTCGCCTCGTCGTCGATGAGTTCGACCTCCGTCTCGATCGGCATGTAGGGGACGCTGCCGAGCATCACCCGATAGGCGCCGGGCGCCAGGGGTGACACTTCGAACACGCCATCGACAACGGCGCCGGTGTGCCAAGCCTGACCATCCGGCCCGTCGAGCTGTAACTGCACGTGTGTCGTCTGCCCTCGCGCAAATTCGGCAATCACGATTCGAAGCACGGAGTTCGTGGCGGAGTCGGGTTCCGCAGCGAGGGTCTCTTCCGACGGGACGTCTTCGTGAGCGTGATCCGCCGCCGGGGGCGACCCTGGCCCGGGCATCGCTGAAGCGCTGTTGTCGGAGCTAGTGTCGGCGACCGCGCGATCACGATGGTCCCGCTCCCCGAGCTGTCTCGCCGAGCCCCGGTCGGACTCGAGCGGCGAGGGCCAAAGGGCGTACCCTGAAGCGACCACACCGAGACACAGCAACACGACGAAGACGTGGCGCATTGAAGCCTCCTGCTGTTCACATCAAGCAACCGTCAGCCACGGGCCGACCGCCCACTCGGTGGACGGCAAAGGACTCGCTCTTTGAAACGAGGCGAACCGATCAACGTCCAGGGACGGTCATGGCCACGCCGCGAATGCGTGAGAGCCAGCGCACCGGATGCGATGTATTTCTAAAGTCGCCGTGTTCTAAAGTCGCCGTGTTTTGGAGTCGGCTGACGCAAGGGTCGAGTGCGGGAGGGCACACGTGGAGGGAGCGGCACCGTAACAATAGGAGACGACTGGTGCAACCGATGACGCCGGTCGACCTCGCCCCACCGACGGTTGACAACGATCCGGGGTCTGGGCTTTAGTGGGAATTGTCCGCGTCACGAAGTGATCGCTTCTTACGACAGGCGTAAACATCAGAGAACGAGAGCCGGTCGACTTTCAGCACGTGAGCGGGTTGCTCTCTATCTCCGTATTGGTTTTTGCGGTGTACGTCACTCTATACGCATCGCTCAGCCAGCCGCGTTGGAACTGGGATCTCATCGGGACCTTCGGCTGCGCGTATGAACTGTCCGGCTACGACGTCGCTTCGGCTCATCGTTGGACGTACCGCGACATCGACCGCGAACTCACGGCGAGTCGAGTTAACCTCACCTTACGGAGCGGCGATCCGTTTCGCACAGCAGTTTACGAAGACCCGCACAGCTTCGCGCAACAACTGCCGTTTTATCGGACTCGCCCGCTTTACAACCTAACCGTCGCTCTCGCAGTTCGCCTCGGCGTCTTGGGTTCCGCCTGGTCGACGATTTGGGTTTCGTGCTTCGCCGCCGCCTTGACGGCGTACGCGTTGTTCTTGTGGCTCCGACGCCACTGCTCGGCTCCGCTCGCGGCGTTGGGCGCGCTCCTAGTCTTCGCCGCGGCCCCCGTCGGCGACGGAGCTCGATCACCATCGCCCGATGCGTTGGCCGCGCTGCTGATCGTCGCGGGACTTGCCCTGGCGCAAGCGCCGGCGCGGCTGCACGCCGCAGCGGGCTTGACGCTATTGGCGCTTGCGACCGCAGCGCGCCCCGACATGTTGATCTTGGCCGTACCGCTGGTCGTCGCGCTTGCGCTCACGGAGCCGAACGCGCGGCGAAGACTCGGCCATGTCGTCGCCACCGTGGCCGCAATGGTGCTCTTCGTGACGATCCAGAAGGTCTCCGGATTCTACGGTTGGAGCACGCTCTTTTTTCACACCTTCGTCGAACCGCTGACCCACCCCGCGACCCTACAGGTAACGGTAAGTTGGGACGCATACGTCGATCAACTCTCCCGGGGATTACACAGCCAAGGGCACGAGCAGGCGCTGCTCTACACCGGGCTTGCGATTGGCCTCGCGGTCTTCGCGCGACGACGATCACCGCGTATCGCCGCAATTTCGGTCGCCATCACAGTAAACATGGTCGCTCAGTATCTTCTGTTCCCGGTATGGTGGGCTGAGTTGTTCGTGGCTCAGTACACGGTAGTTGCAGGCGTCGCCATTCTGTTCGTTGCCCAGGTCACCACGACCCCCTCCAGTCGAGAACGTTCCGCAGGTCTTCCATGCGCGTCGCGCTAAACATCAGCTCTGCGTTGAAGCGACGTCCCACGGGTATCGCCCGATACGTCGAGAGCTTGACGCCCGAACTGCAGCGCGAGCTCGGCCCGGACAACGTGGTACTGGGAGTGCGGCCCCACCGCTGGTCGAGCCGTAAGCACAGTGCGCTTGCTCGCCGCGAACGTCGCCGCTTGCGCCCGTTGGTGATGCCGTACCGACTGCTGCTCGGCCGCATCGATCTGCTTCATTCGTTCGGTGCCTGGCTGCCGACCCGCCCCGTCTCGTTTAGCACCGTCGTCTCCGTGCACGACATCCACACGATCGACCGGCCGGAGTTGGTGCACCGCTCGCGCGCGGAGCAGCGGGCGGCCAAGTTGGCGGCAAGCGTCGGCGTGGCGAGCGGCGTAGTGACCCCGTCCGAGTTCACGCGAGGTCGAGTCATCGAGTTCTTCGGAATTGAACCCAGTCGGGTGTTCGCGGTGCACCACGGGATCGACGCCCAGCAGTTTAGCCCGCCGAACGTCGATCCGGCGGCACTGCTGCGCCCGCTGGGGATCGACCGACCGTTCATCTTGGGCTCCGGACAAGCGCCGAATCGCAAGCGCGGCGACCTGCTGATCGACGCGTGGCAACGGTCGCACGCCAGCGAAGAGTTCGACTTGGTGTTGGTCGGGGGCCATGGCGCCGAGTCACCGCTGTTGGTCGAGTCGCGGTCGAAGCTGTCTCGCCCGGCACGGGTTCACCTCGTCGGCCACGTGCAACACACGCAACTCGTCGCGCTGTACCACGCCGCACGATGTTGCGTCTTTCCTAGCGAGTACGAAGGGTTCGGTTTGCCGCTACTCGAGGCGATGGTCACCGGCTGCCCGCTGGCCACCAGTGACATTCCGGCGTTTCGAGAGGTCGCCGGCTCTGGCGATGAAACGGCCGCGCTGCAGTTCCCGGTCGGAGACATCGACGGCTGCACCGCGGCGATCGACGAACTGTGTGACAACCCAAAGTCCCGCGAGCAACTCATCAAGCGCGGCCGATATCGCGTCGCCGAGTTCTCGTGGCCGGAAGCTGCGCGCGCCACGTTGGCCGCATATCGATCCGTGCTGGAGAGATGACACGCTTGACGGTGGAGCCCCGATTTGAGACGTTCGGCGCAGTCGACGAGGCTCCAGTGCTGACATGAGGACGCCCATGCTTTTCAGTCGTGTTGATCCTGTGACGAGCCCATTCCCATACGGCCAGTGCATGAACGCACTCCCTCAGGACGTTTTTGAAGCGCTGGAGGTCGAGTTCCCGACCTCGAAATACTTCAACTCGAAGCATGACGCCCACGGCAGCTTGCGGCTCGGCATGCCTGAGTTCGACGAGTTCCTTCGTGAGTCGCCGGCGTGGTCGCACTTCGTCGATCAAATCAACACGAAGGCGTTCGCGGACCACTGCCTCAGCTTGTTTGCCGACGACCTGAAGAATCGTGGGGCGCTAGTCGACCGTGACAACTATCGATTCTCGACGCGAAGCGCTCCTCCGTACCGAACCCGTAAGCGCAGCTTGTCAAACGCGTACTACTACGTGAAACGCGGTCTCGAGCTCAGTCCGGCTCGACGGTGGTTGAACGAAGCGTTTGGTCGGGACGAGCTTTACCTGCAACTCACGGTGTCTCACGCAGGAATCGGATACGGGAAGCAAATTCACCGCGATCGCGCCCACCAAGTCGTTCTCATGCTGGTCTACTTCGATGACCTCGAGCAGTGCGGCGGGGAGCTACAACTCTACCGACCGCGTCCCGAAGCGTCGTTCGCGAACGTCAACCGCAAGCGCATCCCCGAAGAGTTGGTAGAACCGGTGGTCACACTACCGTGCCTCGCGAACAGCGGAGTCATCATGCTCAACACCGACGACTCGTTCCACGCGGTGTCGTCGATGGACGAAGGGGCTCCGTCGCGACGGTTCATGGGGATCGCACTCTCCAAGCGATACACGCGAGACGCGTGGCGCCCGAACGCTAACCGCGCGTAATGCGCTCAGCTGGCCGATTCGGCGTCTCCGCGTACTGTTTCGCCTCGGAGTGCATTCTCTCGCAGTGCATCGTGGTCAGCCATATCGAGACGGCTCGTCGACTTTCGCAGGAAGCGCGCGATCAAGTAGAGCAACCCGGTCACGGACATCGCCACGATCTCGTATAGCTCGACGCGCAATCCCTCCGTGGAATCGATTCCGATGACCGCCTGCACGACGACGAACCCCACCACCACCCCGAACCATGCGGCAGGCTCGCGTCGAAACAGCATGCGCCACGAGAACGTTCGGGTCGACTTCTGCCACTGCGAGAGTCTTGGCACGAATGCAGGCGTTGTCTTGGACCACTGCAAGTAGGCGTCGCCAAACTCACCGCGGAGGAACTCCTCTTCGTAGATCATGATGCGCTCGTAGTACAGCCAGTAGATCGTCGTGAAGAGAGCGGCGTATCGCCAGTCGCCGCTGGCCACCCACGCTCCCAAGAAGCAGAAATAGTTGCCCAGATAGATCGGGTGCCGACAGAGCGAATACATACCGTCGGTGTTGAGCTCGACCGCCTTGGCGTATTTGGTACTACGCCCCGAGGTACCCTTTGGCGCCGGCCCCACCGACAACGCGCGAACCAACAGTCCCAAACAGGCAATCGCAAAACCGACCGATCGAAACCAAACCGCGTAAGCGGCCTTGTCAGCAAAGACGACCGAATCCATGAAGATCGCGATCGCGATGAACGGCAGGAAGTAGACCGGCAAGAGACTTCGCCGACGAAAGAGAAACTCCCCCTCTTGCTGCATCTCTTCTTTGATCGGCATCGTTTCCTCCAAGGTTCAGAACTACCGCCGGGTGCACGATACCGACTTGGACTAGATCGCGAAACGTCGATTGACGGTGGGATGGCTATTCATGAAGCGAGGCCGCGCAGGCTGCGCTTCCCGCGAATCTCTGCGTTGCTCCTTCTTTTCTGCAATAGGCAACGGACACACTGCCATAGTTCGTCGTCGCAGGTCGAGCTGGCATGATATTCTCGTCAGGAAGAAACTTGGCCAAGACACGCGCTCGAGCCCGGACCTGAAGGAGACCCATGCCGTCACAACGCCAGTACGACTTAGCGCCAGAGTTCGTATCGCTCGTCATGTACTTGCTCACGAACACTCTGGACGGTCGCAACTCGTCAATTGCCAACGGCGTGGACCAAGCGCTCGTCCGCCCACCGCGACAGTTCACGACGCACGCCCGCGAGACCGCAACGACCGGCGTTTGGGATGAGGTCGCTCATGCACGGACTCACTGAGATCCTCGTCGTAGCGGGATCGTTGGGCTCCGGCCTCGTAGCCGGCATCTTCTTCGCGTTTTCATCCTTCGTCATGCGCGCCCTCGCACAACTCCCGAAGGAGCAAGGAATCGCCGCGATGCAGGCGATCAACCGAACCGTGATCAATCCAGGATTCCTCGGCCTCTTCTTCGGGACCGGAGTCGCCTGCCTAGTCTCAGCGGCAATGGTCGCCGGAAGCACCATTGGATCGGCGGAAATCTTCGTGTTCGTCGGCGCTGCATTCTACTGCGTGGGTTGCGTCCTCGTGACGATCGCGCGCAATGTACCGCTCAACAACCAGCTCGCCTCCACAACCGCAGACGCGCCCTCGAGTGCCGCCCTGTGGGACGAATATCTCATGCGCTGGACTCGGTGGAACCACGTCCGCACGCTAGCGTCGCTCTTGTCGGCGGTGTGCCTTGCGCTGAGTCTCGCGAGCGATTGAGGGATGCCGAGGGGGCGAGCCGCAACCCGCCCTCGTCTCCCTGACTCATCGGTCCAGGCATCCGCAACGAACTCCGATTGAAACCTTCTGCGGTTCGACTAGCATGATCTCCACTATCAACTGATGACCATGTCCCCGTAGCTCAGCTGGATAGAGCATCGGATTCCTAATGTGAGGGCTCCGGGTTTCGAGGTTCTGACAAGGACGCGACTTGCGTCGGGAGTGCTCGGGGCGTTGTCCTGTATGTTGTCCTGTGAATCATCGGACAATGGCGGAAGACGACGGAAAACTGCGACGCGCGTTCGGGCACGTTGCGCGACGCAGGAAGTGACGATGATCGACGATCAGTGCCCCGTTAGCTCAGCTGGATAGAGCACTCGGTTCCTAACCGAGAGGTCGCAGGTTCGAACCCTGCACGGGGTACTTCACTCACCGCTCCAGAACACAAGAAAGTCCTGCTTATGTGCACCGAAAGCGGCCGTCGTGCCAAGTAGGAGAAGATGGCAGGACGCCGTGGAGAAGCTACCGGAGGAAGTCTCCAAGCTCTACTGCCCCACCTGCTTCCGCTGGAGAATGCGCCCAGAAGACAATCCGGAGGACACGGACAACGAGTGGAGGGAAGAGTGGACCCTCTTTCACCGAAGGGAATGTGCCTGCGGTGGTCAGCTGAACTCTGGTCCTGGTCCATGGCGGCGCTTCTTCTTGCCCTCTTGTCCTACGTGCGGAGAGGAGCCCTTTGGCGATGATAAACAGGGCTATCAAGATGAGAACCTCTACACGAAGTACGCCGGGCATAGGCTGTGGATTTGCACGACATGTGACCCGTGGGCGAGCCACCCGTACTTGATTCCGATTCGGAAGCGCCTTCCGTTTATCGTTTGGCGTGCCTTTCGAGGCTTCGTCGGAGCTTTCGGAGTGCTACGCCCAAGCATCCTATTAGGTCGCATCAGGAAGGCATCTTCGGCAGCCAAGAGAACGCGATTAGAATATGGTTGCCCGGACTGCTCCAAAAACGAGCCTCGTTCGATCTTAGTGCCAACACGTGGAGATTTCCGATGCTCGTGTGGCGCGGAGACGTTTTTTGTAGCAGTTGACGAAGATAAGGCTGTCTTTATCCGTGACCTGGGAGGTGGGCACAGGAAGCAGGCAACGGTGTCGGATTGTGAACATTGTGGAGCATGGATGGCCTACTACTCGGACGAGATTGACGATGCCCGTTGGCATTGGTGTTGTAGCTGTGGGCAAAGCAACCTAAGCGGAAGCTGGTTCAAGCACCTGGAATAGGTCAAGTGCACCACGCTGACCCGAGTGAGCGCGTCGGAAGTGAGCTAGAGCGGCGATTCGCGATCCAGTGAACCACTCCGGGCGGTTTAGGAAGGACTGAGAGTTGACTCTAAAAAGAGCTCGAGAGTGGCTTGGACGAGGATTCGCAGCCCAAGGAGAAGAGCTACCGTTCTCTTGTCCTTGCTGTAAAGACAACTCATTGCCATCGAAGCTCACTGGCAGGAATCACTCGCCCAAGACCGTTTGTTGGGAGCTCCCGACCCAGAGTAACGCCTGACTCTCTCGAGAGCCCTTGACGGCAGCCCTGGCGGCCGACGATCCACATGTGAAAGAGAACGCTCGCTGGGCCCTAAACATGCTTAAGCTACGCACGAAAGCGCTGGGGAAACAGCAAGGCGCAGATTAGATGGCCTTCTTGCACTCCTCTCTACCTGAACACGCTCGACTCGGTGGGTACGGTGGAGAAGCTGGTTGGCTTCTACGTGGGGGAACACAACTCGCGCCTTCCGCACTCCGCGTTCCGGGGGCAGACGCCGGACGAGATGTACTTCGGCACCGGTAACGCCGTCCCCGAGGAGTTGGCGGCGGCGAAGGTGGAGGCCGGGCATGAGCGGATGGAGGTGAACCGGGCTCTGACCTGCCCGGTCTGTGACCCGGATCTGAACTGAGCGGGGCGATCGGCGTCGGGCGATCCAGTGGGGTGAGGTTGCGGCCCGAGCGTCCTTCGACCGCTATGGTTTGGTTCCGATCGAGTGTCGACGCCCAGCCATGCTCGCGAAACGCACGTAGCCGTGATCGCCGGTCTGGGGTGACGAGTTCTCGTCACGATTTCTCAAGAATGTCGTGACGGACAGCACGGCATTGGACGCGATGCACCGCCAGCGGCCCACGCAACAGCCCACCTCTTCCCCTGACGCCGTGCTCGACACCCACCGACGCCCGCTGGCCCCCAACCGGCGCTCTGGTAAACGCTGGGCAAGGCCGGGCTTGAGTCGACGTTGCCTACCGGTAGTCAGCCTAACGCCCGAGCAATCGACGAAGCCAACTCGAGGCGTCCTTACGAAGTCCGAGTTGTGCCTCCACCCAACACGTCAACGGATTCTCAACGGTAGGCCGTTGCGACAATGCTCGCTCGGCGAGCCTTCTTCGATCGGAGAAGTCGAGGTGATGGTAGTTGGAAAACAGCGAACTCGTCCCGAAGCTCTCGGTGCGATCCTCGAGGTCGGCGACTCGCTGAATGTGGTAGTGCGCTTCGAATCCCCGTTTGCGACAGAGCTTCTTAGCCGCCTCGTCGCCAGTCGCGAGAGACGGACCGTACCTCGAGTGTTTTTCATCGGACTGTAGATTGTAGATATCGTAGCCCAGGGCCTTGGCTCCCAAGTCGTACACATCGCGACGAATAGAGCCCGATTCAATCGCAGCCTCGTACAGATCCGTGCAAAGTTCCTCCACGTCAGCCACGGGATGGTTGGCCGCGAAACTCCTCCATGACTCCGACAAGACATTCCGATGAGCGAGTAGTTCCTGCCAATCCCTTCTGTGCAAGGCAAGCCGCATGGACCCGTGGTCATCAGAAGGCGTGTATCCCGCAAACCCAAGTGAGCGGCCCGCAAGCCGAGCTACGCGAAGCGGTCCGTCTTGAAGGCTCGACATGAGCGTATCGCGAACAACTCCATCAGCCTCGGCCAGCACAGCAAGCCTATGATAGGTCGAATCTTCGAGAGGCACGAAGGATTGGCACCCCTCGGATACTGAGTTCAGGTACTCGATGGCTAACCCGTGCTCGCGCCAATTCGGGTCCAACACATCCAGCACGTTGGCATAGACACGCGGGTCGGGATAGCACTGATCCCCCACGTCGTCGACGCGGCTCCATGGCGAGCTCTGAAGGAACTCGCGCACAACGTCGCTGATCCGAGACTCGACGAGCGGTAGAGATCGCCATCGGGTGCCCACCAACGAATCGACTCTCGCGAGCAGATTCAATGCCGACTCTCGCACTTCACTCATGCAGTTCCGCTCCCCGTGAGTGATTCTGTAGTCGAGAGTTAGAGCCATGTTGATCAATGAGGGGAAACCTTCCTCTAGTTTATCTGCCTCGAATCCCTTGGGAAGGTTGTGTAGTAGGAGCTCCCACCCGTAGTACGAGCATCCACCTCTCGTAATGTGACTTCGAACTTCGTCGATCGCGGCGAGCGAGACCCCCTGGATCCGTCCACATACGCTCCGCATCCGCGGTGCATAGAGTGTACTATCGGATTTCAACGCGAGATCGACGAGGAGTAGCAAGAAGTCGACTCGGTCACTCAGATCGCCTCCACCATCCAAAAGCTGCTCGATCTGGTCCAGGCGCTCCGTGATTCGACGATCCTCGACCCGATCCTCGAAACGCGAAACCCAGGAGCTCTCATTGGCTCGAAGAAATTCGACGATCGACTCTATGGACTGGTGCAAGCTGGTCACCGTGTACGGTCAATTCGATAGAGAGAGGTCGTGTTGAGGACTGACGCTGCGTACGCCAGGAAGGCGCAAGCGACTGCAAGTAGATAGAGCAACCCACTGAGTTGATTCATGAAAGCCCGTCTTTCAGCGTCGATCCCGGTCACGTGATTTCTTATTATGAGAGCCCGCTTCGCAGGGGTCGAGTATCTTCCACTTCATCTTTCCTCCCCGTCACCGACCTCGGGCCCTGAGCATTTGCCTTCATCTCGAGAGCTTGAGCTATCTTGCCCCAGCGACTTCGTGCTTCGTGGCCCCTTCTCCTATCGAAGCAAGCAGGTTGAGTCCGGAACTAGCGAGGTGACCCCACATGGCAAACGACGGAAAGTTACGGAAACCGGCGGAGAACGACGGAAACCGTTGTTCCTAATCCGAAGGTCGTGCGTTCGAATCGCGCCGGGGATACTTCACTTTCGACACGAGTTAGTTCGCCGGGCAGACGCGACGGCCTTCCGGGGACCGGAGCAGTCGCTTGCTCGCGAACATCCCCAGCCGCTGTAGCCAATGTCAATGGATCCTGTCGAACGACTCTCCGTTGAACTTGAACTCGCCGTCGCCGCCGAGCCATAGGTTGCCGCGCTTGTCGCGATAGATGGCCCATCGAACCGAATCGTGATAGCCCACCTGACTAGGAAGTGGAAGCCATCGTGAAGGGCACCGGTCGCCACAATGGCAACCACCCCGTCACAATCATGGCCCGTCGTAGCACCATCCGAGCGTGTGACGATTTCGTTCGTCTACCCCGCGATTCGGCTGCTGCAAGGGTCGACGCAATAGAGAGTTGGCGGGTCACTGTCACCCTTGCAGCGGGTGATGTTTGATTTCTGAGAATACTTCGTGCATGGCGGGACTACTTGTCGTGTGTCTGTTGAAGGGCGACCCGTCGAGGTTGGATTCGACTGTTCGAACCGCTTGGGTAGCCCCATCTGCTGAGGAGGCTCTTATGTCCCGATTCTTGGTGGCCGTATTGACGTCGCTTTCGATGACCGTCGTGCTCGAGGCCCAGATCTCTACCGCCGTTTACGAATTTCAGACGACGACGACCGGGCCGTTCTCTGAGGCAACGATCCTGACGGTGCCCCCTGGGTCCTACCGAATCAACGCCTTGGTCGCTGCGTCCGCGGAAGAAAGCGACTTCGTCGGCGCCGGTCAAGCGGACGCCCAGCTCACGTTCTCCGTAGCTTCGCTCGGGAGCGGCGTCGTGGTCGACGACGTCGAGCGAACTCTCTACGTAGAGGAATTCGGATTCTTCTGCGGTGGCTTTGGTGAAGAGTTCAACGACCAGACGGGCTCTTGGATAAGCAGTCTCTCCACTTCTCCAATGGTCACAGTAGCTCAAACCTCGGAGGTCGGGAGCGACTACACCGGCTCGCTGGCGTCCACAGCAGGCCCACTCTGCAGCTACAATGCGCTCGCGGACGTCGACACCCGGTACCAGGTGACGATCACCGTGCTCGATCCGACCGACTTCGAGTTAGAGATCGAGGGGACGGTCAATGTCGTTGGAACCCCAGGATACTCGAGCGCTCTTGTCTCGTTCACCGTTGTCGAAATCGAAATCGAAATCGAAATCGATTGCGGCGATGGCATCGACAATGACGGCGACGGGCTAGTCGACTGCGACGACAGTGACTGCACGTGCGTGACGATGTTTCTCCGTGGTGACTGCAATACCGATGGCTCGTTCGACATTGCCGACACGGTCCACAATCTGGCATACCAGTTTAGCGGCGGAGCCGTGCTTTGCCTCGACGCCCACGACGTGAACGACGATGGCGTGATCGATATCGGCGATCCAGTCTACGCTTTGGCCCATCTGTTCACCGGAGGGCCACCGCCCGCGGCGCCGTTTCTGACCTGTGGCTCGGATCCGACACCAGCCCTAGCCCCTCTGGGTTGTGCTCAGTTCGCCACGTGTCCCTGATCAGTGAAGGACGTTTGTCCCAACGCTATCTGGGTAGCTATTGACGGGTCGCCGCCGGACAACGGTCTCAAAAATAGGCATCCGATGGGTTGCGGTTCTGTGGATCGTTGGGTACTCTAATCGCAACCAGGAGGTTGCGTAATGAGTATACACAAAGAGCAGGACCAGATTGAGAAGGTTGTCGAGCTTGCAGCGCCTGTCGCGCGAGTCTGGCGGGCCATTACGGATCACGAGGAGTTTGGGGAGTGGTTTCGAGTTCGACTCGATAACCCGTTCGAAGTTGGGGCGACAACGACGGGGAACATCACCTTCCCGGGGCACGAACATGTGAAGTGGGTGTCGTTGACCGAGGAGATGGACCACGAGCGGTTGTTTGCGTTTTCTTGGCCGCCGAGTGCCATTGACCCTGACACGGAGTACGACGAGAACGCGAAGGTACGGGTCGAGTTTCGATTGGAGCCCGCCGAGAACGGTACGCGTCTCACCATTACCGAGACGGGCTTTCAACAGTTTCCCGAAGCGAAGCGACTAGAAGCGTTGCGTTCGAACGCGGAAGGTTGGGACATTCAGGCGAAGAACGTGGCGGTTCATGTCGATGGTTAGCGGTGCTATCCGTTCTGCCCCCGTGTTTGCGGCCCTCGGCGATGTTACCCGCCTCGAGTTACTTTCTCGTCTCAGCGACGGGAAGCAGCACTCGATCGTGCAGCTCGCGGACGGTCTTCAACTGACACGTCAGGGCGTGACCAAACACTTGCAGGTACTGAAACGAGCCGGCGTCGTCTCTTGCAAGCGTATCGGAAGGGAAAGCCGGTTTACCATTCGCCCTAAACCTATCGCGAAGGCCAAGGAGTACCTGAGCCGCGCTTCGGCTCAGTGGGACGACGCGATCGACCGATTGAGAGCGTCCGTCGAGGAGTGATGTCGCCCGCAAGTGGGCAACGAGTCGGCCGGCGACGGACGAACTCGGACTGTCGGGCCGTCTACTTCGCGAGCAACTCGACCATGGCCTTGCCCATGGCGAGACCGACGTTCATGTAGGTCTTGGCGTTGCCCGCGTAGTGGCTGCCGGAGCTGGAGCCCATACTCAGTGGATGCGTGTAGACGGCCGCGACGTTGCCCTCGAAGCCCGGGTACTTCTTGGCGTCGGCGACAGAGAGCATGGCGTTGAGGATCTTACCGCCACCGTCGGTTGCGCCCTTCTTCGTTTGGCCGAGCGAGGCGCAGACGAATGGTGCACTCGGGGCGGCAAAGTCTTTGCGAAGCGTCTTGATGAGGTGGGCGAGGTTCTTCTCGTAGCGGCTGGACAACGCCTCGCTTCGGCTGTCGCGATCGCCTTGCCACCAGAGGAACCCAGCGACTTCATACTCGGTCGCGCCGGGATAGTACTGGGCCAGGTTCTTGAGAACATCCTTGGCACGGGCGACGTCGCCGTCGTACTGCAGGCCTGCGTACCAGCCGATCTTCTTCGGAGTTTCGCCCTTCTTCCAACGTTCAGGCGAGCCCTTGTAGCCAGGGTGGACCCATGTGACGCCACTGCTGTCGGTGAACTCAAACCCTTCGCTACCGGGAGGCAGCAGGTCCCAACCCAGCGCACGGTTGCCGATCGCGCTCTTGAGAATCAGCACCGGCTCATCCAGCGCGTTCCCGAGTTGATGACCGATACCGATCTCGATACCGATCTTGCCGCCGGAGACGGTCAGCCAGTCGTTGCGCTTGACCCTGGCCTTACCGGGCCCGCCGCTGCCCATGACGTGCAGATTGCGGACGTCTTTACGGGTAGTCCAGTTGCCCGCGTCATCGACCATGAATGGGTAGAGCTTCTCGCTCTTGACGGCGTGTTCGAGCGAACCCTCCTTATCGCCGTTGACCGTGCCCATCTCGAGCGTGTTTGACTGGCCCATGATAATGAAGACCTTGACCTTCTTGCTCATGTCCGCCGGCTTGCCGCTGGGGTCGGACAATTGACCTGTGGCGAGGCCGGGCAGGGCGATCAACATCGTCGTCACGGTGATAACGGTCAAAAGATCTCGGGATCGATGTCGTGTCGTCATGGTTCCGTTTCCGGGTGGGCCTGAACTCTAGCTAAGCTAGAAAGCGTCGACGAAGCGTATGAACGGGTTGGCTCCGCGTCAAGCAGCGGCCCGTGTCGACTTTGATCATGGGAGTCGGGTGAGGGCGTGGACTTCCGGGTGCGCCAATGATGGCGAACTGAATCGCAACTAATTGACCCGCGCTCATTCATGTCCGGGAGCGGAGGAGATAGTCTGTCTCCATGAACATGGGAGACGAAAATGAAGTCACCTATCTGAAGGTTCGCGGCGCCTCTGAGCACAATCTCAAAGGAGTCGATGTCGACGTGCCTCACGACCAGCTCGTCGTTTTCACGGGGGTGTCTGGGTCGGGCAAGTCGTCGTTGGCCTTCGACACCATCTTTCGAGAGAGCGAACGGCGGTTTCTGGCGAACCTCGGCGGCCGCGCCGGGCGGCTCGCCGGCCGCATGCAGAGGCCGGCGGCGCGGAGCATCGACGGCGTCAGACCCGCCATCGCCGTCGACCAGCATTCACACGTGTCGAGTTCACGTTCAACGGTTGGCACCTTGAGCGAGGTCGGCGACGAACTCCGGCTGTTGTTCGCGCGATTCGCAAATCGCCAATGCCACCAATGCGGAGAGGCTGCACCCGAAGATGCGCCGCGCAACCGTCTCTTCTCGTGTCCGTGCGGCGCGACACTCCCGGCGATCACCCGGTCGCTCTTCAGCTTCAACACCAAGGACGGGGCGTGTCCGACCTGCCGTGGTCTCGGTGAGGAAGAAGAAGTTGACCCCAACCTCCTCGTCGCTGATCCCTCCAAGAGCTTGCGCGAAGGTGCGCTCGTTCCGACCACGCCCAATGGCTACATCGTCTACTCGCAGGTGACTCCGGAGTCGATGAACGAAGTCTGCCAGGCTCACGGGTTTTCCATCGACATCCCGTGGCGTGACCTGACCGAAGAGATGCGCCATGTGATTTTCTACGGTTCCGACCGGGTCAAGGTCGCCTTCGGCAAGCACTCGTTGGAATCCCGGATGAAATGGTCGGGCATCAAAGCGAAGCCGCGAGAGCTTGGCTACTACCGGGGAATCGCCCGAGTCATTGCCGAGACCCTGGAAAAGAAGCGCAACGCGAACATCCTGCGCTTCGTGGCCGCTCGGAAGTGCGGTACGTGCGACGGCAGCAGGCTGAGCCCGGCGGCGCTAGCACCAACGTTCATGGGGCACAGCATCGACGCCTACTACCGATCAACGGTGCAAGGGTTGGCTCGGTTGATCGGCTGTGCGCCGGACAGAGACGGTTCGCCCCACGCCGCTACGGCTGACGAAATCCAGGAACGGATCCTCGAACGCGTGGCTCGCATGGAGAGGCTTGGCCTCGGTCACCTTGTTCTTTCTCGAAGGTCGTCGACGCTGTCGAGCGGCGAATCAAGACGACTCAAACTTGCGGTACAGCTGGGCTCTGATCTGGTCGGAATCAACTACATACTCGACGAGCCCGGTGCGGGGCTGCACCAGAAGGAGCGAGAAGCGCTCATCGAGATCCTCTGTGAACTGCGTGACCGCGGCAACAGCGTCTACGTCGTCGAGCACGATCCGCTGTTCGAAGCGCACGCTGACCATATTGTCGAGATCGGACCGGCGGCCGGCAACTATGGCGGCGAGCTTCTCTACTCCGGCTCGCCGGCGAAGTGGGACGGACGCCTCCAGCCGGCCGACGTGGTTCTGCGAGACAACAACGCGTCGCCCACCGTGACCAACCTGCCCGAGACGGACTTCCTGGAGATTCGGGAGGTCGCGACGAACAACCTCAAGAACCTCACGGTCCGCTTTCGCCTTGGAGTGATCAATCTCGTCTGTGGTCTCTCGGGTACCGGTAAGACGTCGCTCGTGACGCACTCTCTCGTGACATGGCTGGCCGAGAAGCGGGAAAGCGGCTTGGTCGCGGGGGCCGAGACGATTGAGCATGTGCTGCTCGTCGATCAGAAACCGATCGGTCGAAACGCGCGATCGAATCCGGCGACGTGGACCGGCATCTTCGATCCTATTCGTACTCTCTTTGCCGAGACCGAAGCGGCAAAGGCAGCCGGTCTGGGCAAGGGGCATTTTTCCTTCAACAAGAAGGGGGGACGTTGCGAGGCTTGTGAGGGAGCCGGTTCAGAGACGATCGGGCTGATGGATATGCCTTCGCTCAATCTGATCTGTGCTCGTTGCAACGGAGCGCGATTCGACACTGCGACACTGGCGGTCACGTATGCTGGACACTCCATTCGTGAAGTCTTGGACTGCACGATTGACGAGGCGTTGGTCCTCTTCGAAGGTAAAGAGAAGATCACTCGAGTCCTGGAGGCTATGCGGAGGCTTGGTCTTGGCTATCTCCAGCTTGGTCAGCCGGCGCCGACTCTCTCCGGTGGCGAAGCGCAGCGGCTGAAGCTCGCGGACAAGTTGGCCCGTACCGGAGGCCGGGGCACGCTCATTATTCTGGACGAAGTCTCCTGCGGCCTTCACGGGCGCGACGTGCGCGTGCTGAACGAGGCGTTGCGCGCGTTGGTCGAAGACGGGGCTACGATCGTCGCGGCCGATCATGATCTCCATCTCATCGCGCAGGCCGACTGGGTCATCGAGCTCGGGCCGGAACCCGCCGATGCCGGAGGCGAGGTTGTGTTCGAAGGCACCCCCGCCCAGCTGGCGGCCGAGGAGTCGTCGCCAACCGGAGCGGCTCTCAGACAAGCAGTCACCGGAACCGCAACGAGTGAGCGCAGCAAGATCGTCTGCTCGCCGGCCGGACGTATCGCTTCGCCCCGCACGTGGTTGAAGGGAGTCCGTACCCATAACCTCGACGGCGTGGATGCAGAGTTCGAGGCTGGCGCGTTGACCGCCGTCACCGGCGTCTCCGGCAGCGGAAAGAGTTCGCTCGCGTTTGACACGCTCGCCGCGATCGGACGCGACCGCTTCGCCGAGAGTTTCTCACCATTCTTGCGTCGCGAGATCCGTGCACACCGGAGCGCCGAACTCGATGGCTCGGGAGGTATCCGCGCCACCATCGGAATTAGGTCCAGGGATCACGCACGCTGGACATCTGCGACGGTCGGCACCGCATCAGGAATCGATCTTGGGCTGCGCCTGCTGTTCTCGAGGGCGACGTCGGGACCAGGAGACGAGCTTGCGGCCAGCGCGTTCTCATTCAACAACGTGATGGGAGCGTGCCCCGCTTGCGAAGGTCGGGGAGAGGTCCAGCGCTGCCAACTCGATCTACTGGTGCCACAGCCCGGCATGTCTATCGCCGACGGCGCTCTTGCTCAAACCAGAGGAGGCCGGCTGCTGTTCGAAGCAGGCGGCAGACTTGAAGCGGTGCTTCTCTCTGCGGCAGAAGCGGTGGGCGTCGACTTGAAAGTGCCCTTTGAAGAACTTCCCTTGTCCGCTCTCGAATTCATCAACCGAGGCACCGGGGAACGCGTCTTCGAGATCAACTGGGAGAGGGCCCGAGCCAAAGGCGAAACCGCGCATCTCTTCTCGTCGGTTTGGCCGGGCGTCGAAGCGCTGGTGGAAGCGGAGTACGTGAAGAAGCGCGAGCGCAAGGCCGGCCTTCAGCTCGCGGCGCTCCTCAGCCCCGGCCGCTGCCCGAGTTGCGCAGGAAGTCGATTGAACGAGCGCGCTCGTAGCCGGCGCCTCGGCCCGTGGACGATCACAGATCTGCGCCGACTCGAGGTGGCCGAGCTCAGCGAGATGCTTCAAGCCCCGTCCGATCATGCCGGCCAGCCATTGGACGTACGCGCATTGGCGATCATCGACGAGATAAGACACGACCTTCAGCCGCGCCTCGACCGGTTGATATCGCTTGGCCTGGGTTACCTGGGCACTGACCGCAACGCGTCCTCGTTGTCGACCGGCGAGGCGAGGCGCCTCGATATTGCGCGGCAGCTGACGACCGGGCTCACGGCAGCGTGCTACGTCTTGGACGAACCGGGTCTCGGGTTGCATGCGCGCGACAAGGAAGTCCTGGGCACGGTTCTTCGCGACCTCGCCGCCCAGGGCAATACGGTCGTCTTCGTTGACCATGATACGTCGCTCATCCGGCAGGCGGACAACATCTTCGACGTCGGTCCCGGCGCCGGCGCGCACGGTGGCCGCATTGTCGCGCAGGGTGATGCGCAGGCGTTGATGTCTCACGCCGAGTCACGGACCGGACGAGCGTTGCGCGGCGAAATCTCGTTCTCGCGCGAACGAAAGCAATCCCCTGTTTCATTGGCCGTTCAGATCAGGGGGGCACACCTCAACAACCTGCAGGGGGTTGACCTCGACATCTCTTACGGCGAGGTGCTCGCTATCTGTGGTGTCTCGGGAAGCGGAAAGTCGACACTCATCCTCGACGTCCTTGCGCGGAGTCTTTCGACGGGCGGAGCCGTCGGGTGTGAGTCGTTTACTGCCAGCGAAGAGCCGGTACTCGTCAAAGTAGACGCGCGCCCGCAGGGGCGGGGCCCCGCGAGCATCGTCGCCACCAGCCTCGACGTCATGGACTCCGTTCGCAAGAGCTTCGCGAGATCCGACGACGCGAGGAACGCTGGCTTGAAGCCTGGCGACTTCTCGTTCTCCGGCAAGACGGGCGGCTGCCTCGAATGCCAGGGAACCGGCAGTCTGGTCATGGCACTGGACTTCCTTCCGGATGCCCATGCACCGTGTCCCGCGTGTGACGGCACCCGCTACAACGATAAGGTGCGCGCGATCCGCTGGGAGGGGATATCCATCGATGAGTTCCTGGCCACGGATATCGAATCACTGTCGCGGCGCCGCTCATTGCCAGCGAAGTTGAAGGCCGCGTGCGATCGAATGGAAGAGCTGGCCCTCGGGCATCTGGCTTTCGGTCGCCGTTGCGACACTCTTTCGGGCGGCGAGAGTCAACGGCTCGGTATCGCCCGTCAGCTCATGTCAGCTAGCCGCGCCGATAACCGGAAGGTCTTCGTTTTCGACGAGCCGTCCCGCGGGCTCCACCTCGAGGACCAGTCTGAATTGGTCAGACTGTTTGCCCGACTCACCGAACGGGGCGACGCGGTCGTCATGTCGGAGCACTCACTGCCACTCATAAGCTGCGCCGACCGGGTGATCGAACTCGGGCCGGGAGCTGGTCGCGCGGGCGGGACCATCGTGTACCAGGGGTCTCCCGATCAACTCCACCGACAAGACACTCCAACTGGGCGCGCCGTTGGTCGTTGAGTCGCTCGGGCAACATCAGCGCGGAACTGTTCTTCAAGAACCCGCCCGCGCTCGACTACCAGTTGCTCCCGCCGCGGCGCGCACTCGAAATTCATCTGCGCCAATGTGGACAACCGGCTCGTCGCGCGGGGATTGCCGGAGATGAAGACGAGTTCATCCTTTTGGGTGCCGCACGACTTCCACTTGAAGTACTGCTTCGTCGTGTCCGCGGGCTTGCCGTTCTCGTACGTCGCGTTTGCTTTTCTCTTGTTACTTCCGACACACAGTTACTTCCGGCGAAGCTCGACGACCACCTCGGTCGTCTCGCCCTCACGCACGTCGACGCGTCGGGGCGGGATCGGGTGGAAGCGCTCGGCACCGACGTCCTCGAAGCTGATCTCGTAGAGCCCGGGAGCAGTCGCCTCGAAGAGCCAGTACGTCACGGCACTCACGCGACCTTCGTGATCGACCGCGCGGATGCCCCGGCTCAACCCCACGAAGATCTCGTCGTCACGCGGCAGCGCAGCCCCGTTGACGCGGAACTCGAAGCGAAGGGCGTAGACGGGCTCGAGCTCGAAGCGCACCGACTGGAGCCCGGGGACCAACTCGAGGTTCTCTTTGCGTGTACCGTAATCCAGCCCGCTCGGGATCCCGTAGATCTGAACGTACGGGGCACCGGGCGCGGTCCAGAAGCGGAAGCGTCCCGGTTCGCCCTCGCGCGCCGGTCCGCGCGTCGACGGTCTCGACGAGCACCTCGGCAAGCTCCGGGATCACGAGCTGCACGTCTTCGCGGCCACCGGCCGGGAGCTCGATCCTCCAGCTCTTCAGCAACGGCAAGAGCCGAGCCTGATAGACGCCGACCGGTAGGTCCTCCACGTGGAACGACCAGGTCGGGAGCGCGCCGCCGACGCGCTCCAGCTCAGCCAGCGTGAGTTCGACGTCGGCGTCGCCGCGCGTGTAGGATTCGTAGTAGAGCTGTAGCCGCACCGTCTCCTCGCCGCCGAAGGTCGGAAAGGAAACAACGCCACCGCCCGCCGCCGAGCGAGGTGAAGACCTCCGTCCCGGGTACCTGCCCCAATCCCATGAACGCGGTAGGTACGCAGCGGGGTACGGCCTTGTCACAAGCTAGCGTTGGTGCAGACGCCTACTTCTGGTAGTACAGAACGGCATCTCCATTAATCCGGCCAATGCCGCCGCCGGTGCCAAACCAGATGCTGCCGTCTTTGTCCTCGGTAAGTCCGAACACCGCTCCGGCCTTAACTTCGATTTGCTCCCTCGCGATGTGAAAGTTCTCCGGGCCGGCGGCGGGATCGAATCGGTTAAAGACACTGGTCCCTGGCTCCGGGTCCTCACCCCTCATCGCACCGCCGACGAACCAGATATCACCGCCCGAGTCTTCCATGAGAGAGAAGCAGGCAGCTTCGAAGACGTGGCTCACCGTCTCGCCATCGTAATGGTGAATTCCTTTTGAACCGCCGAACCACACATGGCCTCGACGGTCGATTAGGGCCGGGGTGTAGCTGTTCGGTTCGGTGTTCACCTCGTGTTTATCCGTGAAGTTCACGAACGTTTCGCCGTCGTAGTGAAACAGCGCTCCTCGAGTGCCGAACCATAAGCTGCCGTCCGGCGCTTCGGATATGGAGTGAACGTCGGAGCTGGTGAACCCGTCTTCCTCGGTGAACGAGGTAAAGGTCGTGCCGTCGTACTTCGAAAGCCCCATTCCCCCGAACCAGAGGTTGCCGTCTCTGTCCTGTAGCATCGAAAGGATGGTGTTGTCGACCAAACCATTCTTCGTGGTGTAGTTGGTGTAGCGGCTGCCGTCGTATCGATAGACGCCTGCGCCGGTAGTACCCAACCAGATGTTCTCTTGGTGATCCTCCAACAAGCAGAAGGCACGGTAACGTCTCAACCCCTCCTTGTTGGTGACGTTCGTAAACGTCGTGCCGTCGAAGCGAATGACCCCGTTCCACGTCGCAAGCCAATAGTCGCCCCTGCTATCCTGAAGAACACTGCGCGTGATGACCTGGGGGCCAGTGTCGCTGGAAATGGCAGTCGATTCCCTGAAGTACGGATCGACGTCCGCACCGAGAGCGACCATGGTTCGCGGGCCAACCACACCGTCGACTGAGATTTCCGCCTGCGTCTGAAACTGCCTGACGGCGGCTTCTGTTTGCGGCCCGAATTCGCCACTGACCGTCAAGCGTGGGCTGGGATCGGTCTTGCTGTTCAACGCTTGCTGTAGCGCTGTCACCTCGGGGCCGCGACTGCCCTGTCGCAAGATGGCGGTGCCGAACGGATTCGCAACAGAAGCGGCGGAGATTGCTTGACGGCCCGTTACTTCTTGCGGCTTACTGGCACAACCATTCAGAGCGGTTAGAGCGAGCAGAAGCAATAGCGCGTGCGTTTGGTTCATCGTGCATCCAATGAGGGGGAAGTGAGTGGCGATCATCGCAATCGCGCGGCCGCGCTTTGTGCGTAGAACGTATTCCATCGCACGGCCTCGCCCAGTAAAGACATTGTCACATGTAGTCGACCGATCGTTCGTGCAAAGCCATCGTTGCGTCGGGACGCGAGTTGCGGGCTGCGCTCGATTCGCGGTTCGCTTCTTACTTCGGGCGTAACTCGACGATCACGTCCGGTGTCTCGCCGGCGCGCACTTCCACACGCCGGGTCGGGATCGAGTGGTAGCGGTCGGTGTCGATGCCAGCGAAGTTGATCTCGTAGACCCCGGGCGCGCTCACCTCCACTCGCATGTTCGACTGGAGACCATCACGCAGCACGCGCCCCTCGTGCCCGACCGCGCGGATGTTCTGCATCACATACATCCCCGGGTCGCCGACCGGTAGGGCAACCCCGCCTTCGCGGAACTCGAATCGCATGGCGTAGACGGGCCCGAGCTCGAGCCTCACCGACTGGAGCCCGGGGATCAGCTCGAGGACTTTCCCGCTTCCGGAGCCCCGATCAGCCCCGGTTGGGTACTTCGGCCACACCATCACTTTGCCGGGCACGGCCCAGAAGCGGAAGCGGCCCGGCTCCTCGGTGTCGGCCTTGGTAAAGTCGTTCTGCCGCTGACGCGGGAGTGGCTCATGGCGTCGGTAGTAGAGCGCGTCACGTGGGACCCGCTCGCCGGTCTGCCCGTCGACGGTCTCGATCAGCACCTCGGCGAGCTCTGGGACTACGAGCTCCAAGTCCTCGCGGCCACCGGCCGGGAGGTCGATCATCCACGCCTTCAGGAATGGCAGCAGCTGGACCCGGTACAGACCGACCGGTTGGTCCTCCACGCGGAACGACCAGGTCGGGAGCGCTCCGCCGACACGCTCCAGGTCGGCCAAAGAGAACTCGATGTCGGGCTTGCGCCAACTCTGGGTGGGTTGGAAATAGATCTGTAGCCGCACTCTTTGTTCGTGCTCGGACTCTGCTTCGTCGAAGTTCGGGCCGTCGCCAAAGGACGGGAAGGAGATCACGCCGCCGAGGGTCGCGCGCTGAGGCGCCGCCGGCGGTTCGGCCAGCGCGAGCACCAATTCGCCCGTTTCGCCGGCGGCGATGGAGACTTCCTCGAGGGCCAGCACGGGCTGCTTCGTCCACGATCCCCCACCCAGCTCGACCGCGACGCGGTACCCGCCCGGCACCAGGTTATCGAGCCGCAGCCCTTCACTCTCGAGCGTCTCGTCGAGCCGCTCGTAATGGACAGAGCTGTTCCCCCCGTCCGCCCGGATCCAGTAGACGCAGAGCATGGGCACCGTCTCGAGCGCTGCGTAGCGCTCGAGCCGCACGTTCTCCAGCCGCACACTCAGCCCGGCAGCCGGCTCCAGCAGCAGCTCGCGCTTGCCCTCCGAAACGTTGAGCGAAGTCGAGCCCCAGGCGTAACCGGGCGCCCGCGCGGACACGCCGACGCCGCGCTTGGTCGAAAAGCGGCGCGAAAGCTCGACGAGCGGGGGCGATTCGCCCGACGCAGGCGAGAGCGCCAGGCCGGCAACCGTGACCTCGTCTGGATAACGCCCGCCCATCACCGCGATCGGCGAACTCAGGCCGTCGCCGAGCAAGATAGTCGTCCCGTTCCGCCCCCAGATGGACATGCCCACGAGGTTGTCGTTGACGCGGAGTTCGATGTTCTTGAGGTGCGCCCTTGTGTGCGCGTCGCGCACATCAAGCGTGAATTTCGGCCAGAACTCGGGTCGAGTCAACGACACCCGAACCTCGTAGACGGTTTGGCCACTCGAGAACTCCACACCACTGGTGAGCGGAACCCGGGTCGTCTCGAGGAAGTAGTTCGAGTGATCTACGGTGATCTCCAGCTCACCGACGCGCACGCTTTCGTGTTGCTCCGCCACTCGCGCAAAGAAGGGACCCAGGTCGAACTCGCTCATCAATCCCTGGCATGTCCAGGAGTCCTGGATCTCCGCGACCCATTCGTCGCGCTCGTCCACTCCCATCAACGTAACCGTCACCATCGGCGCGTGCTGTTCGGTGATACCGTCGAGGACCACGCGTAGCACTTTGGTAGCTGCGATCGCAGGCACATGGACGGAAGGCCTGTCCACGATCGGGCTTTGTCGCCCGGCCGCCGTGGCCGAGTCTGGGACCGAGGCCTCGGGCACGGCACCCACAGTACCCACGAACTCCCCGTCGGCCACCTGCCGTTCGTCCGCCGACATCGACGGTGACTCGGACGGCGTGGTACGTGTCACGAAGTACATCACTATGCACAAAAGGATCACCGTCACGAATACCGCGGCGGACACAGTTTTCATCTTTCGCATGGCCATCTCCCAATCACAGAGCGCCGCTTGGCACTGCGAAAGTCAGGATCGATCGTCAACTCATTCTCGTAGTAGCGCGTCGCCTGCTTGCGGTCGCCGCTATCGTCGGTAGGCGTAGCCGACGCTGCCTCAAAGTGGATTCTCGAAGGTCCACATCCGACCGAGTTCTCGGCCTTCTGGCGCTGAAGTGGTTGGGGCAGACTCAGCAGCAGAGCGAGAGCGGGGAGGAAGCGGAGTTGGGACGTGTCGCCCGCAGAGAAGCCCCTCGAGCCTGTCGCCAGAACCGTGCTCGGTATCTTGTTCATGCCCGGATCCTACCCTGGTCCGGCAGCGGTGAGGTAACCACAGAGTAACCACAGAGTAACCAAACGACGCTGCGAATATGACTGTACAGACGCGGCGACGTACGTATCGCAATAGCTACCGTCAGTGAGCCAAGATATAGCTCTCCGGTTGCATTGGCGTCTTCGGTCTTCGTGACCGTGGATATCCGCAACCGCACTCGCAAGAAATAAGAAACGGGGATCGCGGCGTCACGCCCCGATCCCCGTTTCTGATCATTCATGAAGCGAAGCCGCGCAGGCTGCGCTTCCCGCGAATCTCTGCGTTGCTCCTTCTTCACGATAGCTAGTCGGTGCGAGCAGTGACCTCGATGAGGTGAAACCCGAACTGGGTCTTGACCGGACCCTGCACCGTGCCGACGTCAGCGCTGAAAACAACGTCGTCGAACTCGCGAACCATCTGGCCGGGGGAGAACTCGCCGAGCTCGCCGCCCTTCTTGCCGGAGGGACAATCGGAGTGGGCGCTAGCCAGGTCGGCAAAATCGCCGCCGGCCTCTACTTGGGTCTTGAGGTCTTGGCAGGCCTCTTCGGATGCCACGAGGATGTGTCGGGCGGATGCTTTGGGCATGGTTCTTTCCTTGTCGGTTTTCTGGGGACTTGACTCGTCGAAGGCGTGCGTAGACCGATGACGCAGCCCCGCGGACGTTCGCGACACGCGAGTATAGCCCGGAACCGTTTCGGTGCACGCACTCCCGTCGGGTTCCAGTTGGATCTCCGCAGCGCAGGGAAATAGCGCCAGAAGGTGCGGACGACCCGCACCTCCGACGAGTCGCGCGGACCACGTGTTGGGGGCGCCTGAGACGCGCGTGTCGTTCAGATCGGCGTTCCGGTCAGATACGAGATCCGGACCGGCAAATGGCCGACGTCGAGTCGGCCGGACTTCCAGGCGTATCCGTCGTCCGCGACATCCTCGGCGAGACCGTGGAGATCGTCGGGGTGGTAGGCGCGAAGATGGGAGATGACTCCATCCCAAAGGCAGAGGAGCGGGACTATGGGCACGAGGTACGTGAACGCGAGTCGGCTCCAGCGGAAGGGTCGAATGAAGGGTGTCATGATCCACACCAAGAGGGGAATCACCGCAGCGATTGCGACTCCCAGTAGTCTTCGTTCGGTGATCTCGAAGACGCCGATGGGCTGACGCGCCGCGACGGTGTCACGTAGGATTCCAAGCGCTTCGTCACGATTGAAGTGATGGAACCCGTTGAATATCGTGCGGCAGCCGACCAGATCGCTCGGCACTTCACGCGCGTCGACCGACTCTGCGTGCAAGCTCATGCCAATGGGCAGCGACTCGAGGGTGGGGTGGGGATAACGATCGGTCAACAACACTTCGATCGTTTTGCCGCGCGCTTCGAACTCCCGAAAGATGTCGACCAAAGGGCCGCCGCTTCCGGAACATAGGTCGACGATGCGGTGATCACCAGTGGTCGCGAGGAGTTCGCGCAGTACCTCGACCACCGGCTCGTGTAGTCGCATACGGCTCTGCACGACGCGCAGCCAATCCGTCGCGAAACTTCGGAGCGTCTTCGGAAACCAGCGTTGATCTTCGAACTCGAAAAGGTGAAGACGCTTCATTCGGCTCCTTCCAAAGGATCGTGGTCCGTGTTTGTTGGCGAGCGGGGAGGGTCGGCCGAATCGTGCCGTGGCGCGAGGTGGAGACCGAATTCAGATGACAGTGACTTTCCGAGTCCATGCGAGTTAGAGCCACCGGAACGATTGGTGGGCCGGATCGGGATTGAACTTAGTAACGCCGGTTGCCCCGCACGGACGGTCCGTTATAGCCGAGATCGCGCATGGTACTTGAGATTTAGAACTAGCCACTGTTGGCGACCCCGTGGCCGTTCGTTCTCACCGCCCCCGGGAGCTCGGTTGAAACGATTCTGCAACTGGCCCAACATCGAATAGAATCGTCGTTCGAAGCGCTCGCGCCCCAACGTCTTCGCGGAGATCTCGCCCTGATTCCCATCGCCTACTTGACCGCCCGATCCGCGCTCGACAGATCGCGAGATCCGTATGTTCGCGAGCACGATCTTCAGTTCGGCGCCTTGCGGGTGGCCTGCGCTGATCGGGGATTGACCCTCACCGAAGTTATCTGGGACGACCCGACGGTAGTGCCGACGGAGTTCGTGGCCGCCGTCATCGGTACGACGTGGGACTACGCCGCGCGACCCGAGGAATTCCTGGCGACCCTCGAACTGTTTGCAGAGCAGCGACCTCTCTACAACCCGTTGCCGATCGTGCGTTGGAATCACGAAAAGACGTACCTCGAGGATTTGCGAGTGGGTGGCGCACCAGTGATCCCGACGCTGTGGCGAGATCGAGCGGACTCGTCGACGCTCGCGGCGGCCTTCGACGAACTGGATGTCGACGAAGTCGTCGTCAAGCCGGTGATCGGCGCGTCGTCCTGGCGCCAGGTCCGGCTGGGTCGCCACGGTAGTTTGCCTCGCATCGAAGAGTTGCCGACGGCCGGCTGCATGATTCAGCCGTTCGTACCGACGGTGGTTTCTGACGGAGAGTACTCGTTTCTCTTCTTCGACTGCGTGTTCTCGCACGCCGTCAGGAAACGGCCCAAGCCCGGGGAGTACCGGGTTCAGTCCAACTACGGCGGCAGAGAAGAGTCGTACGAGCCGACCGCGGTCGAGCTGGCCGCGGCGCAGCGTGTCATCGACATGATCGACGAGCCCACGCTCTACGCCCGTGTCGATCTGGTGCGGGACGCACGCGGCGAGCTGATGCTCATGGAGTTGGAACTGATCGAGCCCTACTTCTACCCAGGGCACGGGCCCGCCACGGGAGAGCGCTTCGCGGCCGGGTTGCTGGACCGCTTGAGGGATTGAGCGACTCGAGCTGCAAGAGCCCAGACGTACCCGTGCGGACGACGAAAGCCCTCGAATCCTGCTCGGCCGAGCAGGATACGAGGGCTTCGTCATTGTGGAACTTCGCGAAACGCGAGTGGGCTCGGTAAGCCGGCGCAGCCAAGTAGCGCGGCCAGGACAGGCCGGGACGACCCGCGTCAGTCGTGCGATTTCACACGTGGGTCAGCACCTAGTTCTTTTTCTTCTTCTCGTTCTTCAGCGCCCGCTTTTCTTTCTGGGTGAGCGCGGCCTTCTTCTTCGGCTCCTTGTTGCCTTTGTCTTTGCTTCCCTTGTCGCCCATGGTCGTGACTCCGTCAGGTTCCAGAGTTGGTGACGCGGTGCGGTGACCCCGGCACTCGCGGTCTTCAGAGAATGCCATGATATCCGGGCCGGGCGGCGTGAGCAAACGGCGCGTCCCCCGTTGCTCAACCCTGCATCCAAGTCCCGCAGGAGGCTGAGAGAGCTGAACTGACCGCCAACGATGGGCACGGATGTCTTCTGGCGGGGCGTCCGCGGTAGCTTCTGTCGAGAACGAGGCCGCAGGTCTCCGGATCTCGAAACCGACGGTTGCCCGCCGCGCCGTGACGCTATCGGAGGCGGTCGATGAAGTTCGAACTATTCATCAAGCGAAGCCGGGCAGGCTGCGCTTCCCGCGAATCTCGGCGTTGCTCCTTCTTGAAGACCTGCTCATACTTCGAGTTTCGCCGAGTGTGCTGGCCGCCGGAAGCTCGACCTCCCGCGCGACATGACTTTCCGGCCGCACCTCCAGACGCAACCTATTGAAAGCCGTCGAGCACGTTCTTGCCGATGACTCGCCCGCTCTCTTGTTGCGTGTGCGCTTCCTTGAGGGTGTCGACAGTAAGTGCTCCGAAGTTGTTGGTCACGGTCGAGACGAGCGTGCCGGAATCGACGAGTTGTGAGACTCGGTTCAGCAGCTGGTGCTGTTGTTCAATGTCGTCGGCTTGGAACATGGAACGCGCGAACATGAACTCCCAGCTGACGCTCAACGCTTTGAGTTTGGCTGGAGTGATATCGAAAGTTTCCGGGTCATCGATGAGCGCGATGTGGCCACGCGGCTTGATGAGTTCGAGCACGGCGGGGAAGTGCTGGGCGCTTCCGGAGAGTGACGCGACGTAGCGGGGTTGGAGGTTGAGCGCTCCGACCTGATCGACGAGGGACTCACGGTGGTTGATGACGTGGTCGGCGCCCATTTTCTGGGTCCACTCGACGGTCTCGGGACGGGACGCCGTGGCGATCACTGTCAGTGCGGTGAGCTTCTTGGCGAGTTGAATGAGGATCGATCCCACTCCGCCCGCGCCACCGATCACCAAAATGCAGTCGCCTCGGCCTTCGCCTTCTTTGACTGCGAGGCAGTCGAAGAGAAGTTCCCACGCGGTGATCGAGGTCAGCGGCAGTCCCGCGGCTTCCGCGAAGCCGAGAGACTTCGGCTTGGTGCCAACGATGCGCTCGTCGACCGCGTGGAGTTCTGAGTTGGTGCCTGGACGGGTGATATCGCCGGCGTAGAAGACTTCGTCGCCGACCTTGAACTTGCTGACCGCGGTGCCGACTTGCCGAACCACACCGGCGGCGTCGTAGCCGAGGACTTTGGTGCCGTTGTCGGCCGCCATGCTGGCGCGAACTTTCACATCGACCGGATTAACCGAGATGCCTCGGACTTCGACTAGCAAGTCGCGCGGGGCTAGCTCAGCGGGCTCCGCCTCGAACTCGATCAGCGCGTTGTCCGCGGTGATGGGTCCCGCCCGGTTGTATCCGATAGCTCTCATGGTCTTGCCTTTGGTGGTTGGTTGTTGGTGGAGGTCCAGGCCTACGATTCCAGTCATGTGTATCCTGATCGTAGCGCTACAGTTCGCCGCAGCCCGGATTAGAAATCCGTTCGTTTCGGCGCGGGCTGCAACGACGACGGCAACGTCGACATTTGATAGACCAGGAACGACTCCCGAGTCTCGACGAGCGTCCAGTGGTCAACCACGTGAAGTGTGAGCCACGACCCATAAGGGTGATCGCCCCGGCGGCGCACCCGATCGATCCTATGCCGCTGAATCAAGGCGGTCACGCCCGGCTGTTCGAGCTGGGCGAGTAGTTGGGCTTTGAGCGTGTAGCCGGTGACTTCGACGTTGAGGGCCCAGTCAACACTCAGGATGGGGGTCGTCTCGGTCAGATAGTGGGCCAGTGGTAGGGCTGGTAGTACGACGAACGGCTCGCCGTACTTGGCGACGAGGTGCATCAACTCCGTGTGATGTTGGAATTGGAACCCACCTACCTGAATCGCCGATGCTCGGGGGAACACTTCCGATAGTGCGTGCGTGCACTCCCAGCGCGGGGCGTCGAAACGCGGAAACTGGGCCATGGCGAGATAGGCCCCGAAGAGTACGACGATCCAACCACGATACGCCCAGACCGGGGTGCGCCCCCCAAGGTGAACTCGCACTCCATGGACGACGCCAAACACCACAGGAGTGAAGAAGAGAATCGGGTGTTTGGTCCCCCAGCTCAGACTCGAGCACCACGCGATCGACAATAGCGCCATCAGCGTGATAGCCCGCTGCCTGTAGTGTCTCAACTCGAACGCCGCCACCCCGAAGGCAAGCAGGAAAAGGAACTGGCTGTATTTGTACGCAGTCTTCTGCCAGAACCAATTTTGATACGCCTCGACGATGTTCAACCCGAGCGCGACCAACACCACTGACCACAGCAGCAGTTCGGTTCGAGTTGCGTCACCGACTCTACGCTTCACCAACCACCCCAGCGCGACGAAGCCGAACACGAACGGCAGCGTTTGCAGATACTTCGTGAACCCCGCACTGATCGCTTCGTCCCAGTGGGTCGCTGCTCGAGAGAGTTTCCAGAACGCCGATGTGGATTCCGGGTAGAGCGCCGCCGCGCCTCCCAACGTGACGGTGCTGAGCACAATGAGACTTACAGTGCTCCGAATCAGTCCGGGTCGGCCGTGGCAAGCGCCAGCGAGAAACACCGCAACAAGAGGAATGGGGTAGTACGACTGCTTACACGCCGCAGCCGCGAGACACGCGAGCATGGCGCAAGCGAGGCCGAGCGTCGAAGGAGAGCGCACGACGAGAAACAGGCCCAGTGCGCTGAAGAACACCCCGTCGAGCGTGTGCCATGGGTACGGTGTGAAGTTGTTGACCGAAAACAGGAAAGCCAGAGTCCCGATGATCGAGAGCGGAAGTCCCGCCACGCCCGAAGCGTCGCGCCCGAAAGCGTGTCTCAACGTAAGCAGTGCAAGCAAGCAGCTCGTCCAAGCGAGCACGTAGAACAGTGCACGCTCGCCGATCAAGCCGAGGTGGTCGGGCAACAGCTTGAGTACACCCGCGTGAAGAATCGGGCTCAGCGGTGGCCGAACGTAAATAATGTCTGTGTACAGTTCCTGGCCCCGAAGCAGTCGATACGAGATCCCCGTCAAGAACCCGGGATCCGTATCGGAAAGCCCTTCGAACCCTTGAAACCAAAACACAATCACCGGCGCAAGGACGAGCACGACCCGATCGAGCGTGACCCAACCCCGAGGCGTAAGACGCATCACCCCGTCGCTCGACATCGTCCCCCCCTCGGCTCAATTTTTCGGTGCAAGTCTCTTCGTGCACTTGAGTCGCCGTCGAACCGTCGTATTCGACGTAGGACACGTCGGCCGCTGGCTCACCCCCCGTCGATTGGATTGGCGACACCTAGACGTCAGAGGCGCGGTGCGCGGCAAGAACCGACAATCAACGATAGCGATAAGTTCGATGATCGAATTGGACTTGCAATGGGCCGACCCTGCAGTCGAGGGCCGGCCGTGACTCGTAAGCTAGCCGGTAACTTCCTCCGGCTTGTCCATGCCGAGCCAAGCGTTGTGCGTGCTCATGGTGGAGTTGCCGCTCGCCTTGGCGTGGCAGAAAAGTTGGTAACGGTATGCGGACAGGAACGCGTAGGTCGTGTTGACCAGCGCCCGGCCCAGTGTCGCACTACCGCCCCACGGGAAGGCGGCTTCACGCGTTTGGAAGTCGGCGTCCGAGATGGGCTTGAGTAGCTCTTCGAGCCTTGAAAATTGGTTGTCGAGGTGCTTGGGGAAATCGGCGGCCGTCATCGTCGCGGCCGTCTCTTGATAACCTTGGACCACCGACCAGTCGTTGTTGATCAGCGCGTCAGCTGGACCCGAACCACACCAGCTCAAGTAACGCATGAGCTCGAGCGTCGTTCTCATTTCCGGCCCGAGTTGGTAGTCGTCACTGTGGCCGTCGAGCTTGCTGTGCAGGTGCTTGCAGATGCTGATCTCTTGAGCGATCGACTCGAGAAGTTCGTCGCGAGTAAACATGGGATTCCGTTCTCTTGGGTTTCAAAGTATTGCTTGAAAGCGCGTCAGAAGCGCAGACCTCGAGTCACGAGTTTCCGCGGCGGCACGGTACGAGTCAACGACTACGCGCGAGTTGCGTCCATCACGACCCATATGAGAAACGCGGCAACTTCGGGGCGAACGTCGTCAGGGAGTTCGCAGCTCAAGTCGTGGGTCGTGATGTCGTCCGGATCGATGACGCCGACGATTTCTCCGTCCTGTATGACGTGACACTTGTTGCCGAACGTCGCTACCGGGATCAAGTCGAGAACCGCCCCTCCCGACAGCCGAACGACATAGCGTGGACCGACGGTGCTGGGTCGTTCCGCGGACACGATCACCTCTGAATCTCCGGCCACTAGCTGGTGAGCAGACGAGAATCCACTCGACGTGGCTATTCTGTAGCGCGTGCGACCGACGGAGACGGTGAACTCCCCCTTGCTGACTTCGACAACCGAAGCCACCGTTCGGCCTAGGGTCGACACAACGAATCCGTGGCCGAATTCGTGATTGGGCGTGATGCGATACTCTGCCAAGTGGTTACCCGCCGGTGGGAGTGTTTCGAAGTTTCCGCGTCAAAGCAGCGCGTCAACAAGGATCGGTTCGGGTTTGCAGTCTGACGCACGCGACAACTTCATGCCGCCCGATTTCATACCCCCGAAACGGAGTGACTCCTGCAACGACGATGCTCGTCGATCCCTCTCGCACCGTCAAGGCGTGGAAAGCATCGCCCGCTCGAGCCAATCGAGTCGCAACCAGAAACGCAACCACTGAACGACATACCCGGCCAGCCGCAGGTGGAAGAACGCGCCCCGCCACGAAGCGCCTGTCACAAGAACGAACTACGGTGCTCGTGCGTGTCCAATGTGTCGTGCTCGACTCGCGTGGCAACGTCGATGAGGATTCGCTCGGCGCGACACGAAAGGCTAGCTTAGTGGCTTCCGTAAAAGACGGTCAGGTTACTGCCAAGGGAGTTCGCGGAGACCAGGTCCAGATCTCCGTCGCCGTCTAGGTCCACCGCCTTGAGGGATCGAGGTCCGTTCGTCGCCGTCGAATTGCCGATTGTGAAATTGGGTGTAGCAGCGAAGACGCCGGGGCTTGCCTGGAGGAAGACGGTCAGGTTGTGGCCGAGTCGGTTTGCCGAGACCAGGTCGAGATCTCCGTCACCGTCTACGTCCGCCGCCTCCACCGCGGAGGGATTGTCGGTCGTCAGCGAATCGCCGAGCGTGAGATCGGGCGCGGCCGCGAAGACGCCAGGGCTCATCTGGAAGAAGACGGTCAGGTTGTCGCTAAAGTCATTCGCCGAGACGAGGTCCAGATCCCCGTCGCCGTCGAGGTCCGCCGCCTGCACCGATTGGGAACCGTTGCCCAGCGTGAGATCGGGCGTGGCCGCGTACACGCCAGGGCTCGTCTGGAAGAAGATGGTCATGTCAGTAGCGTTCGTCGAGACGAGGTCGAGATCCCCGTCGCCGTCGAGGTCCGCCGCCTTCACGGAGTTGGCGCCGCCGGTCGTGAAGAAATCGCCGAGCGTGAGATCGGGCGTGGTCGCGAAGACGCCAGCGCTCGTCTGGAAGAAGACGGTCAAGTTGTCGCCAAGGAAGTTGGCCGAGACGAGGTCGAGATCTCCGTCCCCGTCGAGGTCCGCCGCCTCCACGAAAAAGGGACCTGGGGTGGTGGCGAAGTCGCCGAGCGAGAGATCGGGCGCGGCCGCGAACACGCCGGGGCCGGTCTGGAAGAAAATCGTCAGGTTGTTGCGAAGTCGGTTGGCCGAGACGAGGTCGAGATCTCCGTCCCCGTCCAGATCCGCCGCCTTCACGGATTGGGCGCCGTTCGTCGTCGAGGAATTGCCGAGCGTGAGATCGGGCGTGGTCGCGAAGACGCCAGAGCTCGTCTGGAAGAAGACGGTCAGGTTATCGCTAAGTTCGTTCGCCGAGACGAGGTCGAGATCTCCGTCGCCGTCCAGGTCCGCCACCTCCACCGCTAGGGGCTGATCCGTTGCGAACGCGTCGCCGAGCGTGAGATCGGGCGTGGCCGCGAACGCGCCAGGGCTCGGGTGAAAGAAGACCGTCAGGTTGTCGCCAAAGCCGTTCGCCGAGACGAAGTCGAGATCGCCATCGCCGTCTAGGTCCGCCGCCTCCACCGCTACGGCAGGGCCCGTCGTGGAAGAGAACTTGAGGTCGGGCGTGGCCGCGAAAACGCCAGGGCTCGTTTGGAAGAAGACAGTCAGATTGGGGGGAGGGCTGTTGTTCGCCGAAACGAGGTCGAGATCTCCGTCCCCGTCCAGGTCCGCCGCCTCGACGGCAGCGGGACGGATCGTGGTAAACGAATCGCCGAGCATGAGAACAGGGGTGACCGCGAAAACGCCAGGGCCGGTCTGGAAGAAGACGGTCAAGTTGTCGCCAGTACTGTTGGCCGAGACGAGGTCGAGATCTCCGTCGCCGTCCAAGTCCGCCGCTTCGACGAAGGTGGCGCCGCTTGTCGTGGAAGCATCGCCGAGCGTGAGGTCGGGAGTGGTCGCGAAGACGCCAGGGCTCGTCTGAAAAAAGATGGTCAAGTTGCTGCTGTTTCGGTTCGCCGAGACGAGGTCGAGATCGCCGTCGCCGTCTAAGTCCCCCGCCCGGACGGAAGCGGCGGCGGTCGTCGTGGAAGCATCGCCGAGCGTAAGATCGGGCGTGGCCGCGTACACGCCGGGGCTCGTCTGGAAGAAGATGGTCACGTTGCTGCCCGCACTGTTCGCCGAGACGAGGTCCAGATCCCCGTCGCCGTCGAGGTCCGCCGCCTCAATGGAGGCGGCGCCGTTCGTCGTCAACGCATTGCCGAGCGTAAGATCAGGCGTGGCCGCGTACACGCCAGGGCTCGTCTGGAAGAAGATGGTCACGTTGCTGCCCGTACTGTTCGCCGAGACGAGGTCCAGGTCCCCGTCGCCGTCGAGGTCCGCCGCCTCCACGGAGGTGGCGCCGTTCGTCGTGGAGGCATTCCCGAGCGTAAGATCGGGCGTGGCCGCGTACACGCCAGGGCTCGCCTGGAAGAAGATGGTCACGTTGCTGCCCGCACGGTTCGCCGAGACGAGATCGAGATCGCCGTCGCCATCCAGATCCGCCGCCTCGACGGAGGAGGCGCCGGCCGTCCCGAAGGAGTCGCCGATGGTGAGCAGGTCAGCCGTCTTGATCTGTTTGCTCACGGTGAACTCACTCGCACCTCCTCGGTCGGCGTCATACGGAGTCATTTTCAGGAAGGCACTTCCCTCTCCCACGGGTGCCCCCCTGGTATCCCAGACAAACACTCCCGTGCTTCCCTTGACCGGATTCGCGGGACGGCCAAGTCGCCATCGTCTTGCAGTCGCAGTAGCGAGCGGAGGGTCGAACGCGGCAGTGACGGTCACCACTTGCGTGGTCGGTTCGAAACCATCGATGCCGATCGTACGAGTTTGCTCGACGCCCCCGCCCACGGCGAGGTCGTTCGACGGCAGGGTGAGCAAGCAGAGGCCGTCGGCCCCAGTGGCGAGGCTCGTTGGATCGTCAGCGAAACAGGTGATCGTGAACACCTCGCCGTGTTGGGCGCCGCCGATATCCACGCCACGCAGCTCGCGCACGCAGCCGACGGAAGCGGAGTCGGTGACGACGAGAAGTCTCGTTCCCGAACGGGTCAGGGCGATCGCGCTCGGCTGCGGAAAGCCCGCTAACGTACCCATCACTTGCACCACGGGCGGCCTGCCGTAGCTATCCAACTCCAATGCGATCACGCGCCCAGCCGCCGCCGGGCCTCCACTCTGCTCAGCCACGTAGACCCGATTCGTATCGAGCGGATCGACGATCACGCCGCGCGGAGTTTGCAGATCGTTGCGCAGTGCAACCACCTGAACGAAAGGCGGTGGTGGCGTCACGTGGTTGACGCGCATCAGAGCGCTTCCCACCGTGACCAGCGAGGCGTCCGTCCCCAAACTCGTGACGCCTTGGACTACGCCGGGATCGACCGGCGCGTGGAGCGTCGTGACGTCACCCGTCAGCAGGTTCACTCGATCGAGACTCCAGTTACCGGCTTGGCTCGTGGCAATCAGCACACTCGTCGCTCCGGGCTCGTAGTCCATGGCAGTGGGGTCTCCGACGCCGGTGATCTCGTTTCCGATGACCGCCCCCGTGCCGAGGCGGATTTCCCGAAGCCGCCAGATGCCGGGGCTAGCGCTGTCGAGAACCCGCGCTGTCTCCCCGTTCCCCACGGGCAACGCGGCAACCGGGCCCACGAGTGGGTTGGGGAGAGTCCACGTGCTCCCGATGGGCTCGGCAACGGTCGACGCGCGTAGGATCTCGAGGGCGCGCCCGGCGAGAGCGGTAGGCCGAATACCGGCCGCGGATGATGCGAGTTCGGGAAGCCGAAGCTTCTTGCCCTCGGGATCCGCGAGCGGAGACGCAACGGGGCGACCCTCGAAGACGATCGGTAGCTCCTCGGCGATCTGCAGCGCGCGCCTCTGAGCTGGATCGGCGTCGGCCAGGATGGTCGACATCACGACGGGGTCGGCGTCCAGATCGGGAAATCCCTCGCCAGAACGACGCCACTGCATGACGACCAGCACGTCGTCGCCTTCCGGGTCAATGATGCTAAACGGCACCGGAATCCCCCGTTTGCGATCCGAGTTCGTGAGGACCGAGCCGGCATCTAGAATGGCGATCGGAGGGAGATTGTTGTCCACGTGAAACAACGTGGTTTCTCTGAACTCCCCGGTGTGGATCGCATCGTCGGCGCGAAAGCGGAGCTGAACATCGACCTCTCGACCCGGCAGTTGGGACAGCGCCAACGTATCCCAAACGAAAGTCGTCACCGCCGCCACCGGAGTCGTCACCACATTGATGCGCGCGTAGACGGGAGTGGGTTCCGTCGCCGGCGTGCCCGCGGGTCGGGCGAGTTGCCAGTTCGTTTCGCCGGCGATCCGGAACTCGACCCGGATCGACACCGGGTCGCTCGACGAATCGGCGACCGAGAACGTAACGTCGACGTTTCCGGAGACCTCCGCCGTAGTCGGGGCGAGAGCGTCCACGATAACCGCAGCATCGTTACCCAGCTTGAACGATCCCACCAGAGGCTGCGCCTCAGGCGCACCCGTGACTCCCAGCAAGCGAACGATGACTTTTGCGTCGGGCTGAAACTCCGCGGTGCCGAGTTGACTTGCGAAGTCCCAGAGAAACTCGTGCTCCGTCCCCGGACTCGGTGAAGTCGCAAGTTGCGTCAGCGATCCGCCGACGAGAACGATCTCGCCCGTGACCCCACCCATCTCGAAGAACAGCTTCACGTCGACGGGATCACTCTCGGCATCGATAAGACTGAACGTGATCTTCGCGGGAGACGTGCGGCTCTCGGTCACCTGAACGCTGGTCACCACCGGATCCGATGCGGCAACCACGGTGGTCGAGCTTCCGCCTCCTCCCGAAACGCCCGCCGCGGTCAGGACAGTTCCGGCCCCGCACCCGGTGAGAAACAGCGCCAGACCAACGATCGCCGTGAACGTCGCAACGCCACCCCGGCGCGTAGCACCTCGGGGACTCGGGGTTTGGTTCATGAGCATCACTGGTTCTCCTGACTGGCGACTCGAAACGTGTAGTGACGCCACTGCTGCACGTCATCCATGATGGACACTCGCACCACTTCGCTGCCTGACGGCACGGACGCTGCGATCACGCAGCGTCGGCCGTCCGTATCCACCGCGTGGTCGTCTCCGCCGTTGACGTTGTATTTGATCAGCTTGTATCCCGGTTGCGCTTCGACCGGCACGGTGAGCCTCACGAGGTTTCCTTCGGCGTTGGTAACCTCGACCGCGTCGAGGTTGACTTGGAAGCCACCGTGGCGCGGGTTCGACTGCAGCTGTCGATTGCTGCGCGCTTGGCGGGCGAGGTCGCGCGTGAGTTTGCCGAGGATCTCGTTCTGCATCTCAGTCCGGGCAAGCTCGGTTTCGCTCGCGAGGAATGAAGAGGGCAAGAAGATCGAGAACACGTACGACAGGTAGCTGTGTCCGGCCCGATCCCAGAAGCTCAGGTTGATCTTGTCGACCTCGACGCGAAGCGGTTCGTCGATGATGCTCAAGTCCCTCAGCGTCGCGTAGCTGATGGCGCCGTCGCCTTGCGGTACCGCGTAGACGCGCACGTCGAGACGCGCCACCTCGCCTTCGGCGAATCCGTACGTTCGATCGGGAATGAACCAGTTCAAAGGACCACCGATCAAGAACAACGGTAGGTTGAGCAAGAACGGAGTGGTGTCGAGGCCGTGCTCGACGGCCGCTGAGAAGGTAAGAGTCGGCACGATCAGCAAGTCGGCGCCGACGGCGCGGGCTCGCTCTTGATACGCTTCCAGCCGCTTCTCATCATCGACGGCGGTCGACTCACCGGCGAGGTAGGTCACCCTGGCAAAGCCAGCGTTCTCCAGCCCGGATTGGAGTGCGAACCCGAGCGCTTCGTGTGTGAAATTGATCGCAAACAGCGAGTCGCTACCTGGCGCCCCGGGCGAAGTCGGGTGGATCTCCGGAGGAATCACAACCGCGTGAAACGGAAGCGATGGCAGCCCATTCCCGGCAGTGGTACTGCAACCTGTCGTGGCCAAGGCACAGAACGACAGCGCCATGAAAAACGCTCTGAACATGATCTACCCCAATGCCAACCGCTGACGACCGACGTCGACCAAATACACAGCGGCATTCGACGACGAGTTTCAAAGACGAGTCTGGGAATTCGAAATAGACAGGGTGCGGTCTCTCGCCACGATGGAGGTTTCCGCGAATGCCATGATCCTACCACTGATCAGCGGCGCCAATATGCTCGAGGTCGAGACGCCCGCCCAGTGTGGGTGTTACGACTCCGCATCATGAATGATCCGGGCACTCTAGCTTAGCTCATCAGTTCGAGTTTGGGCGTAGCCATAGTGGACCTCAATACTTAGGGCCTTGAACGAGTCGTCACGGTTCGGATGGGTACCAGCGGCTGTTCTGACGAGTAGCGCGACTGTTTTTCTCAGCGTTCAGGTTCTTGCCCCGTGACCCCCCGGGGTTGAACCACACGCCATGAGGGTGCGTCATCCGGTAAGGCGCCTCGAAGTCCCCTTTTTCGGGGCGCATCGTGGCGTGGCTCGAACACCAGTGGGTTGGGGATGGCCGAGTCTTCTGCTCACCACCGACGTAAGTCCAAGCGAAGTGTCACCCATGTGATCGGAATAAGTGTTACCCATGTGATCGGTTGCTCAGACGGGACGGCTTCGAAGGTTGGACGGGCGAATCGGGGTCGGTCCGATTCTGTTCAGTGCGATGGGCAACGGTGGTGCCCGATGCTACGGGGCAAGAATCTGAACGCCGTGGCTGGCTACGCCTAAACTCCAACCTATGAACCTCAGCTAAGGAGCCGAGAAGATCCCATCTTCGATCCACCGCAGCATGGTTGCCCGATCGACCACGCATCGGAATCCCAAAGTCGTCGCTTGGGGAAACTCCAACCCATATTGAAAGCGGTCCGTTACCTCGGGACCCTTCTTGCCACTTCCTGTGGCGTAGAAGTGGGTTGCGGTTCGAGTCGGCTGCTCTTCCGTCAGGCGATCGCGGTCCGACGTCACCGTCCATTCCTGCGTCTCGTCGGCCAACCCCGTGACCCCGGGGCGCTCCTGGATGAGTGCGTACTCCCAGTCGAGAAGACGCGGAAGTCGCTTGCCGCGCCAGCGTGCGTAGGCGTCGGCCTCGCGCCAGTGGACCCCGGTCACCGCTCGGTCCGCCTGCGCGGCGCGCAATCGATCCTGCCAGTACGTCTCGCGTGCATCACCTCCGGTGACCCGCGCGCGGTATCCGGCGGCGGCCTCAACGAACTTGAGGAAGCTCAACTCGTCGACCTCCCTCGCGTCGATGTAGAAGTCTCGAATAGCACCCTTCTGGATCTCGACCCGAAAGGAGCGACGATCGGACTCGCCAAACGTGTACACCGCTGCGCTGTTGCCCGGGACGAACACCATCTGCTCGCCGGGATTGTCGACACGCCGAGGTGTGTCCCACCCCGCGGGAATCGCGATATCCCCGAGGGTGGCGCTGATCTCGGGGGTGCGGCTGATGTTGCCGCCCTGGTCGCGAACCGTGACAACGATCGTGACTCGCTCCAACGACCACAACGGACTGATGACCGACGACTGCGCGATCCAGCGCGGCGACTCATCGGCACGGGATCTCGAGTTGTCGTCGCCGGGCACCAACGTGATCTCGATAGGGTTCAGGAGCGGATCGTCTGGACGCACGCTCGCGGTGGCGGCGACGATTCGATCCGATCCATCCTCGACTTCGATGGCGATAGCCCACACTCCACCCGGAACGATCCACTTGTCGCCGTTTCGCCTCGGCGCAACGAGCGTCACGTTGGGCGACTGAACGCTTCGCTCCCAGACGAACGTCTCTTTCGATTCATTGCCGGCGGCGTCGCGGACCGAGAACTCTATCGAGTACGGTCCGTCGGGCCCGTCGACCTGACTCAAATCGAGCGCGTCCGATCCATCGAGACGAAGAGTCACCGGCGCACGCACGTCGGTCGGCGTCGACACGACGTACGCGACTCGTTCGATCGGACTCTCATCCGAGAACGTCGGCATGAACGGTGCGGCACCACTCTCCTTCGTCACGACGAATGCACCATCCGAGGCGAATGTGGGAGGAAGATCTACAGTGGGAGCGGTATCGTCGCGGCGAAGCCAATGCGTTCTTTCTTCCAACACCTCCCCGCCATCGGCAATGGTCACCTGAATCCGGTGCCGCCCTTCCTCGAGCTTGACCGCCACCGAGGAGGTCGCTTCGGAATCCGCCGAGTTGAGAGACAACTCGAGGCGATTAGGCTCCATCGATGCGCACACGATTCGCACTTGAACGGCTCGGTTGCCACCGGCCCGGCTCACGCCGAACCGGAGTCGATCGTCCCAGCGGAGACTGATCTCGTCGCCGAGCTTGGTCCGGACTTTGTTCAGAGCCATCCACGTATCGAGCCGCGGCGGCTCCTTCTCGAGCCGAAACGGCAAGCGTCGGGTCCACGCCCCCGGCGACCGGCGAGACACCCAGCGCGAGTCGTCGATCTTGACGGTGACCGCGCCTTCGAATCCCTTGTCGATGGTCTTCACTCCGAGTTCGGCCAAGGTGAAGTCTCGAGGAACACCGGCCGCGAGCGTGTGAGTGGTCGGTTCGAAACGAGGAGCGGTAGGGTTCTCGTTGTCGACGAACGTCGCAACGACCTCACACTCGCGATTCGTCGTCACTCGGAGACGATACGTCTCTCCCAAAGAGAGGGTCGGACGACCGTCCTTCGGTTGGAACCCCGTCTTGTCCATGCGCCCGAAGCTGGCGGCGACAATTTCGAGAGGGCCGCCAAGCGATCGCAAAACAGTAACCGTGGACTCCTGATCGAGTTCATCGACGACCGTGATGTCGCACTCGGTCGGTCCATCGGCCGTGATGTCTGTCGGCAGAGTGAACTCCAACTTGCCGTTTCGGACCGAGCCCGGATACGAGGTTCCTGCAATCGCAAGCGTGCCCTTGTTCGGAACACCAGCTGCGATGGGCACGACGACCTGTCGCCCCCGGGGGTCCCAGCGTTGGCTCGCGGATTCCGGATAACCCTGCCACACGATGCTGCCTGGGTCGATCAGCGGAGCGACGAGGTGGGCGAGGTCTAGTTGCTTGGAGTAGAGCGCCTTTCCATCGACCATGAATCTCAAGTACGCCGAAGGGAGTTCGACGTTTCCCGGTTGCTCGGCGTAATCAGGATCGGGGCCGGCGCGAGGATCGACGCTGAGGGTGACCTTCTTGTCGTCTCCCCAAGTGGCGCTGAACCCGTGGATCGGCGGAGCGTCCAGTTCTTGCATGCCGACCACCGTGACTTCGGGCGCGCCCGAGCCACTCCACTGGGGCACCGATAACTCGATCGTCGAATTCTTGCCGTGGCCAAGCACGAACTGATTCTTCTCACCCCCGTCGGTATGCAGAGCAAGGTCGTTGCGTTGACCGGTGTTCATCATGATTGCGATGACCAGGGCCACGATCACGAGCACGAGCGGCACCGCGATCAACAACGGGTTGCGCTTAGGATTAAGAATGCGGTGGAGAGCTTCGCGCGCTTCACGCGCACTGGCGTAGCGATCGTCACGCTCTGGCGCGAGGCACCGGTCCACGAACGCCGCGAACTTGGCGTCGACGGGCACGCCAGTGTCGCGTAGCGGCTTGTACTTCTGTCGGAACGGGGCGCGGAGGGCTCCGCGGACCGTTTTCGCGCGGCCGTACGGATACTCCCCCGCGACCATGTGGTAGAGCATCACGCCGAGCGAGTAGAGATCGGCGCGTCCATCGAGCTCCACGATTTCTGGATCCTGCAGTAGGTGCTTGGCGTGTTCCGGGGAGCAGTAGATTGGCGTCCCACCCCGCGCACGGCGAACGGTCGGATGCTGGACTTTCGGCGAGATCGACATAGTGGCATAGAGCGCCTGGTTGTCGTCGGATTCGAGATCGGTGGATTCGCGGGCATCGGACTCGCTGGCGTTGGATTCGCGTCGACCCTCAGCGCTAACGTGCTGGCTCAGCCCGAAGTCGATCACCTTGATCCGGTCCGGCTCTCCTTCGTAGCGTGCCGCCACCACAAAGACGTTGTGCTCCTTGAGATCGAGATGGAGGAGCGACCCCTCGTCGCCGAGATCATGGACGGCGTCGAGTGCCGACAACACTTGCAGCCCGATCTTCGCGGTACGCTCCCATGGCAAGTTGCCACCCGACTCGCGGAGAACGTCCGAGAGTTCCCCTCCCTGAAGCGCTTCCATCACGAAGTAATGAAGCCCGTCCTCGGTCTGATCGAACGTGACCCAACGAACAATGTTTTCATGATCGATCTTGGTCAGGAGACGCGCTTCGGCCAAGAACTCGTCGATCGCGTTCGAGTCGCTGGCGGTACCGGTGTTCATGATCTTCACCGCAACATCGGCTCCGATCTGCCTGTCGGTGGCGAGGTACACCGTCCCAAATCCACCCTTGCCGATGCGTTTGCGGAGGTAGTACTTATCCCTCAGAGTCCGACCGATCAGCGGGTCCGACCGCTCGGCGGTCGAGGTTGACCCCGTCTTCTCTCCGGCGACCGCGTCCCCGACCAGAGTGGCTTCGGTATTGATCAGGAGCGTCGCGAATGCATCCGTGTTGGCAATGGCGACAACCGAGACGTCGGCGGTCTCACCGAGGTCCAAATCCAACCCTCGGTCCGCGAGCTGCGACGCGAGGACCAGCGTGCCACGCGAATCTTTTGGCTCCAGCCGAACGGTTCGCTCGATCGTCTCGTGAACAGCGCCCGCGTCATCATCAATCGCGATCACGACGCGCGGCGCACGCTGTGACGTCCCTCCCATATCCGCCGCAACCCGATCGATTGCGGTCTGGAGAATGGCTTCGACTTCAATCGCGATCGTCTCGCGCGGGCCGGCAACGATGGTCGCCAACCCGTCTGCGATCTCGGACTCGAGCGCACTCTGCGCGCTCGGGTTTGGCCCCATTGCAACGGTGTCGAGCACGACCTTCGAGAGCAATGCTGCAGTGTTCATGGCTGAATCCGGTCAATGTTCTCAGAAGTCCGTCGGGACGCGCCAACTCCGCGATTCGGCGCCGTGACGATACTCGATGGACCAGGAGTGGGGTCACGAAGAACCATCGAGCTTGAGCACACGTCCGAGGACAAGACCACAGACCGCCACTTGCAGTCACGCTCATTGGAAGAGCCAACGAGCATAACTGACCGCTCTTGGAATCCCCGTTTCTTCCATGCGCGGCCGGAAAGTGCCGCTGCCTTCGTGCTGTTGCGCGAAAGATCGTCGCTCGGAATCGGCGGCGAATCGATCGCTCTCGCACCGTCAAGGCGTGGAAAGCTTCACCCGCTCGAGGCGATCGAGTCGCAACCAGAAACGCAACCACTGAACGACATACCCGGCCAGCCGCAGGTGGAAGAAGATGAGCACCAGAGGAAACGTGATCACGATCTCCCCCACGGTCTTCCGCTTTCGAAACCGTTCGTTGTAGAGAATCGCGGCCAAGAACAGCCCCGCGCACAACGCCGGGGCTAGCCAAGCCCAGGGCGTGAGAACGCAGACGGGCAGAAGCAGCCACGCGAGTAGCAGTGGAATCAGCTCGACCCGCGGGCGCAGATAGTACTTGTAGCCGAGTCGCGCCGTACTGCGCCCGCCACGAAACGCTTGTCGAAAGAACGAACGACCGGAATGAGGGTGGTCGTGCTCGACCACCGCATCGTGCGCGACACGAAGCTCGTGTCCGTGCGCCTTCAAGGCCAGGAACAGCCCCTCTTCGTCACCTCGGCCCGACACTGACGTATCGGTTTGCGCCCCGGCTCGATCTTCATCGAAACCGTGTTCCAGGAGAAGCGAACGGCGCACGCAAAGGTTCCCGGCGACGAGTCGCGTGGCGTGCACCCCCCCGTGAACCCGATGGGTTCCCTTCAACGTCAACTCGAACACGTTCTTGGGTGGTGAGTTCACGACGTACCCGGTGACGGCCGCGACCGCGTCGGAGACGAAACCCGTCATCAGTTTCTCGAGCCAGTCCGGCTCGGCGTAGCAGTCGTCATCGAGGAAGGCGACAAACGATGCGTCGCTCGCCGCGATGCCACGGTTGCGACTGGGGTTCGCGCCGCGCCCGGGGTCGTTGCGAAACGAGCGAAGGGCAAACCCGGAATGGTCGCTGGCAAAACGGTCGAGCAGCGCTGGCGTATCGTCGGTCGAGGCGTCATCGACAACGATAACCTCGAACGCATCGTGCGTCTGAGCCGCGAGCGCCTCGAGACAGCGCTCGAGCTTCGCAGACCGACTGCACGTGGGAATGACGATGGAAACCAGCGGTGTTCGAGCCATCCGAAGCGAGCGCCCTTTCGGCAGGAGTCGCGCGTAGAAGATCCGAAAGCTTCACGCTTCGCAAGCGGCTACGAACGGGTCAAGCGTCGGAGTTTGCGCAAGAAGCGGACGTATCGCCAAAGCCGGCTCGGGCGCACCAGTCGCAGCGCGCTGCGAAACAGCTTGGGATCGACTTGGCGAGCAACGTCGTACAACGCATTGTGGCGCTCGGAAGTCATCTCCGATCCGGGCATAGTGGAACTCGCCACCCATTTGGCCATGGCGTAACGAGCCGCGCGTTCGCGAGTCGTCGGGTCGAGGTCGACACGCTGAGCAAGTTCACTGAGCACGCGATAGTTTTCGAGCGACCACGTCCCGTCCAACACCGAACCGCGACGGACGGATTGTGGGTGGACACGGAAGCAATTCAACGGCTGCGCCACGAATGCCAAGTTCGAGACCAACAACATTCGAATCCAGGTCGCCCAGTCTCCGACCAATCGGAAGTCGACGGGGGCGCACCCGATCTGCTCGTAGACGCTTCGTCGAAAGACGACCGCGCTCGCGTTCGGTAGGGTGTTCTTGATCGCCAAGTAGCGACGACACTCCTCGGTTCCATCGGCGGTGAAGTCACTCGACCAGCGATTGGGGTCGAGGTCCGCCGTCCACGTATCTCCCGAGCGCAGCGTGTTGCCCTGGGGGTCGACCTGCAACGATTGGGTGTACGCCACTCCGATGGTGTCGTCCGCTTCGAGGCGCCCGACGAGCGAGCCGAGCAAGCGGGTGTCGGCGTAGTCATCAGACTCGGCGATCCAAACCAACCGACCGCGCGCCCGCGACACGCCCAGGTTCCACTGCCGAAACGGACTACCGCTGTTGACGTCGTTGAAGTGATAGCTCACGCGAGCATCGCCGGCATACCGCTCGAGAAACATCTCTCGGCTGTCGTCGGGCGAAGCGTCATCGAGGAAGATCAACTCGAAATCTTGGTACTCCTGCTCGAGGATCGACGTGAGTCGCTGGTCGAGGTACGCCGCATGATTGTAGTTCGGAACGATGACCGAGACGTTGGGGGAACTCACGACAACCCCTCGTAGTACGTCACGAGTTGATCGTTCAGCTTGGCGACGTCGAACTCAGCCTCGATCACGTCGCGGCTCGCGCGGCCCATACGAGGGAGCAATTCGGCCTGCTCGGAGAAACGTCGAATCCGGTCAGCGAGCGCATCGATGTCGTGCTCGGCGACGAGAAACCCCGTCTCCCCATCGCGGACGACCTCGGGGATTCCGCTGTGGATTGTGCTGACGACCGGTAGTCCGCGCGCCATCGCCTCGATGATCGCGGTCGGCGTTCCCTCTTCATCTCCGTCTCGTGCGCGCACGCTCGGAGCAACAAACACGTGAGCGGATTCGAGAAGCTGCGACACCTCGTCCTGGACCCGCCACCCGAGGAGCGTCACCGAGTCTTCGAGCTTGCACGCGACAACCTGTTCGCGAAGCGCTCCCTCGAGCGGCCCCCCACCGACGATTCGAAACTCGAAGTCGACTCCGTCGTCTCGAAGCTTGGCAAGGGCCGCGATGGCGTCGGCCAGCCCCTTCTTCTCGACGAGTCTCGCTACCGAGATAAGACGAAGCGGCTCGCCCTGATTGCGCGTCTTGGAGCCGAACGAAAAGCGATCGACGTCGACGCCGAGATGGTGAACGCGAACCTTGTCCGCCGGACACCCGAGTTCGATCAACTGAGACTTCATGTGCTCGCTGAGCGCAAGAACCAGGTCGCCGTCCCGAAACAGAGTTTGATAGACATCGCTTCCACGCATGACGGGATGGCGCGTGACGTCGTACCCGTAAAACGAGGTCACTAACCTTCCGTGAATCAAACCGAGCTGACGAAGCGCCTGCCCTAGAAGCCCGATGGGGCCGTAGTGGCAGTGAATGACGTCGAACTCAGGACGATCCTGCAAGAGGGGCATCGCCATGTAGAAGAGGTTCAGAGACGCCGCCCGTTCGCCGTAGCGCGCCACGTTCAAGGATCGAAGAAGAGCAACGACGTGAGGCATGCGGGTGACGAGCAAGCCGAACGCTTTTAGCGCCCGTGGCAGCATTCGATCACTGATCGAAGGACAGTGCCGCGCCTTGGCGAGCAAGTCGAAACGATCGACATCGGGATGCCGACGATTCTCGACGGGTGGGCGGGAGAAGATGGTGAGGTCGTGGCCGCGCTCGACTTGACCCGTGAGCCGATTGAGAATGAAGGTCTCCGAGAGCTGCGGAAACCTCGTCAGCATGTGCGCGACTCTCACCGGCAAACTTCCCCGAGATGGTTGGACGACGAACGGATGCGCGCGACCGAGCGATGACGCGCGTGCGGCGGCGGTCGTTCGAAACCAAGCGAATCAGTGCTTTCGTTGACGAAGGCTGCACTCGGCCGTAGTAAGAATTTCGCCATCGGCGCGCTGAAACTCGACAGGTCAAACTCCGGCCGAGCCACACGCGCAGCTTATCGACAACCGACCATGGCAAGCAAGCCCGACGCTCTCTGACGTCATTGTGAAGGGTCGGTCATCAAAAGTGGCCAGCTCGACAATGCGCCGAGCTGGCCAGAGGGGGAACGGAAGCTCTCGAGCGGGGGGTGGAGGCTCGAGAGGAGATATCTACTTCATGAGAACCGGGATCGACCGGGACCGCGCCGCGTCCTGCTTGGGCAGGTGAAGCGTCAACACCCCGTTGGTGTACTCGGCTTCGATCTTCGAAGCGTCGATCGACTCATGAATGCGAAACGATCGGTCGTAGCCGCCGGGTTCGAACTCGCGCAGCAGGTAGCTCCGCTTCTCTTCCGAGGATCGCACCTGCGCCTTGATGCGCAGAACGCCCTTCTCGAACGTGACATCGATGTCTTCGTGAAGCGCGCCAGGAACGCTGGCGACAACTCGCAGCTCATCGAACCCTTCCGTGATGTCCACCAGCGGGGCGACCCAGTTGCGAGTATCGAGGTTCTCGGCGACCGAGGTTTCTTCCGGTCGTGCGTCAACCTTGTGGCTTGTCATGGTGATTCTCTTTTCGTCTTTATTCGGATTCGTGATCAGCTGCGCACTTCAATTCGGCGAGGAAGAGCGGCGGCCGCTTTGGCCAACTCGACCGTGAGCACACCCTGTTGCAGTTGCGCCGAGACTCCGTCGACTTCGACGAGCAACGGCAGATCGATCGATCGCTCGAAGGTCGTGACCGAGCGTTCACGTCGGTGATACGAAAGGCCGTCTTCCGACTCTTCCGACTTCTTTCCCGCGATCTTCAGGGCACGGCCCTCGACGGAGACTTCGATCTCGTCCTGGGTGAAGCCAGGTACGGCTGATTCGACGAAGTACTTGTCATCCGTTTCCCACACATTGAGCGGGGTGTGGTCGGTGCCCGGCTCGCTCGACAGTGCGCGAGCAAAGCCCTCAAAGACATCACCGAGCGACGGAGCAAACGGGGCCGTTCTGAACGCGTTCGACGGCCAGCCGCGGCGATTGAGTGCGAGTTTCATTCGAGCGCCTCCTTTTCTGAGCTCATAGGCTCACTCGAGTTGTGCCCCTCCATATCAAGTCGAGTGCCAATCACTCAATCTGACACAAGTCGATATTTTGAAGGACTCTAGATATCTACGATGCGAACCACGCATGCCACATTGGCGTCCGTCGCCCCGAAACGACCCCAGCTTGAGGCGAAGCGACCGTCCGAACCGCCACAATGGCACCTTGCCGCCGGACGGGCTCCTTGCCTCGGAGAGCAGTTCCACCATAAGCAACTATATGGAATAGTTTTAAGAAGACTCGCACCGATCCGATGGCAGAAATCGCGGCCGGCGCCGAACGGGCGGATCGACGTTGACGGTGGGACCGTCTCACACGATCGGCGGTATTCGGGGACGTCCTGGCCAACTCGTCAACGACCGGGGGTAATCGTGGCGACGTAGTAGGCGAACAGCTTTGGTTGGTCGGGTCGGCCGCAAATCGACAAACGTCGACGGGACCTCAGCGGGGTAGCTCCGGGAAGACCCACAGCTCCGGAGAGCGGATCTCGGTGTGCCGAACCAACCCTCCGAGGTGGGCAGTCCAGGCGACGAGGTAGCAGGTCGCCAGTGCGGCGACGAGCACCATCCAGCAGACCCACTTCGCAGGCTCCGAACCTTGCCAGTACTGCAGCATGGCCTGAAGTGCGAGAACACCGAGCAAGATACCCGCGACGAACGAAGCTCGCCCTAAGACGGCGTGCTGCTCGACGTAGTGCGGATCGACATCGGTGAATTGCTCGAGCACTTCGAGCGCGGCCGGACCGGAGTAGTACGCCGCGATCGACGCCAGCCCGGCTGCGATGAAGAACAAGTACCCCACCTTGGAAAGGATGACCTC
>JAJFFE010000019.1 GCA_021776775.1 Planctomycetota bacterium | reverse complement strand
ACGTACTCGTCGACGCCGACGGGCACGCGTGGGTCACAGACTTCGGACTGTGCAAGAGTGCGGCGGCCGATGACCTCACGGTGTCGGGGGACGTCGTCGGGACACTCCGCTATATGGCGCCCGAGCGTTTCTCCGGGGACGGCGATGTGCGCAGCGACGTCTACGGTGTCGGTCTCGTCCTGTACGAACTCCTCACGCTACGACCCGCGGTCGGCGGTCGTGACCGTCCGGACATCATCCGAGAAGTGGTCGACGAGACCCCACCCGCCCCGCGCAAGATCGACTCGGGTATTCCGCGCGACCTCGAGACGATCGTCCTGCGCGCTACCAGTAAGCTGGCCGAGACACGCTATCCCACGGCCGCGGCGCTCGCGCTCGATCTCGAAGCGTTCCTGGAGGGTCGCCCGATCGTCGCGCGACGCCCGTCGATCGGATACTTGGTCTGGCTCGCGGCACGTCGCAACAAGTGGTTGAGCGGTACCGTAGCGATCGCCGTGTTGATCCTGATCATTTCGACGGCGGCCTACATCCTTTCGACGCACGAACTACTGCGACAGCGTGACGACTCGCTGATCCGGACACGAGCCATCGGACTGTCGAGCGCCGCCACCGCGGCGCTGCAGGCGGATCCCATGTTGAGCTTACTGCTTGCGCGTGAAGCGGTCCGACTCCACCCCAGTCCAGAGGCGTGGTCGACGCTGCAGCGAGCGGTCACCGCGGTCTCCGAGATGACTCTGGTGTGCCACGACGCGCCGGTGGCGTGGGCTCGCTTTGCGAACGACGGCTCCTTGTTATCGGCTACGGTCGATCAACTGAGTCGGTTCGACCCGCACGGGAACGACCGGCGAGTGACGCGTCTCGCGCGCTCGAAGAGTCGCGACGGTGTCAACGAATCGGCTCGAGCGACGGGACACGTTCGAGTCGATGAGGCGAGTCGCTACGTGGTGTTGGTCGATTCGCAACAGCGGGCTGAGACGTTCGATCACACCGGTGCCCGCGTGGCAAGCGTAGCCGACGATATATCGGCCGCAGCGTTCCGACCCGACGGTGCGTTGCCGACCATCTACCTAGGCACGACGTCCGGCAAAGTCGGCGAGTACTCCGTTGAGGGCGCACCGCTGCGCCAACTCGGCACGCTTCCGGAATCGGTTCATGTCCTAGTGGTCACCGAGGACGACCATGTCGTCGGAGCGACTCGGAGCGGACAGGTAACCGTGTGGAGACCCGACGGAGAGATTGTCGCGAGCTTCGACGTCGAGACGCTACCGTTACGAGTGCTCACCGTCAGTCCCGAAGGTAACGAGATCGCGGTCGGCGGAGGCCACCACGTCCGCCGCTACGCGATCGATGGCCACCCGATCGCCGAACACCGCGGTCACGACGATTACGTCTTGTCGATTGCCTACTCGCCGGACGGTCGCCACATGGTGACAAGTTCATCCGATCAGACCGCTCATGTGTGGAATCTCGACACGCACCAACGGCGAGTCCTCGCCGGTCACGGGACGGCGGTGAACGAAGCGATCTTTACGCCGGACGGACGCTCGGTACTGACGGCGTCGTCGGATCAAACTGCGATGGTGTGGGATCTCCGCGGTCGTCCGATTCAGACGTTTCGAGGTCACGGCGGTCCGGTGCACACCGTGGACTGCTCGAATGATGGACGTCTCGTGGTGACGGCTTCGAGCGACGGCACCGCCCGCGTCTGGGAGCTGCGATCCTCGTCGACGCCAATTCTGCGCGGTCACTCCGGCGGACTCTACACCGCGGAGTATTCCCCCGACGGTACCTCAATACTGACGTCGAGTCGCGACCAAACGTGCCGCGTCTGGGATCTCGACGGCTCCGAGCGAACCTGCGTGCAACTCGAACGGTTCCCCTGCTTCTCCGAGTTCTCGGTGGACGGCGATTCCATACTCACCGCCACCGCCTACACGAATTTCCACCGTCACTCGATCACCGGAAAGCTTGAGACGTCGTACGCCTCGGTGCACGGACGAGTACTCGCCGCATCGTATCGCAACGGAGTCACTCGACTCGTGACTAGGACACCAGAGAACGACGCGCACCTACTCGTCGATGGTGAGCTCACCGCGGTGCTCCGAGGGCACACCGACATGGTGTGGTGCGCAGCGTTCGACGCGACGGGCGACCGAATCCTCACCGGCTCCGATGACGCGACCGCCCGCCTGTTCGACTCGTCGGGCCACTGCGAGCAAGTGTTCGAAGGTCACGACGCGCGCGTCCGAACCGTCTACTTCGATACCGACGGTCAACGCGTGATCACCGCGTCGGACGACGCCACCGCCCGCCTGTGGTCACTCGGGGGAACACCACTCGCGACCATGCGGGGCCACGACGGGCCCGTGTTGATGGCTGTGTTCTCGCCCGACGGACAACGAGTACTCACCGCCTCGCGAGATCACACAGCGCGTCTCTGGTCGCTCGACGGAGAGCGCCTCCTCGACCTCATCGGTCACGGCGGCGTCGTGTGGTCGGCCCGGTTCTCCCCGGACGGTCGACGAGTCGTCACCTCTTCGTTCGATCACACGGCCCGTGTATGGATTGTTTGCCACGGCGACTTGCTCGCGGCGGCGGATCGACGCGCGACGCGCGAGCTGTCCAATGCGGAGCGTCGCCACTTCCGAGATCTCCTCGAAGATCACGTCGAACCCACTCCGTAACGTTCACTCCAGAGACGTCTGAAAGACGGCGACTCCGCGGGAAGCGAAGCCGCCGTTCACACCCCAACGGTGACCTACAGACAGTTCGTGTTCCAGCAGGTGAGAAAGTCCATCGACGGATCGACACCGCACTCCGGACCGGGGGCGGGAAGCGGAGGTGCACCCGGCGTGAACAAGGTCGAGAGCTGAGTGACCGCGTCGCTGATATCGACGCGCCCATCGTCATTGGCGTCGCATGCCGACCGACAGCCCGTAGAGATTCCGGTCCCGTTCAAGTAGCTCAGTAGAAAGAGCGGGTCAGCGATGTTCCGAACGTCGTCTCGATTGCAGTCCCCTCGGATGAACGACTCCTCCGTCGCATACCCCAGGTAGCCAATCTGGTTCTGGACCAACTTCAACATGACGGCCGGGTCGTACGAATCGTAGTCGAAGCCGTTGACGAAGGTGAAACCGTTGTTGGCGACGATCGTCGCAGCTTGACTCGCGGTCGGACCGGAGGTGAAGCCCCGCATCGCTCGCCCATTTGCCGTGGGCTCGAGCCGCTGACCGTTGATCACCCACGCGTCGACCTCGCCCGGCCACAAGAGAGTGGGGATGTACCAGGTGCCGATGATCCCCGGAGGGAAGTGGTCCCACTCGTAGAGATTCGACACTTCGGTGTACGAGGAAACGTCGGCGATCTCGAGCGTCGATCGCAGGGCGGCCGCCGACCCCGACGACAGGCTCCAGTAGCTCAGGTGGAGGCGTCCGCCGTCGGCGACAAACGCATCGAGCTTGCCGAACGTCTCCGACGACAAGAACTGTGACGGTGCGTCGACGATGATCGTGTCCCACCCGGTGTAGTTCAGTTCCAGCGCGAAGGTGTCGACGGAGTAGGCGACAGTTGTGTCCATGCCGCGAACCTCGGCGGCACGGGCCGCCATGTTCTTGGCCGACGTACTCAGGATCAACGTCTCACTGCGGTGGAGCAAGAACTTCAACTCGTTGCGGACGAGATCTCTGGCCGCACCCGGGTCCATCTCGTCGAACGCAAAGCCGTTGACGAGTGAGTGGCCATTATTGGCAACCACGATGGCTGCGTTCCAGACGCTCGGAATCGACGAGAACCCTGCAATTCCCGCCGCGCCGATCTGCGGCGTGAGCCGATCTCCGTTATCGAACCAAGTCTCGGTGTCCGTCGGAATGGTCGTCAGGTCGATGGGGTCGCTCCAGACCGGGTGCGACGTCGTCCATCCGTGAACCGGAGTCGGCGTGGTCAGCTCCGATGTGTTCGCGACTCCGAACAGGTCGCGAAGATCGGCGGCGACCGTACCGCTTCCCCCGAGATTCCAGTACTGCAGAAGAATGGGAACGCCAAAGTCGCGGGCCGAGGAGAGAACCGCGGCAGTGGTCGTGTCGAACAGACCGCCCGGCGCTTCGACCGCGATGACATCCCAACCGTCGCCCGACGACGCTTCGACGACGAAGTCCGCGGCCGTTTCGACTCGGGTGACAGCGCAGCCCATGTAAACCGCTGTGTTGTACACGGTGTGGTCATACGACATGTCGTAAACGAGGACTCGCTTCGTGTCGCGAGCGTGGTACACGTTGCCGATGATGAGTTCACAATCTCCAGACCCTGCGTAGTGAGCGTCGACCAACTCGGAGATCCCGTTCAGGTAGACGACGCGCATGTCCGGTCGATACGCGACCACGAAGTCCCCGTCCGTGAACGTCCCGTCGGTCATCGCGTCCGGGCGAAGCGCAACCCCCTCACGAATGGACGCGCGGTATTCGCGGGCGTAGTTGAACAGACGAGTCTTCTGAGTCCCGTCCCAGATCCCCGGCGTGATCGCCCCAAAGCTACCGTCGTCCCAAACAGGCGAGTACTCGGCATCGACGATGCGTCCGGTAAGGCCGTCGATGTCGCCGGGCAACACCACCGACCCACCGGCGTCGGCAAAGTCAGCGAGGCGATTACCCCACGCGATTGGACTCGCGTGCTGTTCGTCGGCCGAGAGCGTGATGACCATTTCGTAGTCCGACAAGAACGACGCCGACGGAGTTCCGAGTCGGGTGTCGAAGTAGTCGACCGTCGTATCGGTGTACCCGGCGAGCGACTCTCGGAAGGTCGGATCGTCGTCCATCGCAGGGGCGTACAAGATCGCCTGCGCGGATACCGGAGTGAGACAGACCAGGAGGGCGAACAGAATGTTCGGGACCAACGCGATGGCGCGGTTCTTGGAATGGGACACTTAGCTTCTCCAATTCGGGTGTTGTCTGAGGAGGCGGAGTGCCTCCGGGGTACAAACCCGAATGGGACGAGATGCCCGCAACGATTTTGAAGATTCGATCCACAGCGCGATGAGGGTCCGCTGGCGCGGCGGTCAGTTCGGACGCCGCCCTGGCCAAACGACGACGATGGATGCGAATGATCCCGCGCCGGCTAGCCGCCCGCGATTGTGAGTCGGTTGCGACCGGATTCCTTCGACGCGTAGAGAGCGCGGTCACCGAGTTCGATCCAGCTCTCCGGAGTCATCCCCTCGCTGAGTTCGGCGAGACCCAAAGAGATCGTCACGGAGACGACGGAGTCGTCTTTTTCGAACTTGAGAGAACGCACTTCACTCAGCACGCGGTCGGCGACGATTCGGGTCGGTTCGATTGAAGTGGGCGTGACCGCGACGAACTCCTCTCCCCCGTAACGCGCGACGAAACTGCCTTCACCACTCAGGACACGAGCGATCGTGGCGGACACTTCGCGCAGCACTTCGTCCCCGAACGGATGGCCGTAGGTATCGTTGAGCAACTTGAAGTGGTCGATGTCGGCGACGATCAACGTGTTCGCGCCGCCGGCGGCCGGCCGCCGACTGACGGTCTGGGCGATGAACTTGTCGAAGCTGCCTCGATTGAAGAGTCCGGTCAGGGCGTCGCGCTCGGCGGAGTCTTTCGCCTCGACGAGTTCGAATTGCAACGTCTCTACTTGGCGGGCTAGGGTCCGGAGTTGACCGTCTTGCCGCTCTCTCTTCGCTTCGAGCACTTCGTTCAGCTGGCGAACCGCCGAGAACACCTCTTCCTTCAGCTCGTCGCCGGACTTCTCGGTGGCATTGGTTCGCAACGTGGCGAGCCGATCGCGCAATTCGGTATCGGAGTCTTGCTCGGAGTGCAGTGAGTCGGAGAACTCGTGGAGTAACGAGAGCGCGAGATCTTGGTATTCGTCGATGTTTTCCAAGACATAACTTTGCTCACGTCCGCGCTCCCTCGCCACGAAGTCTCGAACCCCCGGCCAATCGAGCCAACTTTCGTCGAGATCTTGCCGCGCGGGAGAACCGGCTCCGTGAAGAAGGTGTGCGATCCACCGGGCACACATTTCTTGAAGCACAATCTGGCTACGCTGGGAGATGTCGAACCCGTAGCGCCCAAACTCCTGCAAGATCGCCGCGACCGCTTGGGTTGCCTTGTCCGTCCGACGGATCGTGTTCGCTGCCTGCTTACGCGCCAACGCCGTTACCTCCTCCAATGAAGACTCACTGCGTATTTCGACTAGCGGAGCTAGAAACTGGAGTCGGCATTGCACATTCCGAAGAGCGTCCCGTCGTCGTCTGAGCCGATCGCAACGTAACCAATGGAAAACGCGACATTAATACCAGAGCCGATGAGGCGAGGGCCGATATTCTTCTCCCGCCAATGCACGACCCTAGCTCGCTAGAGGTGCGGCCGGAAAGTGCAGGTGCGGTGAGTGGTGGAGTTCGGCGGAAGATTGCCGTTCGGAATTCGCAGGCGAATTGGTGGATTCGTTGAGGATTACGAATGGTGAGATTCCGTCGAAGACCGCCGCGCACCGT
>JAJFFE010000180.1 GCA_021776775.1 Planctomycetota bacterium | reverse complement strand
TCCTCACGCTGCTCTCGGAACCCGTTGCGATTCGATTCCCCGGCGTTCAGCTGACCGAAGTCGCCGAGTTCCTACGTTGGTACGGCCTGGAGCTCGATCTTCAGGGTATCGATCAGAAGACACGTCTCACCTTGGAAGCGGAAGAGTGCCCGGTCGGTCTTCTGCTCAACGAATTGGCTCGGGCACTTCAGGCGAGTTGGTACTGCCGAGGGAATACGGTCGTGCTGTGCGAAGTTGGCGAGGAAGACACGGCTCTACTGCGAGAAACGCAGACCGTCCTGGCCCGGATCGAAGCCGAAAACCGAGGGACGGTGACATCCGCGGTCGGCGGCGACGTCGCCCGCGGTTCCGTTCCCGAGACCGGCGGCGTCACGGAACTCGAGAGCGAAGCGGTTCTCCAACAGCGCACCGAAAACGCGCTGCGCCGTATGGACTATGCGGCGGCACTCGTTTGTTACGGGAAACTCCAAGCCCACGTCAACGACCGCGTGCGAGCCAACGAGTTGAATCAAGCGATGCATCGAGCGCGCATTTTCGATCAACTCACCCGCGCCGTCAGCACCAGCGCGCTATCAGACGGCAGTACCGTCACGCGCATCTCTTTGAAATCGCCAAGTGGCAATTTCGTTGAACAGCACGTGAAGGTGCTCAAGAAGGATCTCGATCACTGGTGGGTTCGCCCGGGCTACGGCGGGGAGATTCGCGTCAAGGCTGACTGGATCCGAAGCTCCGAAGAGATCTCGGCCGAAAAGTGGCGAGAGCGCAACGCTCGCGAGATCGCTCGACAAGAGCGAAACCTCACCAACTCCCGCTCGAAACAAGAGGCGAACCGTCTCTTCTTGCTGTGTCTCGTAGCCAAGACGCACCGCTTCGAGTCCAAGGGTACGGGCTACCTCGAGAAGCTCGTTGACCATCCCGAGTTCGATTGGCTGATCGATTCGTACTTCGAGGACAAACGAGACGCGCTACTCGGCAGCCTGTCGGCGCTCCGCGGAGAGAAGGAACGAAAGGTCGTTCAACGTCCGGAGATCGAGGACGTCAGTGGATTCGACCCCGACACCGACGACCCGGACGAGATCATGAAGATTGCGCACGCCGAACTCGCGCAGGGGCGCAAATGCCTCAGCCAAGCGTTGCCAGGAATGAGCGGGGCTGGTGCACAACGGAAGAAGGCGCTCGCGCACTTCGGGAACAGCTCGGACTGCCTCGACAAGGTCCTCGCGAAAGACTCAGACCATCAAGACGCCAGCAAGTTGTCCGGCGAGGTCAAGGTCCTGATGCACGACTGCATCAAAGGGCTAGGCTTCTTCGACTAGTGAACCTTCCGACTTGGCGCGAGATAGCCCGATGGACAAGCTCGTCCCCCGCTGAACGAAGCGCCCTGCATTCGTCGCTCGGCCAAAAGAAAACGACGTCAACCCCAAGGTAGGGATCGACGTCGTTTCACTTGTTAGCCCCGAGTGAACTAAGACTCAGTTCTGAAACTTCTCGTGCGCCTTGCTCTGGATATCTTTGAGTCCGTCGTAGACTTTGCGTGCCTTCTTGTTATCGCCTTTGACGAGATGCCGCTCGAAATCGAGTAGCACCTTCTGCAGGTCGATCATTTCGGCTCGATACTCCGCGACGAACTTCGTCTTCTTCGCGCCTTCCATTCCCTTCGCTTTGGTCGGCTCCATCGCTTTCGCCTTTTGCGTGGCGTCTTGCATGGCGACGACCATCTCGATCGACTTCGCATTCATCTCGGGCTTGTCGATCGACCGACGTAGGCCACGCATCGACCGTCTCATGACGGACATTTGATCGGCCAGTTCGGGGTTACCCCCTTCTTGCCACGCATAGACACCGCAGACCGCGAGCATCAAGAACAGCGGTACGACGAGGGCGACGCGGGCGGACGGCCGGGAAACGAAACGAGACATTTTGTAGTTCTCCTTTGGAAAGTTCCTCTACGCGGGATCGCAGTAGCAATGACGCTTGTGTGTCCTATCGAACAGCGCGCCTCAGACCGAGTGGCCGACCACGAAGGGCTCACGATATTCACGCCTCAAGTGGACGTTGGCTTGTTCGTTACCGACGAACGTTTCATTCTTCGGATCCATGCGTAGCGAGGCGCCGAGCGTGAGCTTGGTCGCGTCGAGATCGATCTCATTCGCTTCGAGATGAGCGCGCATGCGATCGAACGTCTCGCTGGCAAACGGCTCTGACTTGATCGCCTCGCGAATCGCTCCGGGCGCCGACTCCTTGCCGACGAAGTGCGAGATGTTGCCAGTGTGGCACAGGGCGCTCGAAAGGTGACCCTCGAGGATGTCGGAGTTCAGTACTCCCGCGTCGCGTTCTCGCACCGCCTTGACGAAGTTCGCAAAGTGGTTTTCGCCACCGGTGAACTCGCGCACCTGCTTACCCGTCTTGTCGTACGCCACCGACTTCGAGTAGTTGGGAACGATCAGCTTGCCGCCTTCACAATGAATGATCACACCGATACCGACCCCGTCGAGTCGATCCATGTTCTTACTCCATTGCCGCTGACCGGCTTTGCTCTTCGGCAGCCCGCGCACTTCGAAAAGAAGCGGAACGCGATCGTAGTCATGGAAGATGAACTGAGTGTTGGCCGTGTTGGCGTCATCGTCGTAACCAAGACGCCCGCCGACCGACAGCACACGCGGCGAGAGTTCCTGCTCGCGGAGCGCCCATCGACAGAGATCCATCTGATGAATCCCCTGGTTGCCGAGGTCGCCGTTACCCGTAGCGTAATCCCAGTGCCAATCGTAGTGGAGATTCCGACGTCTCAGCGGCACCAACGGAGCGGGCCCGGTCCACAAGTCGTAGTCGATGTGGTCCGGTACCGTCTGGTTGCCCTTGACCTTGCCGATGCTCTGACGCGGCTTGTAGCACAGACCTCGTGCCAGCTGGATCTTCCCGAGGTTACCGTCTTGGATCCACTGATAGCCCTCGGGAATACCGTGGCTCGAACGCGCCTGAGTTCCCGTCTGCACGATGCGCTGATACTTTCGCGCCGCCCGGACAACCTGGCGTCCCTCCCACACGTTGTGTGAGACCGGCTTCTCGACGTAGACGTCTTTGCCCGCTTGAATCGACCAAATGGTCTGCAGCGCGTGCCAGTGATTGGGCGTGGCGATCGAGATGACGTCGATGTCTTGACGGTCGAGCAACGTTCGGAGATCGACCGCGTGGTCGACCTTTTCTCCGAAGTTCTTCTCGAACTCCGCCGCCCGATTGCGAAGGATTTTCGCGTCGACGTCACACAGCGCGACGACGCGCACCCCGGGGAGTCTTTGGAACCCGGTGACGTGCGCCCAGCCTCGGCTCTTGACGCCGACGACCGCCACCCGAAGGTCGCCGTTGGCACCGCTGACTCGCCCCCACGAAACCGCGGGCATTGCGAATGCGGCGGCTCCGGCCGCGGCTGTCGTCTGCAAAAATGCTCGGCGACTCATCGGTGACTTGGCGCCGCTGTCCTGCGGATTACTCATGGGGCCTCCTTCGTAACGGCAGAGTCTAAGCGCAGCGGCCGTTACCCGACAAGCCCGTGACGATTTGCGCATTAAAATGGGCCAAGGAGAATTCCTCCTTGGCCCACCGAACGCGCGTTCAAAGCCAACGCCTCAGAGCCCTCTAGCCCGTACTAAAAGCAGTCGAGCCCGTCGGCCGTAGGATCGGGCCCTCGACGCAGGTCGCTCGGTGCTGGCAGTGGCTGCCCGCCTTCGAAGATTCTCGTGAGCGAAGTGACCACGTCGGCGACGTTGACAGCGCCGTCGTCGTTGGAATCGGCGGCGTCGAGGCAATCGAGGGTGGTGGCGCCGAAGAGGTAATCGAGCGCCCCGATCGGATCGGCGATGTCGAAGTTGTTGTCGCCGTTGACATCGCCGCGACGGAACGAGGGGCGAAGCGTCGGATGGTCAAACGGAGCTAGCCCCTGTTCAACGCGCGGGTCCGTGAGCGTCGTCTCCATAAAGTGCACGAGCGCGTTGCGTTGTCCCGCACTCAACCCGAGCGGTTCGATCAGCGGGCTCAGGTTTTCGTCGAAGTCTCCACCTTGATTGTAGAAGTCGACGACCTCGGCCAACGTTTGCTTGCCACCGTTGTGGAAGTACGGCGCACGCAACGCGACGTTGCGCAGCGACGGGGTACGGAACTGACCGGCGTGCTGAGGCAACCCAGTGACTTCTTGTCGGCCAAGATCCTCGGCGTTCGGACGAACCCCGATGTTATGGAAAATGTTGTCGGTGAACTCAGGTCCGCTGTGGCACGGCAGGCAATTCTGACCGAACAACTGCAACCCTTGATTCTGAAGCGGAGTCAACGCCGCCGGACCTATGGCAATGAAGTTGTCGATGACCGCTTGATTGGGAACCAAGGTGCGTTCGTAGGAGGCGATCGCAAAGGCGATCCGCGCCGCGCTGATGTCGGGAGAACCGAACGCCGCGTCGAAAAGTGCGGGATAGTCGGGATCGGACGCGAGCGCGGCCGACATGTCAGGAGTCACGTCGACGGCGAGTGCCATGGGCGTCGCGCCCTCGAGCTTCGTTCGAACGTCATCCCAGGTGCGGTCGGCGCACGCCATTTCGGCGGACGCGAGAATCGGCGCGATCGCTTGCGACTCGAGCGCTCCGCCGCCCGTGATCAGGGTGACACCGGTCTCGGGATCGACAAACGTCGGCGTGGCTCGTCCATCCCAGAAGAGTCTAGGAGAGTACGCGGCCATGATGGAACTCGGCGACTTGCGACCGGTAACTTGTAGCTCCCAGCCGAACACGTCGTCTTCCAGGTATTCGCCGTCGCACTCTTGCGCGGCCACTCCGGGCGATCCCATCACGTCGTCCGCGCTGCCGAACAGCAGGTCGAGCCCGGGGTTTCGGCCTTCTTCCATTTGCGAACGCACGTCCGAGCCGCCGAACTCCGGCAGGTGGCAGGTGCCACACGCAACCGTGTCGTCACTGGATAGCTGCTCTTCCCAGAACAGTATCTTCCCGAGGATCACCTTCGCCGGCGTCAGCGGGTTGGCCGCCGGAATCGGTGCCGGGGGCAGGGGGACGAGCGGAGGCGGCGGAGGCGGTCCACCGCCACCGGGGCCGCCGCCCGGCTGTGCGAAGGCAGACATAGGGACGAGGCACGCGGTGAACACGAAGAGTACGGTCGCAAATGACTTCAAAGTCGGTTCCGATCCAGCTCGAGACGGACGCGAGGGCTTTGATCGCCAAGCAGGCGAAAATCGGGCAGGGTAGAACGTGAATCCACGAGCAAGAATGCGGCGCGGTATCATGTCTACTTGCCGTTAGGTGCTCGACTGCGACGCGCTCCTCCCGGTACACAGCGGATTCCTGAGAAACCACCACACCTATCTAAGTCGTTAACAAGAAGCGGCCTACAACAGAGAGAAGGGACCGGCGATCGTGACCGAGCCACCGGAACATCAAGAGAGCGCTGACGGCGAGAGCCACAGTGACTCGGCGCTGCTCGGTGGAATCTTGGCCAATGACAACGCCGCACTGGCAAAGCTGCTCGAGCGGTACCGGCCGCAACTGCTGGGGCTGGTGCGCATGAAAACCGATCGCCGCTTGTCGAAACGAATCGACGCCGCGGACGTACTGCAAGACGCCTACCTCGACGCGTCGCGCCGCCTCGAAGAGTACGCCGCAAACCCGGCCATGCCGTTCCCCCTCTGGCTCAAGTTCCTGACCTTGCAACGGCTCACCGCACTGCACCGCCACCACCTCGGCGCAGCCATGAGAGACGCCGGCCGCGAAGTCGCCATGGAGAGCCTGATGCAAGCGCACTCCGAGTCGATGGCCATCGAACTCGCGGGCGACTTCACGTCGCCGAGCCAGGTCGTGGCTCGCGTCGAACTGCAAACTCAGCTCATGGACGCTCTAGAACAGCTCGGCCCGGTGGATCGCGAGGTCCTGCGATTGCGCCACTTCGAAGAGCTGACCAACGATGAAGTCGCAGAGTTGCTAGGCTTGACCAAAGCCGGCGCGAGCAACCGCTACATTCGCGCGCTTCGACGGTTGAAAGATGTGGTGTCCGCGACGCCAGGACTCGGCAAGGAGCAAGATCAGGGAACAAGATCAGGAACAAGACCCCCCGCTAATCCCGGAGATTCGCTGTGACACTGGCTGACGACGAACAAGATCCGGTCGATGCGATCGCGCAGGAATTCGCGACGAGGCTTCGACGCGGCGAGCAGCCGACCATCGCCGAGTATCGCCAGCGGTATCCCGAACTGATCGAAGCGATCGACGAACTCTTCCCCACCCTCGAGATGATGGAGACGCTCAAGCCGCCGACCGCGACGTCGGCGTCTGGCGGTCCGGTCGACGGTGGTCTCGCCGTCGATCAACTCGGCGACTACCGTATCGAACGTGAGATCGGTCGCGGCGGGATGGGCATTGTGTACGAAGCCGTTCAGGAGTCACTCGAGCGACGCGTCGCCCTCAAAGTGCTGCCGACGAGCGCCCTCTTCTCGCCCGACAAGATCGAACGCTTTCACCGCGAGGCTCGCGCGGCGGCTCAGCTTCACCACACGAACATCGTCCCGGTGTACGGGGTCGGGGAAGAAGCGGGCACGCACTACTTCGTGATGCAGTACATCGAAGGTGCGGGCGTCGACACGATCCTGCGTGACCTCCGCACGGCTGACTCGCTCCCGGACTGCTTCCCGGGAATCGAAGGTTCGGACTACGTGCACGCCGTCGCCGGCATCGGAGAGCAGGTGGCAAGCGCGTTGGCCCACGCACACGCGCACGGAACTCTGCACCGAGACATCAAGCCGGGAAACCTGATCCTCGATCACGAGGGAAACGTCTGGGTTGCAGACTTCGGGCTAGCGAAGCTTGACGAAGCCGACGACCTCACCCAAACCGGTGGGGTGATGGGGACGCTGCGCTACACCGCGCCCGAACAACTCGACGGCGTCTCGTCGAAACTCTCCGATATCTACGCGCTCGGGATCACGCTCTATGAACTCTTGGCCTTGACGCCGGCCTTCCCCGAGAGCGACCGTCGCCAACTCCTGCAGCGCATACTCCATGAAAGCCCGCCGCCACTGCGACGAGTCCGGCCGGAGATCGCGCCCGATCTAGAGACGGTCATCCACCGTGCGATCGACAAAGATCCCAACCGGCGCTACCCGACGGCGGCCGCGTTCGCGGAAGACCTCGCGCGGTTCCGCCAAGGCGTGCCGGTACGTGCACGTCGCATCGGTTCTATCGAGCGCTTCTCGCGTTGGTGCTCCCGCAACCGCGGACTTGCCGCATCCAGCTTCGCCGCGGTGCTCGCGCTGATTGCGGCCACCGTCGTCGGCTGGATCGGGTACGCCGAAACCAACGCCGCGTTGCGCCGCGAGTCGGCCAACGTAGAACTGTCGCTCGCCGCGCTCGAGGAAATTTTTGATAGCCTGGCGAACCAGGAAACCACGCGGGAACAACGCGCACCTCGCTCTCGCGGCCCGATCGAGCACGAACTCGGTGAAAGCGAAGCGGAAGTGCTCTCGAGTATTCTTCGCTTCTTCGACCGGTTCGCCGCGCAGAACGAAACCAACGCGCGACTGCAGCTCGAAGCGGCCAAGGGATACCGGCGCGTGGGAGTCATCCTCGATCGCAGTGGCGACTCCGCCGCGGCCGCGACCCACATTGCTCGATCCCTCGTGCTGTTCGAGCGACTTCGTTCGAAGCAGACCACCTATGCGTGCGAACTCGAGACCGCGGAGTCCCTGACCGCCGCCGCGAAGCTGAGCCTAGACAGCGAAGACGCCGGCACGGCGACAACGCATCTCGACCACGCTCTTCGCTGTGTCCAGTCGGCGGCGACCTTAGCCGCGGACGGCGCCCCGGACGACCCACGCGTCGGATCGCTGCGGGCACGCATCTGCCAACTCCGAGGCACACGCTGTCGATTGGCCGACGATACCGAAGGCGCGATTCGAGAGCTCGAACGCGCACTCGACTGGATCGAGGTGAGCGACGATCGACTGTCGCGCCGTGACCGCGCCGCGATCGTCCTGGACCTCGCGCGGGTCTATTGCGACCGCGAGCGGTTCACCGACGCAATCGCAATGCTCGATCGCACGGTTCCGCGGCCTGGCCGACCAGGCCGTCTTCCTCGCACCTTGGAAGCGGAGCTGCACGGCGTGTTTGCCCGCGCACTCGCGGGCGACGGTGACGATCGCGCCGCGGCCCACCACCGGCGCATTGCCCGTGAAATCGAAGAGGGCGGCCGAGCCCGACGTAATGGGCCAGGCCCTCGCGAGCGCCGCCCCGGGTATTGAGTCGTCCGCTCTTGGAGCGGCGCACACGCGAGTCGTCATCACAACGAGTGCGTCACCGACAAAGAGAACGGCTCGCCGACCTGCTCACCGTCCGCGCTGGCCGGCGGAGGCTTGAGGTCTCGCGCGAAGGCGTAGCTAGGCATCCGTTCAGGTCTTGGAGCCTGAATCACTGGAGCTGAATCGCAAGCGTATGCGTTGGTCACCTGATAAGGCCATCGATGGCCCCTTTGCGGGCGCCGTCGCGGCGCCTTATCGGCTGACGTACCATCATGGCGTGTGGTTCTACTCTGGGGGGGGGCGTCGCGGGGCAAGAACCTGAACGCCATGCCTAGCTACGCCTAAACTCCAGCCTATGAGTCCGGGCTATTCATCAGGCGGAGTCGTTACGCGCTCGAAAGGGCGCCAATCGTGCCCAGCGAGTCGCATCCCGGGACAATCCGAGGATGGTCAACGGAACACAGGCTGCGATTTCCGTGCGGTGCTTCCTCTTGGGCCAAGGCGCGACGCCGCAGTCGACAGTGGTATCTGATTGGCTGGGTCTTCAAGAAGGAGTAACGCAGAGACTCGCGGGAAGCGCAGCCTGCGCGGCTTCGCCTGATGAATAGTCCGGGCTCAGTCCGGGCCAGGCGGGTCGCCGATCAACAAGCCCGTTGCGGCAGGTCGCTCGTCACCCAGGCACAAAAAAAGCGGGAGCCTCCGAAGAGGACTCCCGCTTCCCTGCTCAACGAGCAGTCGCTAGATCACGAACAACTTACGGACAGTTGTCCTCGTTGTTGCAACCGAGACCATCCATGGTCGGATCTTCACCACAGGTACCGGGTCCCGGAGCTACCGGAGCCGGCGCGCCAGCCGTGAAGAGCGAGGCTAGCGTATAGACGGCATCCGAGATGTCGTAGCCACCGTCATCGTTCGCATCGCCAGCGTCCGCGCACGCAGGACTCGGCGAGCCCGCGGTGAACAACGCAGCGAGCGTGAAGACCGCGTCGGAGATATCGAAGCCACCGTCGTTGTTCGAGTCACCACGACGGAACAGCGGACCAGTCGTGCCACCACCGGCGAAGAAGCCGAGGTAAGCAACCGCGAGATCGTCCTGCGAAGCGGCGAAACCGCCGAACTCGAAGGACTGTGCGATCACGCTACCGAAGTCCGGCTCGACCGGCGCGTAAGCGATACCCGCACCGTACGGAGCTTCGCCCGTACCCGAGTCATCGGAGTTCGTCCAGATAAGCTCGGAGAGCGAACCAGCCGGCTCATCCTCGAGAGCGACAGGATCGCCCGACGGGAGCAGCTGGTCGGTCCAGTCGAAATCACCAAGCAGCGGGTTGTTGCTGTCTTGGTTGTAATCGACGGTACCAAAACCGGAGGTGTCGAGGTTGGTCGCCGGAACACCGTTCATCTGCGTGAACGAGTCATCGCCGTCCGGAATGATGCCGATGTCGGTCGAACGACCGGCAACACCGTCGAAGTCGGCGAACGGAGTGAGAGCGTCGAAGCCCCACACGTCGCCACCTTCGATGAAGATGTCAACGCCTTGCAACGTCATGTAGTCGACCATCGCTTGGCCTTCAGCGGCGAACAGCGCGAGGTTGTTCGGGAAGCTCCCGAGCTGAACCCAGATGTTGTTCGAGCTGTCGAGCGTGGTTCCACACTCCCAGGTGCTGAAGTCGATCGAGAGCAGGTCGATCACGAGGACCGTACGACCCGCTGCTTCGAGGGAATCCTTGAGCGCCGTGGTGCTGTCGATACAGCCGGCAGCCAAGTCACCCGTGACAATGATGTCGGTCTCACCGTTGTACGGGAAGTACCCGACAGCAGCGAAGCCTTGATCGGTGTCACCGTTGCAGCAGTTCGCGGTGATCGCAATGTCGTAGACACCAGGCGCGGTGACCGGGACGGATTCGAGAATCGCGTCACCCGCAGCGATCGGTCCGTTGATGGTGCCGCTCGTCACGGTGCCCGACGGATCGGTCAGCTCGTAGAAGATGTCGTTGTAGCAAGACGACGCGAGCAGGTCCAAATCGATGGTGCCAGCGGCACAGTCAGCGGTCACGCCCCCGGTCGGGAAGAAGCAGTCCGGAGTCGAACCGATCGAGATGGTGAACGTGTAGTCGTTCGACGTACCACACGGGAAACCGGAGAAGATCGCCGGGTTCGGGGTTGGGCAGATTCCGAAGACACTACCACCGGTCGTTACGATCATTTCGTAAACGCCCGGAAGCAGGATCTGCGACGTACCGCTCGTCGTCGAGCAGTCGCCCGGGTTGAACGCGATGTCCATGTCGTCGCAGTCGACGAACCAACCACCGAGTGCGCACGCCTGTTGGGCGATGCTGATCGAGGTCGGCAGGTTGGCGCTGAGGTCGAAGCTCACTTCGGTCGCAGCACTGAGCGTGAACGTGTAGACGTCGAAGTCACGAGTCGTATCGGCGATCAGCTGGCCGCAGAACGATCCGCTCGGATCCGTACCGATGTCTTCACTGAAGAAGTCGACACCAATACAGCCGTCGTTGTCGGAATCGCCACAGAGTTCACTCTCGAACGTCGAACCGCCGGGGCACGTCACCGTGCAGCCCGGGCCGGTCAACGGGCCGAACTCGGTAGTCAGAACGTAGTCGTTGGAGTAGCCACACGGGAAGCCATCGAACATAGGCGTACCGTCAGCGTTCTCCGGAAGAACGAGCATGATGTACTCGCCGGCCACGAGGTTGATCGTGTCCGACGCCGTGACGCAGTCCTGCGAGTTGACATTTCCCGCAATGAAGAGCGCGCCGCAGTCGAGCGCCACGCCGCCGCCGCTGCTGAGGATCGTCGCGGCCATCGGCATCTCGGACGACAAGCTGAAGTCGATCGATTGATCGGAGAACAGCGTGAAGACATACCAATCGAGGTCGCGGAGACCACAGTCAGCGAACGCGGTGCCTTCGATGACTTGCGGCGAGGTTTCGTCGATCACGGTCGTGTCGAGGATACCGCCGGGGGAGTTGCATCCACCGTTGGTGTCATCGCCACACGCTTCCGGCTCGAGCGCGGTCGTTCCGACTGCGATTACCGAGCACGGGGCCACGGGAGCAGCGGTGTTGATCGTCATCTCGTAGCCGTTGCCAGCGTCGGTGCAGGCTACGCCGTCGATGAAGAAGCCGAAACCGTCACCCGCGCCGATGAGCGCGTAGTACGTACCCGGTGACAAGATGGCCGATACGGATCCGCCGTTGCAACCACCGGCGTCGGTGCCGGTACCACAGAAGAACTCGGGAGCGAAGACGCCCGTACCCGGGTCAATGCAGTTCGCCGTAGCAATGGCGAACAAGGTCGGTACTTCGGAGTTGACGTTGAGCGTCACTTCTTCCGTAGCGAAGACCTCGAACTCGTAGTAGTCGACATCTGCACCAGCGTCGGTGGAGGTCGTGCCACAAACAGTGACGCCGGTCGCGAGAGATTCAGCGGCGACCGCGCCGACGCCGACGCACCCGTCGTTGGTGCCGGTTCCACACGCTTCGAGTTCAGCCTGGCCGGTGCAAACGCCGAGGCAGTCGGCGGAAACCGCGTTGAACTCGATGGAGTACTCGTTGTCACCACCCGCGCAGGTGATGCCGTCGAAGATCCCGCCGGCAGCGTCGCCGGCCGCGATCACGACGTAGTAGGTGCCTGCGCGAAGCGTGATCTCAAAGGTATCGCTGATACAGGAATCGGTGTTGACCGTGTCCAGAATCAACAGGGTCGAACAGTCGCCAGCGGGGTCTTCAGCGACGAACGTGGTCGCCGGAAAGGAGCTGGTGATGTCGAGGGTCAACGTGGTGACCTCAGCGAAGGTGATGCTGTAGTAGTCGAGGTCGCGCATGCCGCCGTCTGCGAAGACGGTGCCGCATCGAACGTCGCCGCTCGAAACGGGGACGAAACCGCTGAGGCCACAGAAGCCGGCCGAGCAACCGTCGTTGTCCTCGTCGCCGCACGCTTCGGCTTCAACCGTTGCGCCAGCGGGGCAAGGGCACGGACCGCCGAACGCCAGGGTCGGAGCCGGAGCGGTTCGGTGCCCTTCGCGGGCAGCGAGGGCCGGATCGAGACCAGTGGTTCGGTCGGCGGACAAGACGTTCATGCTCTGAACGCTGAGTCGCGCCGGATCGATCGCTTGACGATCTTGCATCTGAAGAATCTGCCCGTTCTTGGTGGACAGGTTCTGCGCCGGAGAAGCATCCGATTGGAGCTGTCCGACCGTACGCGTTGCTACTTGTGCGTCGACCGTTGCCAGAACTGCAAACAAGCCGAGGGCACAGAGAGTCAGGGTGACTCTTACCATGAAATTCAACCTCCTTACGCGCGCCGGGGCACGCGTCTCCCGCCTCGGCGGCATTGCGCCGGGCGTGTGTTCAACTGCTCGCACCCCACCGTCCGTGACACACGACGGAAGACAACCCACGAGTTTCTCGTGGGCGGCCGTCCTACGGACGTATCGAAGGGATAGAGCCTTTGGAGAAGAACGCTCAAAAAACCAGCCGCTAGTGCGACCGGGGCGACCCGACCCCTGCAACGAGGGTCAGCGTCTACACAGTCTTCTACGTGACGGCGCCGCGAAAGTTGGACGAAACGTGGAGTGTTCGCGTCCGGGCTCGAGCCCTCGTCAGTTCGATTTGATCATTTGGAGTTTTGACGACCTCGTGAGTTGGTGGAGACCCCCCCACACAGCGATGCGGATGCTAAGCGGTACCGGCGGGAATTCAAGCTCGGCCATCACGGAAAAAAAGGTCGAAAGGAGCGTGCCAAAAATCGCACAATCCTTGGTCAATTTGAGTGATAAGACCGGAAAGACGACACCGGGCGCGACGGCGCGGTAACGAAACCGTGACGATCGGGGGTCGGAGGCCACGAGGAGAGCGCCAACGCACGACCGGCTGAATTCACCGGGCCTGCATTCAACGCATCCCGGCCGCCGCTCGCCAAGAAGGTTTCGGCGTCGGATCGAACTTCGCCCCCGTCTGTTGCGACGATCGAACGAACCTCAGCCGGTTTCCCCCGTGCGAAACCGTGGATTCGCGCCAGTCGAGCTCTGGTCGAACCCGGCGTCACGGCCGACCTCGCACCAGGCAACGCTGGGTCCCGGACGGGAAAAAACCACCGCTTTCCCGCCGAGACTTTCAAAGCTCATTTCCAAAGAGGGTTCCGGGGGCGGAGCAAACGCCCCACGAACCCCGGCTCGCCCGGGCAGACTCGGCATCTTACGCTTCCTATGCTGAACCGAGGCTCCTATTGAAGAACTTTGCCTCGCGCCACGCCGACTTCTCGAAAACGAGTGTCATCCGTATGCGGGGCTTGGCGACAGGGCTTGGGGGGATACATGAACGAAACAACGACGAGTCGACGTGGTGATCGCGAGGACGGGTTCTCGCTCCTGGAGTTGGCGTTCTCGATGCCGATTCTCGCAGTGCTCGCTCTGTCGCTCGCAGCCAGCGTTACGACTTCGATGAGGAGCGGAATCGCGACGTCCGAACTGGACGTCGCCCGCGAAATCGCGCGCGGCCAGATGGAGCAGATCATCGCCACGGAACACGACACCGTCTCCGCGACGTGGAACGGGTCGACTTTCGCCGTGGGCAACCTGCCCCCGGTACCGCCCGCGGCGCTGCCGGGATCGGTCGTGATCGACTCCACGAATCCCGCTCTATTGATCGTGCGAGTCACGGTCGACTGGGTCGGCACCTATGGAAATGACTCACTAGAACTGACCACCCTCATAGCGAACGTGGCGCCATGACCGAAGACGATCCGAAAAAACCCAACAACGAAGGGTTCACGCTGGTCGAGACCGTCATCGCGATCGGGATCTTCATGACCTTGTTCGTCGCGGTCTGGCAAGCCTTCGACGTCACTGCGTCCGAGACGGCCAACGGCGTCGCCTCAGCGTACTTGGACTCTTCACTACGCAAGTGCATCTCGCGCATTGCCGAAGACATCGCCGACTCGGGATCGGACTGGGACGGGACCGATTACGTTCTCTCCCACCCGGAGACAGCAACGACTGACCAAGCCGTGTTGACCTTTCAAACGCGGGTCGGCCTGACCGGCACGCCTGTTGACTGGAGCGATCCAGTGACGTTCGCGCTCGTACCATCGAACGGTGAGACACCAGGAAATCTGGTTGACGACGACGGCGACGGAATTGTCGACGAGCAACTGCTCGTTCGATCTGTCGACGACGGAGCAACAGTAACAAGCGCCACGATCTCCGATGGGGTCACTGCGGTGAGGTTCTTGCGAAATCAAAACACGGATGTGATCCAAATCACGGTCACAGCAGCCGGTGCTACCGCACAAGGACAACTGACCCGCACGTTGGCAACGAGCATCACTCTGAGGAACAGGAACTAGATGGATCAAAAGAAGAGGGACGACGGATTTATCTTGATCGCTCTGCTCACGCTCGCTGCGGTGGGCATGGTGTTCGTCGATTCGATGATGTCTTCGATCCGCGTGAACACCATTTCGCAGAGTGACTCGACGGATGAAATTCGCGCAACATACTTGGCCAATGCGGCGCTTCACGAGGGCTTCGCGGAAGTCGCGGCGCAAGAGGACCTCGACGTCGACGGCCTGGGTGCAATCGGCGTCGGCAACCCACGCGTTCTCCGGGACGCTCGCGGCGCGGTCATCGGAGAGTACGTCTCGTTCGTGCAGTACATCGGCGACAACAACGTCTTGACGGGTGTTGCGGCGATTCCGAACTTCGCGGCGCCGACCGCGATTCACTCGAGCCGCGCGATCGTCAACGCAGAGGTTGAGTTCATTCTCAAGCCGAGTTCCGGCGCGTTGGCGATCTCCGGGCCGCTCAACAACCCGAACATGAGCGGCATGTCGACCGGAGGTTTCCAGATCACCGGCGACGGAGATACGCCCGCGATCGTCCTGAGCAACGCGGCGGCGCACGAAGCGTTCATGGACGAAATGATCCACGAACTCGACGACGGCGACTGGGACGGGACCGAGGTCACTGGGACGGCTGAGACCTACACCGCTCTTGACGGAACCGAGTACAACTGGCCCATCGGCTATCGGGAGAAGTCGTTCCTGACCGCAGACGATCTCAACACCTACCGCAATGACCTTCGCGCCCACTTCGAAGAGATGGCCGACTCGGCCGATCGCCTGGTGTCGGACAAGGTCTATGGAGATCACGCATGGGGCACGACGGCAAGTCCCGAAGTCACAGTGATCGACTGCGACCTCGCAGGAACCACCCGAGTGTTCCGCACCGAAGATCAAACGATCACGGGCAGCGGAACGCTAATCATCAAGCACACGATCAAGCACAGGTACAATCTCAACTTCAACTGGGATGGCGACGTTGTCATCATCGGATACGACGGTGACGGTAGTGATTTGCTCTACACCTACGGGAGCAACATGACCATCAACGGCAACTTGATTCTGCTGGCGGGCGACACGACCGAGGCGTCGTTCGAAATCGCCGATTCGGTCAGTTCATACGTCGGCGGAGGTGACGAGCGCAAGTCCCTCATCACTGTCAACGGCGGGGTGTTGTGTCTCGCCGAAGCCGGGTCTCATGAGACCGAGATCGAGGTCGAGGACTCGTCGGAACTACACGTCAACGGATTCGTCGGAATGTACGGATCGCGCGTCGAGATCGAGGCCAACAGCGGCACCGTACTCAACGTCACCGGAACCTTCGCGGCCGGCCTCCCGGACTCGGGACGATCTGACGACTTCTTCTTCCAGCTCTCCGGCGACGTCAACTTGGCCTACGACAAGACGATCGCCGAAGACGCGATCAATGGACTGACCGAGCTGCAGGCGGACGTCGATCTGTCGGGATCGACCGGCGGAGTCACCTACAACAAGTTCATGTTCACGGCTGCTATCTCATCCGAAGCGGGATCATCGATTTCCGATCTCGCCATGTATCACCAGCTGATGGGTGCCGGGGCCGAAATGGGCGTCGACATGGATTCCATCGCGGTTCCCGAAAGCACAACTCCATGAAGCCTAAGACGGAACTCCGACGCAGTCGGCTTCCCAACAAGAACCTTCAGCTTCGCCTGACTGGGCTGTTCGTCGGTATGTCGGCAGTCGGTCTGGCAACGCAACACTGCCTGTCCATGCTTGCACTGCGTAGCGCGGTTCGGTCAGTACCCAACGTTCCGGAGGAATTCGTGACGTCGCTCACGAGTTCGCTGGCCGGGTACGCAGCGTTAACCGCGCTCGTCTTGTTCCCGCTGACCATCGCAGTTGGAGTGTTCGCGACGTTCAGGATTGCGGGGCCGGTGTATCGCATTGAGCAGCACCTTCTCAGTTTGTCGCGGGGTGAGGATCCCGGTACCTGCCGGGTCCGCGAAGGCGACGAATTTCAGAACGTCGTCGACGCGTTGAACGCCGCGATGGAGAAATTGGACGTCGGGGAATCGGCGGCGACGTTGAGTCCTGACGATCGGGAGACGGCAGACGTCTCTTAGTCTGTCTCACGAACCCAAGACGTTCACGAAACGCAGCCGCGCAGGCTGCGTTTTTTGTGTCCGATGATCCCATCAGCTCGGCGGTGCTTGGTGCCTCGCAAGAAATAGCGTGACGGACACCTAGTCTTCAGCCGGGCGAAGCGCTGTGGCAGTTGGGAACGCTAATCGTGGTCCTTTCGTCGCTTGGCCTCTTCTCGGTGGAGCGACAAGACACAACGAACAACGCACCCAACTGCCAGGCCGCTCGCTCTCGGCGCCGGCTCTCCAGCGGACACGCACTCTCCCCGAGGCTCGACAATCAACCTCGGACCGTGGACCGTCACTTCCATAAACCACTTGCATGCAAACGGTTGCGATAACCACATAGCCGAACATGTGTTTGCATCGTATTCCTTAGATGGGGAGGCGTTCGGGCGATTTTGAGAAAGGGACCCAGTGTCCTGTCCGATGCCAGCCGGCCGGCGCTCTGAGCGCACAGCCGGGTTTTCGTTGCTTGAGACTATCGTTGCGGTGGCACTGCTCGCAGTGCTCACGCTATCGACGTTGCTCACTCTGATTCCTATCAGTCGCCAAACACGACTGAACCGGGAACTCGAGGTCGCGACCTATGCGGTTAGCGACACGCTCGAAAAGATTCACGCCACGCCGTTCAACGACCTACTGACTCTGTACCCAGCCGGTCAGTCGATTCCGATCGACGACCTGCCAAGTGGACAGATCGTCATTGCGTACGTCGACCCAACCACCGACCCCTTGGTCATGAACGTCGCGCTCTCGTGGGAGAGCGACGAGGTGGGATCCATGACGCGCAACTTCACCACAGTGAGAACGGAGTAGGCATGTCCCAAGACTTGCCCAGAGCAAGGCCCAGAGACGTGGCGAGCCACTCCGGCTTTACCATCATCGAACTCACGATCACGATCGCCCTGAGTTCCATCGTCTCTGCGGTGGTCCTCAACATCGGCATCGAAACGATGAAGTTCACGAGCTACGCCGATGAGGATTTCGTTGCGCAGGGGGAAGCCAATCGCGGATTCGACCGGGTGTCAGAAGCCCTCCGCAAGACCGGTTGGAACACGTCCGCAAGCTCCACCACTTACCCTCGCGTGATCAATGGTGGGGACGAAATACAGTTCCGTGTGCTCACGGATCTCGACGGGAACGGCTACGAATTCGACGCCGCGACCGGCGACCTGGAGTGGAACGCCGAGGTGTTCTCGATCCGTCGCGAAGAAGACGGAACGCTCGCGATCTTCGACGCCGACGGGGATCGCGTGTGGACTTGCGCTCGATCCATCTCCGACGTGACGTTCTCGACCTCCGTCGAGGACCCAGCCCTTCACTTCAGAGAAATCCGTGTGCAAATCACTGGAAGCCGCGCCACGAGCGACGGCACCACCCTCACCTCGACTGCCTCGGGCAGCGTACACATGAGGAATTGACATGAATCCACGCAATCGCCGCGACGAGGGCACGATTCTACTGATCGCCATCGTCTTCACGCTCGCGATCAGCCTTCTCGTCGCGAGTTCGGTCGACTTCGCGTTGGCGCAAAGTCGCAGCGCAACCTACGACATCGACCGGGCCGCGGCACTCGCGCTCGCCGAAGGTGTGACCGAGTCCGTCCAGAAGGACATGCTCGACAGCGTCGCGAATTTCGAACCGTTCGCGCTCACCGGGGCAGTGACTCTGAACGGAACGGACTACCCGTACACCATCCAGTCCGTCGGCGCCGAGATTCAGCGGACCGACCCCGACGGCGTCAGCCTCGCCATCCATCCCTACTTGGTGTCGGCGCAAGTCGACGTCGACCAAGCCACGGCCAACGTTAGCCGCATCGTCGAGCTGACCATGACGCCGATCTTCCAATACATGATCTTCTTCTCGGACGATCTCGAGATTCTCCCGGGACCCGACATGACGCTAGGCGGTCGGGTGCACTCGAACCGAGACATCTACCTTGGCGCCGGATCGACGCTGACCGTCGACACAGACTACTTACGCTGCACGGGTGAGATCTACCGCAGACGCAAGAATGACGGCTCGGCGACGGGTGGCACCATCAGCATCAAGGAGTTCGAAGAGACAACGTTTCAGGACATGTCGACGTCCATGGACTCGACCGACACGGACTGGATCAACCTCGCCCTCGATACCTGGGGCGGAACGGTGCAGACCGGATCGCACGGTGTGACCGAGGTGACCGCCCCCGAGATAGGAACGATCAAGGCGTTCAACGACGACGGAACCCCGGCGTACTACCACGAATCCGCGGATCTAGTGATCGTCGACGGCCAAGCGTTCGACACCGACGGCGATGTCATCGCGCTACCGCCCGGCGTCGTGCAAGAGGTCACCATGTTCGACGGCCGCGAGAACAAGAACATCACGGTGACCGAGGTCGACATTGCGGCGCTCAATGCGTCAGGCCACTTCCCCGCCAACGGACTGATCTACGCCTACCGGACGGACGCCAGCTCGGCGCAGCCCAACGGCGTGCGCTTGACCAACGGCGCAGAACTCCTCGCGCCGCTGACCGTGGTCACCGAGGACCCCATCTTCGTGCACGGAGACTTCAACACGGTGAACAAGAAGGGCGCAGCGGTCATGGCCGATGCGGTGAACCTTCTGTCGAACTCGTGGGACGATAGCAAGACGTCCGGCTCGCTGCCGGCCGCTAGCGAGACCTGGTACAACATGGCGATCGTCACCGGCAACGTACCGACCCCCGATGGCGGCGGAACCTACTCGGGCGGGTTCGAAAACTTGCCACGCTTCCACGAAAACTGGTCCGGGCGCACCTGCTCGATTCGCGGGTCGTTCATCAAAATCTACGACAGCGAGATCGCCGTATCGCCGTGGTCGTACGGGGGCCAGGTCTACACCGCCCCCGGTCGCGACTGGCTCTACGATCCGGACCTTCAGGATCTCGCCAACTTGCCGCCGTTCACGCCGAACGCCGTCTACTTCCGACGCGTCACGTGGAGCGACAACGTGGCCATTCCGTTCAGCGCGACCCCGTGATCAAACTGTTCCGAACGGAACGCTCTCGAGTCTTGCCTGCCGGGCGCGACTCGAGGGCTGCTAGCCCGGACTATTCATCAGGCGGAGTCGTTCCGCGCCCGAATAGGGCGCCAAGCGTGCCGAGCGCCGACAGCGGACGATAATCGAGAGATGATCAACGGAACACAGGCTGCGATTTCCGTGAAGATCCAGGCACGACGC
>JAJFFE010000179.1 GCA_021776775.1 Planctomycetota bacterium | reverse complement strand
TCGGTGGTCGGAGACGATAGCTTGGAGGAGGACGACACCTCCGACCGCGACGCTCCGGATAAACTCTGACACGGCGCGGGGCGGCTCAGTCGGAGCGCGGCGGTGGTCTTCGCGGCGGCCGGCGAAACGGCTTACCACTGTAGTAGGAGCGGCCGGGGTCGACGAGCAAGTGCCCGCGAATTGCTTGTCGCCCGAGTAGCATCCGGAAGCCCATCTCATCGCGGCTCGCGAGCGTGAGTTCGATTTCCCACGAACGATCGAGTACTTCGACCTTGGTTAGAATCGTCGGTCGTAACGTCACGTGTCCGCCCGAACTCTTGACGCTTCTCATTTCGAGGACTTCGGCTTCGGCGAGGATCTTTGGATTTCGCTGCCGCTGAATCGGGAGAACTTGGAAGCGAACCCATTGCTTCTTGCCCCGCCGAAACAGCTCCACGTCGTGGGCGTGCAAGGACGAGGACCGAGCGCCGGTGTCGATCTTCGCCTTGATGCGAGGAATGCCGAGCTTGGGGAGGTGAACCCACTCTCGCCAACCGATCACCGGTAGGGTGTCCCACTCTTGGGGCATGTGACTCTTCTCTAGTGGATGTCGTCGCCGCGAAGTAGGCCACAGACGCACCTTGTCGGCAACGCGTCTTCCCGCACTTCGCGATGGGACGTGGCCTGCGAGTACAGGGCAAGGGTCATCGAGTCACGAGTTGGATGACGTGAGAAGGAGAAGCGATGCAGAGCGTTGACCGCGATCGTTGGTGTGAAATCGATTCGGAGATCGTGTCGATAGGAAAGCACATCAAGGTGCTCTCTGCGTTGGAGTGGCCTCCGGAAGCTCGAGACGAATTCCTCGGCAGCGTGCGGGCTGGGCAGCCGAAGTTGCCGGAGCCTCCTCGACCCCGGTTCGACCACACGGTACAGCGCGAAGCGTTGGCGCGTATTGCCGTCCGTTTACCCGGTGATCATCCCGTCGAGGTGTACTTGCGAGAGACCGCGAAGAGTTACGAAATTTCGGCCCGGATGCTGGAGTCGTGCGGCCAACCAGCGTTCACGGAACTCGGTCGTCGACTCTACGGGGGGCCCGACCAGCGCGTGGCGAAGAGCGATCGAACGGTGGTCGACGCCGCAGATCAGTTCTTGAAAGCGACCGCGGAGTTGTCGACGGTATGTGCACATCAAGATGACGATTTCTGCGTGATACCGGAGACGGTGGTTGACGCCCTCAAGGGCCGCGCCTCGACGGTTTTCACAGACAACGCAGTTGCGGTCGAACTCGACGCCGGGTTGTCCTCCAAGGCCGCGGCCGGGGCCCAACGGGTGAGAGTTCGCTCGTCGACGTGTTTCACGCGAGAAGACGTTTCACAGCTCGTCGAACACGAACTCATGGTGCATACGCTGACGGCGATCAACGGTCGTGCCCAGCCGCGCCTCACGACCATGGGCGTCGGCGCCCCCCGGACGACCATGACCCAGGAGGGGCTCGCCGTGTTTGCCGAGCTCATCACTGGGTCGATGGACTTGAACCGCCTTCGTCGCATCGCACTTCGCCCGAAGGGGTTACAGCTCGCGCTCGGAGGGGCGGACTTCATTGAGGTCTTTCGCTTCTTTCGCGACGAGGGGCAGGACGAGGAAGAGAGCTACCTTTCGACGTACCGGTTGTTCCGCGGAGGCGATGTCCGGGGCGGTGTCGCCTTCCCGAAGGACGGCGTCTATCTGCTCGGAGTTCTCGCTGTGCACAGCTTCCTTCGAAAAGCCCTGGAAACTCGGAACCTGCATCACCTGACAGACTTGTTTGCGGGTCGTATGGCGCTTCGCGATGTCGTGAGCCTAGAGCCGTTCTTTCGCTCTGGGTTCATTCAATTGCCGCGCTACGAACCGGAGTGGGTAACGCAAAGGAGTCGGCTCGCTTCGTTCTTGACGTATTCCGACTTTGTGCACGGCCTCGATCTCTCGGCACTCGGGCTCGAAGAGCTGTCCCATATCGTCGAAGATCCGCATCCCGCTTCGCCTCGCGAAGGATCCTGAAGCGTTCTTCTCTTCGTGCTCAAGAGCCGTTGCGCTCGACGGGCTCGTTGCGGAACTCTTCCTTGCTCAGGCCGTAGCGTTTCATCTTGCTGTAGAGAGAGCGTCGTTGGATTCCGGCGATCTCCGCCGCGCGTCCCACCCTCCCCCGTGTTTTCTTCAGCACGATTCGAAGGTAGCGAAGCTCCGTCGCCGCGACGGCTGCGTTACACACCGTCCGTAGCGATGCCCCTGTTTGGTCGAGACCCTCCTCGGAATCGGAGGAACCAGACGCCGCTGGGATCGTGGGAGAGATTGCGAGTTGCTCTCCAGCCTCGTTTGAACCTTGCATCGCTCGCGGAAGATCGAACACTTCCACCTCAGAACCCTCGGCCAAGAGGAGAGATCGCTCCACGACGTTGATCAACTCTCGAATGTTTCCGGGCCAGGGGTAGAGGCAGAGCCGTTCTATCGCCGCCGGAGTAAACCTCTCGGCTTTCGCTACGAATCGCTCACGGAAGTGATCTCGGTATTCCGCCACGAGACCCGGGATATCTTCGGTTCGCTGTCTGAGGGGCGGAATCTCCAGCATGATGACACTGAGTCGATAGAAGAGGTCGGCGCGGAACCGTTTCGCCGCCAGTTCTTCCGGCAAGTTCTTGTTGGTCGCGGCCATGATCCTGATATCGACCGGTACCGATTCGCTCCCGCCCACCCGTTGCACTTGTTTGGTCTGGAGAACATGGAGAAGTTTGACTTGGAGGTGGGGAGCGAGTTCGCCGATCTCGTCGAGGAAGATCGTTCCGTTGTGGGCGAGTTCGAACCAGCCACGACGGGAACGCGTCGCTCCGGTAAACGCTCCTTCTTCGTGACCGAACAGCTCGCTCTCGAGTAGCGACTCCGGCAGTGCGCCGCAATTGACCGAGACGAACGGGCCCACTACGCGTGGGCTGTCGCCGTGGATCGCGCGAGCCAAGTGCTCCTTGCCGACGCCGGTTTCGCCCGTCAATAGAAGCGTCGAGTCGGTCGGAACTACTTTCCGTACGAACTCGAGAAACTCCATCATGCGGGGGCTCTTCGCTTGAAGATCCGAAAGGTGGGTGCGAGCGGGGCCCGACTCGCGTTCGATCGCACGACTGACCTCCTGTCGGCGTGACTCGAGAACTGCGTCGAGCGCAGCGCGCAGGGTCGCGTCCGATACGTGGACAGAGACCACCGCTGCGCAGCCGGCGGCGACGAAGCAAGCGTGCTCTTCATCACTGGACTCCTGCGACAGCACGACGATTCGCGGCGCGTCAGGAACCGCGGCGAGCGCGCGCACCGACTCCGGTGCTGGCTCTGGGATCAGGGATCGGTCGACGATCACAAGGTCGCAGCTGCGACGCAGGAGGCGAAGCCAGGTGTTCGACGACGTCTTGATCGTGGCCAGGTGTCGATCGGGCCCGGCGAGGATCGATCGAAGTCGCTTTCGTAGTTCTGTACTTTCGACCGCAAAGACCAACCGAGCTAGCACCTCAGACACCTCTCTCTCAATGGGACATGTATTACCCAAAGCGAAGTAGAAAGAGTCCTGCTTTGCCCGAAATAAAGGGAATTGTATTGCCCGTTGTCGAGAGTTGCGCTCGGCTGACTGTCGTAGGTGCTTTGCTTGAAGGCGATTGTGGTATTGTGACGCCCTACGGAGATGGAGTTGCCTGCCGCGGTCACAGCTGACGGGCGCATCCGTCCCACCAGAAGTTGAGAATTGCCGGGCGTTCGTCGTCTCCCGGCGCAGTCCGTTCAGCGACGCGCCGTGGTTGCGCGGCCTGCCGAGACGGGCGCCTGCGCTTCGATGGATCTGGCCGAACGGACGGGGCCGCTTCTGGCGCCACGCTGGACATACATCGGGACCGAAGGAGTGAACTTGCGTTTGAAATTCGATCGGAGCGGAGCTCCGCCTCAGGATGCCACAGATATCGTCGTCGACCCGCCGAGCCACTATTACTGGTTGGACTTTGTGAGGGAAGAGTCGGCGGATTGGGCGGAGACGGTGGCCCGAGAACTCGGGCACCAAGTCTACGACGCGCACATCACGGACAGTTTGAACGTTGAGCATCCGTCGTTCTACGACTCGACCGATCAGTACGAAATGATCGTGCTTCGAGGTCTTTCCCCGGAGTCGGGCGCGGACGGATTCGATACCCGTCCGACCTGCTTCTTTCTCTTTCCGGGCGCATTGGTCACGGTTCGTCCTCGGGACAGCGTGTCCGTGCCGCGAATCGCCGAGAAGCTTCGCACGGGTGGAGTCCGCGTGCCCCGGAGTCCTGAGTCGCTGTTTCACTCCGTTGCGAACACTATCGTCGATCGGTTCATGGCGCTACGTGGCCCCCTCGTGGAGCAATTCGCCGAATGGCAGCGGCGGCTGCTCGATCCGAACGATCCCTTCGACGAGTGGCGGACCATCGTGCTTCACCGGGTGGAGCTACGTCGATTGGAAACGCTGTGCGAAGAGCAGCGGCAAGCCGTCGACGCGTGGCGAGAGGGGACGCCTCACGAGATCGACAGCTCTCTCGGCGTGAGGATCAGCGACCTCATCGAGCACATCGATCGAGTCTCCGCAGACGTGCGTCAAATTCAGAGCGAGACGGAAGCGACGGTTCAGATTCACTTCTCGGCGGTGGCTCATCGTACGAACGAGATCATGAGAGTCTTGACGGTGCTCGCCGCGGTGTTCTTGCCACTGTCGTTCCTAGCCGGTCTTTTCGGAATGAACTTCGAGAACATGCCTGAGCTCAAGTGGAAGTATTCCTACTTCGTCGCCCTCGGCGGGATGGCGTTAACTGCTGTGGGACTACTTGTGTACTTTAGGAAGCGACGCTGGATCTGAACGCGGACAGCGAATGGTCGCTCTCGGATCATGGATCGAAGTGACGTTCCAAGGCGACCCGTGCCGCGTTGGGCCACGGATTACCCGTAAACGTCGGCGCACCCACAAGAGAAAAACGCGGCCGCTTCCCAATGGGAAGCGACCGCGTTTCGTCATCTCAGGCAGAAGTTGAGTCGATCAGAACTCTACGGACACGCCGTCGTCGGATCGCTTGCGCAGTCCAATCCGTCGGCGGGTGTCGGGTCTCCGCCACACGCCGGGAACGTGGGAGGCGCCGGAGGCACCGAGCCCATGACGAAGAGCGAGCTCAAGCTGAACACCGGATCGCTGATGTCGAAGCCGCCATCGTCGTTGGTGTCGCACGCATCGAGGCACGGCGGCGTGGGAGACCCGAACACGAACAGTGCACTGAGTGATGTCACCGCGTCACTGATGTCGAACCCACCATCGTCGTTGCAGTCCCCGCGTGAGAACGTATTGCCACCTCCGGTGCTGCCACCGGTGAGTGCCTGGTGAAGGCTGCCGACGAACGCCTGAACTTCGACGGCGCCGCCACCGTTGTAGCCACCGATCTCGGTCGACATAGCAATGGTCGTGGTGCCGTCGTCGTCGGTGTAGACGAGCGCGGTGAGGAAATCAGGTCCGCTGTCAGCGGGAATCGCGACGCCCGCAGCATTGGCCGGTCGTAGGAGTTCCACCGGAGCTCCTCCGTTACGAGCCAACTCGGTGACCGGGTGCAGCTCGTCGATCCAGTCGTTGCCGGGGTTGTCTTGCACATACGGAGTCGTTCCGTCGGCGGCGAGGAAGTCGGACGCGATTTGCTGCACGACTGCGTCGGCACCGTCGTCGACGGGCGTTCCAACGCCGTCGACTTCGTTCCATCCGGTGACGATGGGGGTGAAGCCCCATAGATCTCCGGCCGAGACGAGCACCGGCACGCCTTGGTTGACGATCCAGTCGAAGAGTTGGTCTCCCTCAGAGACCGTCAACTCACGGTCGTCCGGGAAGGTGCCCATGACGCAGTAGATTACTTCGGGGTTGCCGCCGACGATGTCGAGGGAGTCGACCACGGCGTAGTTCGTAATACCCAGACCGTCGAAAGAATCGGTCAACGCGGTCACGCTATCGACGAGACCGGTTCCGGTTTCCTCGCCGTTGAGGACCACGACTTGACCAGTGAAGTCGCCGGGGATCTGCACGGTGCAGCAGATGTCACCACTGGGCACTCCACCGATGATTCCGCGGACGCAGATCGTGTGCGTTCCCGAGCTCGTGGAGACGACGGCGTCGACGGCAGTGCCAGCCAACGTTTGATCCAGGAGGCCGTCGACATCGACTTCGATGCTGTCGTAGACGCTGGGGTTGAGCCAGCTCAGAGTGACATCACCGCTCGGATCCGCGAGACAGGTCAAATCTTGAATCGGAGCTGCGGCGCAGCCGACGGTCAGCTGCGCACCCGCGGGGACCGTGCCCGTGGTGAAGCCGCCGACTTGGATGAAGTAGGTCGTCCCGGCGACCACCGTGAAATCGATCAAGGAGAGGAGGCCGGTTCCACCGTCATCGTTGCATTCGACGATTAACCCACCCGACGACGGGCAAGCGTCCCAAACGGCGAGTCGCGTGTCGCCGGTCGGGGTGCCCTCGGTATCGATCGTCATGATTCCGTCGCACGCCGCGGTGTACTCGTACCAAATGTCGACCGGAGCGCCTCCGCCGCAGCCCGGCGATGCGCCGCTCACGCTCGCGCACGCGTTGGTCCACGTGTAGGTTCCGTCGGTGATCACTTCGGCGGTGTCGCAGGTATCGTTCAGCGGGGCCGCGTTGTTGGTGACGGTCAGCGTGCCCGCACCCACATCGCCCAGGAAGCCGGCGACTTGGACGTAAACGGTCTGACCGGCGAGCAACGCGACCACGATCTCGGACTGAGTTCCACAGCCATCGTTGTCACAGTCGAGCGGGGCGTCGCCAGCGACCGGGCAGGTGACACCATCCCAGAGCGCGAGCGTGGTGTCGTAGCTCGATCCGGCGCAGAGGCTGATCGTGTAGTCACCGTCGCACGTCGCCGTGAGGTCATACCAGATGTCGTTCGTGCCGCCGAAGCCGCAGCCGGAGTCTATTCCGCTGTCTGTCGCCACCGTCGTGTCGAACACGGTGGTAGACGTTGCACCGACGGAGATGGAACTCGTGCACTCGTCGTTGTCGATACCGGCATCGACGGAGCAGCAAGACTCCGTGGAAGGGGTTCCGCCGACAAAGCCGACGACGCAGACCTCGTAGGTACCGCCGGCGGTGAAGCTCACCGTAGTACTCTCGTCGGTTCCGGGCAGGGTCTGCTCCACGATTCCGTCGACCAGAACGTCGATGCTGTCGTACGGGATGGGGTTCGTCCACGTGACGTCAGAATCGAGCGCGAGCGCCGGGGAGCATACGAGCCCGGCGACCGGTGGGGCGAAGCAGTCGAGGGAGAGTTCGAACGTTCCAGCCCCCGAAGAGAAGCCGTGAACCAAGATCAGGTACTCGACTCCGGGATCCGAAACCCAGGTCACGCGAGAGCGAAGCGCCGCGAAGGTGCATGCGTCGTCGTCGTCGCCGACGACACAGTTGAGCACACTGCAGTCGCCGGTGTAGACCCGCAGTTTCGTATCGTAGGTCGTTGCGGCATTGCAGGTGGTGAGCACGACTTCGTCGCCGGTGCCGATGAAGCTGTACCACACGCCGCCGGCGGTGCCGTCGCTGGTGAAGCAGAAGGGCGCAGTGTCGGGAGTAGCGATCGTCGTGTCGCCGATCACAATGTCTCCACAGGCGATCGGCTCTGCGCCGACACATTCATCGTTGAGGGGCTGAGCCCAGCCCGTCGTCGAGCCAAATAGGGTGACGACGAACGCAAGAACTAATCTATTGAGCACGTGAAACAGCTTTCTGAAGGAGGGAGTCTCGGTCGAGATGCAGCCAATGACCCAACAGCGAGGATGATCCGGGAGCCGCGCGAAGCTTCGCTGGGCACAGCACCGATCTTCGTCCGGGGATTGCCAGGATTTTAGGCTTCTGCCGGCGCGATCCAAGACGAATCCTGGCTATGTTCGTAACTCGCCGTTCGAGGACAACGCTGGGCAGGTTGTTGGCGCACCACAGGACGCAACGATGACGAGTTTGCTAGCGACCGTCAATCCACGCGGCGAGGCACCGTGGGCCGAGCTTCCGAGGCGCCACACACTAAGGTTTCTTGGTCGGCTCCAGCGTGCGGCGCGTCGTGTCGCCCGCGCGTAGGGTGACGCTTTGTCTGATGGTCTCGAAACCGTCGAGGTCAATCGTCACCTCGAATTTTCCGGTTACGTAAAAATCGATGCTCGCGACTCGGTCGCGGAGTTCGACGAACGGGTATCGCATGACCTCTTGGTCCTCGTGATGCAACTCGATGCGCGCGATCCCGGGAAGAGCCGTATGAGTGGGGGCGTCGAACAGAAATTCCAAGCTTGCCGCTTTCGGCATCTCTACGACCAGCTCGGTGATCTCGCTGTCAGACCGCACGTCGATCTCGAACCCTTCGAGGCTTCCTCCCCAAGCGTAGGAGGCACGACCGCCCACATCCGATAGGACGAGGCCCGGCTGGACTCGGTATCGGCCGAGGGGGATTCGGTCGAGTTCGAGTGGCTTGTGAGCTGGACCAATTCTCGACATGAGCGGCCGAGCGTTCTCGTCGTCAATGGGCCGAAGGTCGACGGAGAGTGAGCCTGCACGGTGTTCCTCCGAGAGTCCGGTCAGCCAAACCAGTACGCGCCCACTGCCTTCGAGCGCGAAGTCTCGGTGGACTTCGCCCGAGTCTGGAATCTCGACCGAACCGAGTTTCCTCTCTCTGAAGACATCGTTACTACCGACGAGCAGCCGTACTCGATGACGTCCGCCGCTGACGTGCTCGACCTTGAACGACCCATCGGACTGAACGTGGCCGTCGACCCAGCCGATGGCCAAGCGACCGGCGTCGGGAATCGGATCGCCGATGGCGTCGACCAGCCGTCCGGTCACCGTGGTCTGCCCGCGGGCCGGCAGTTCGAGCGGCAGCGGTATCGTGTCATCCTCCGGGCGGACGTTGAGCTCGAATCTCACGAACGGGAACCCCGGTGACGCACGCAAGACTCCGCGCCACCGCCCTACGGGGGGAGCGTTGACCGTGAGCGTGCCATCCTCGTTGAGAGCGTGTTCGATGGTGATGCTCGCGCCACCATCGTGCCAGAAATTTAGGATTGCCTGCTCCTGTGGCGGATACTCGGAGTACCCCGCCAAGGAGACTTCTAACCGGCGAGCGGTGTCGAGTTGGCAGACGACGACTCCTTGCGTCGGAGCACTGAACGAGACGTCTAGCTGAGTGTAGTCCGGATGCTTCGCCTCGACCGTGTAGTCGCCGTCGATGAGGTAGTCACACGTCGCGCGGCCGTCGGTATCGGTTGTCGTGAAGATCTCGCCGGCTTGGCCGACTCGGACCGCCTTCCGGATGAGAATCTCCGCGTCAGCGATCGGACGCTGCGTCTTGCGATCGACGGTCTCGAGAATGATCGAGTTTCCCACAGCAATTTCTATCTCGACAATGACCTCGTCATCGAACACCGGTCGCACTTTGGAATCGAGGGCGGTCTTGATTCCGTCGTGTTCGAGGTAGAGATTGCTTCCTGTTTCGTCCAGAGACTCGATTCGAAACAGGCCGTCTGCGTCGACAAGCGATCCCGGCTGCTCGCCTCCCCACAGGAAGATCTTTGCCCCCTCGAGTGACGCGCCGTCGGTTCGGTAGACGTGGCCCGAGACCACCGCGACTCGTCCTTCGGCTGAAGGCGGCTCCTCGGATGAGTTGTTCACTTCGTTGGAATTGGTCGTCCGGTTCTTCGCGGGAGATAGATCGTCTTCTGAAGAAGCTGGCGGTGCATCTGGATCATTCATCGCAAGGGGCGGGGAGGGCGCAGAGTCATCGTTGACGAGGGAAGAGTTGTTTTCCAACCACCCCAACCGACCGCCGAGGAGGTAGCCGCCGAGCAGAAGAATGATGACTGCGGCTGCGCTTGCGAGCTTCTTCATACTGATGAACCAGCTTCCCGTGATGATCGACGCGGTCGCCGCCGTTGCCGCGACGACATCTGTCCGGCGGGCGAACGGAGCGAGAATCAGACTCCAGCGGCGACGGTCTCCGTATTCGTCATCGAGACGTTCGCGAAGTTGGTCGTGGGCGCGTGCCAGTCGAGTGCGAACCGTTGAGGCCGGTACACCGAGTTGCTCCGAAATCGCCGCCGGGCTGAGATCGTCGAAGTAGCGAAGCAGGATCACCCGTCGATACGGTTCGGGCAGGCTTCGCACCGCGGTCCCGATGTGTTCCATCGCTTCGACTCGTTCCAAGAGTTCCGTATCCGAAGGAGTCGTTTCTTCACGCGCCGAGTTCCGCTCGCGACGGTGCCGTCGGCCCTCACCTCTTCGGTGCAACCAGAGGCGATTGCGCAGCACGCGGGCGAGCCACGCCTGTACGGCCCCGGAGTGACTCGGGGGGCGCTGCACCGCGACCAACAATGTCTCCTGCACCAAGTCTTCGGCGAGGCCCGGGTCCGAGACCAACCCGTGGGCGAGTTGACGCACCCAACGTATTTTCTCGGATAGCGGGTCGGCTTGGTTGTCGGTCAACGAGTTCTCCTTCGCGTGCGTCAGAGCGGGCTAGGTCAGGGTCGCGCAGTCGGCTTGAGCGTTCGTCGGGTGGGCTCGCCCGCTCGCAGGGTGACGTTCTCCGTGATCGTCTCGAAGACGTCGAGGTCAATCGTCACCTCGAATTGGCCGCTGACGTAGAAGTTGAGCTTCGCGGTTCGGTCGACGAGTTCGACGAACGGGAATCGCATACGCTCGTGGCTGTCTCCTTGAAGATGGATGCTCACGACTCCGGGAACCGTCGAGCCGGGCGGTGCGCCGACCAGGAACTCCAAGCGAGACGGTTCCGGAATCTCAACGATCAACTCGATAACGTCGGTGTCACTCCGTATTTCAATCTCACGAAACGGGAGGCGTCCACCCCAAGCGTACGAAGACCGACCTCTCACATCGGAGAAGACGAGGCCGGGGCTGACTTGGTAACGGCCGACGGCAAGTCGATCGAATTCGATGTCTTTGTGAGCCGGTCCGATTTTCGACGCTAGCGATCGCCCGCTGGGATCGTCGAGGCGCCGGATACCGGATCCGAACGCGCCCGTCTGTTGGTCAGCCGGTAGTCCGCTCAGTTTGAGCAAGACTCGTCCTCGACCTTCGATCACAAAGTCTCGGTGGACGTCGCCCGAATCTGGGATCACGACCCAGTCGAGGTGTCTCTCGCTGAAATCGTCGCCACCCCCAACGAGGAGCCGCGCCTCGTGTCTTCCGCCCGTGACGTGCTCCAGTTGGTACGAGCCATCCGATTGAACTGGAATGTAGAATTTCCCGATCGCGAGTCGACCGGCATTCGGGATCGGATCGCCGATCCCGTCGACGAGCCGTCCCGCTACCGTAGTCTGTCCACGAGCCGGAACTTGGATCGGCAGCAGCACTGCGCCGTCGCCCTCGGGTACGTTGAATTCGAAGCTCACGTAAGGAAACTCCGGCGACGTAGACAGGACTCCGCGCCACCGCCCGGTGGGAGGAGCGTTGATGGTGAATGTCCCATCTTCGCCGATCGCCTGGCTGACGTTCATGCTCCCGCCGCTCTCCTGCCAGAGGTCGAGGGTGGCGCGCTCTTGCGGCGGATACTCCGAGTACCCGACCAGCGTTACTTCGAGAGGTCGCGCTGGATCGAGTTGGCAGACGATTGCCCCTTCCCGAGGTGCACTGAACTCGCTGTCGGATCGGGTGTAGTCGGAGTGCGTGGCTTCGACAGTGTAGTCCCCGTCGATCAGGTAATCGCAAGTCACCCGACCGCTCGCGTCGGTGGTCGCGAAGATCACTCCCGCTTGTCCGACTTGAGCGGACTTCTTGATGACGATCTCGGCGTCGCGGATCGGGCGCTGCGTTTTGCGATCGATGGTCTCGAGAATGACCGAGTGTCCTACGGCGACTTCGATTTCGAGAACAATCTCATCGTCGAACACCGGCCTCACCGTGGAATCGAGCGCAGTCTTCGCACCGTTGTGTTCCAGGTAGACACTGCCTCCCTTCTCCTCCGGCGACTCGATTCGAAACACCCCGTCGGCGTCGACCAGCGATCCCGGTTGCTCGCCTCCCCACAAGAAGACCGTTGCGCCTTCGAGTGACGCCCCATCCGTGCGGTAGATGTGACCGGAGACAACCGCGATCTTCCGTTCTGCGGAAGGCTGCTCCCCGGATGAATTGGGGGAGCTGTCCGCTTCGTCGGGCGTCGTCGTGCGGCGATTCTCGTACGATGAATCTTCTTCGGAAGGGGAGGTCAGCGCATCGGGGTCGCTCCCTGCAACGGGCGACGAGATGGCACCGCTACCGGATAGGTCACCATTGACGACGACTGAGTTGATGTTCCACCATCCCAACCGATCGCCGACGACGTATCCGCCGAGCAGGAGAACGAGCAATGCAGCTGTGCTTGCGAACTTCTTCATACCGATGAACCAGCTTCCTTGTAGTGATCGACTTTGTCGCCGCCGTTGCAGCCGCGGCGTTTGGCCGTCGTCGAGGCGGTCTTCGACGGCATCTCGCGGGCGAGGGCTTGATCCGAAACGAGTCGACGGGCGAGCTGGCGCACCCAGCTTAGATCGCCCGTCAAGCGATCTCTCCTTCTCGCGAGCAGGATGTGCCCGGCACCACACAAGAAACCGCCGATGCTGCCACAGTCCCAGGAAGTTCTTGGAAAGCTCAGATGTGCCTCGACTGCGACACGTCATCCACCACACCTAGCCTTTAGCGTGACTAGCGACTGTGACGTCACGGTTACGTAGGGTTGCGTCCCAATAGAAAGAGGCTCCAGGATCCGCTCGCGAGAGCGGGGTCCTGGAGCCTCAGTTGCCATCTAAGTCTTCTCGACCAAATGGTTCTCACCCGCTGGATCAGAAGTTAGGCACGATGTCTCCCGGCCCTGAGTAGCTGCCGGTTCCAATCGGCTCCGGAATGTACCAACTCCATTGCCATAGATAACCCCCGAGAGCGTTGATTCCCGTTGCGCCGAGCTCGATGTGTTCGAAGCGGGTGTTGATGAAACTCGACGGTAGCGCCGGCAGCACCAGCGGAACCGCACCGTCGATGTACGTAAACGATGTCGAGCCGCTTGTGACTCCGGGAAAGAACATGAAGTTCGACCAGTCCACGCCCGGCACGTCGAAGAACCGGTAGAGATACGGTCCGGTGTTGGAAACGCCGTTGTTGTACACATGGTTGTATCCCGGCACGAACCCAGTCGTATCCCCGGCCGCTCGGTTGAGCGGGCCGATCTTTCGCTGAGTCAACACTGCGTTTTCCGAAATCCCGATCCCGGGTTCGGAGCCGTTTCCACCATCGAGGGACTCACCCCACGCCTTGCGCAATTCGAAGCCACCTCCACCTGCTTCGGAAGCGGACATGGATCCGGGGCCGCCGGTGTGCTCGGTCGTCTTCATGTTCCAACCGATCAAGCCCGGCTGGCACGACGACACCGTTACGGATCCGGCGAACTGGTTCGCCGGGTAACCTGGCGAACCCGGTCCGAGGCGAAGTGTCGAGAGGACCGGGAAGTTCGGAATCGTTTGGGCGCCGACGACGGTCCCCGTGCGATCCCGGTACTGCACCAGAACCGGACCGATATCCCCGAACGAAGCGTTGGCTACACCGAGCAGCGTGTTCGTCGCGACGCCGCCGACCTCGGACACGAGCTCAGGGCTGACCAGCGAGTCGGCGCGGGTGTTCTGGAGCATCGTCGATCCCATGCGGAATCGTCCCATGAAGTCCTGCTCTTGAACGCCAGCGCCGTCCGAGAAGAAGTCGAACATGACACCTTGACCGACGACTGAGGAGTCGGCGATGACCCAGACGAGTGCATCGAGGTCAAACGTCGCACCGGAGTTGTGGGCGGCGATGACGTTGTCGAAGAAGGTCATATCGACAAACGACTGGAACGGGGCCAGCGCGACCGTGGTGGAGAGGGTCGCGCCGTTCGTGTCGAAGATGAAGATCGTGGCGTTGATCGTGAACGGGTTCGGGTTCGTCACCATGATGAGCGGACTGTTGCCATTGAAGAAGTCCCACGACAACGGTGACGCGGTGCCGGGGACCGGAGTCGCGCCAGTCGTGAGCGGGAGCGGACCCCAGAACAGTTCGGTCGCGTAATCTTGCGGCGCCTGCAACTGCTGCATCGAGGCGGCGCCAATCCGTGTGTCGTGAGTCTCGGTGAAGAAGATGTACTCGCCTGGCTCGCCACCTGGCTCACCGATGGGAGCTTTGTCAGCGTCGTCGTCACCGCCAACAGGGATCCCGATTTGATAGGTGTGAAACAGCGTGGCGCCGACGAAGTCGGGGTCGTCGCTCGTCAGTTTGCGGACACGGACGGTGCCCCACGGAGAGCCTGTCAGTGGAGTAGCTTCCTCGTCGTAGTGTCCCTCTGGCGCAATCGGAGCCGGATTGGATGTCGCGACCAGCGCTCCGGTCGAGTCGAAGTACTCGATTTCGACGGACAGCGGCAGCGTTGCGCTGGGGTTGTTGACGATGACGATCGTCCGCATACCTGCCAACGAAGAGGTCGGCCCGGGTTGGTGAATCGCCGCGGCGATCTTCTCGGACGAGGGGAAGCCTTGGAGATGGGTCGAGGAGTGCATGAAGTGATGCTCTACCGACAGTGCCTCACCAGGATCGCCGCCCGTCCCAGTGGGAGCGGGCAGTAGCGGTGGACATTGCGCATGTGCAAATCCGGCGGTAAGCAAGAGGGAAAAAATGAGCAGACACGGGAAGACCCGGCCCGACCTCGGATACGCTGTCGTTTCCATTCAAAGTCCTTTCGATGGTTTCATTCCTCACGGCGTGGCGCCTCGCCGGTACACATGAGTGCGCGAAGCGCATGGGTTTGATGCGCCGCGAGAACGATTTCTCGAAACTCGTTGGAAGGACGGCGGTCGCGACGAGCCCATCCGATGGCCAACAGCCCCGGCGACACGAAGTCACTCGGGGCTGCGGACGCGTTCAAGAGGAGTCGTTCTACTCCGTCGCGTCAGAAGCGTCGGGAGGCGTCTGTGAGTACTCGAGCGTCGCGATAGCGGCAGATAGAAGGTAGCTGGCCCACTCTTCATTCGAGAGACAGATCTCGTCGGAGTCAGGTTCGAATCCTTCTGCAAACGGGAACCAGTTGTCGAGTTCACTCGGTTCGGCCACCTTGTCTGTCCAGTCCGGGAAGAGATCGGAGAAGCAGAGGTAGTCACCTTCGCCTGACAGACTGGTGAGAACACCGACGATTTCCCCGAGCGCAGAGCCGAGAGACTCGAGAAGAGAGAGCCCCATTTCGAGGAGTTGTGGCAGCCGCTTCTTGATCCGATCCATGATCTTCAAGAACGTGAGGTATTCAGAGAACGTCCCGATGAAGACTAATGTCCCGTTTCCGGTGACAATGACCACCTCATCGTCGGGATCGCCCATCATGGCGTCTTCCGGCCCCATGATGACCAGGTCGATTCCTCCACCTTGAACATTGATGTTGTCCTTGGCCCCGTCGGAGGTCGGCGCGGCGGGGTTGGCATTCGGGCTGTCGTAGATGATGTCGGGGAGCGGGCCTCCCTGTAGGTTGTCCGGACCGTTGGTTGGGACTTGTGCCGAGGCTTCTTGGGGTGCACAAACGATGAACGTCGCTACCAGAAACAGCAGGGTTGTCGACTTGGTGATCCACGACGTCGTTTTGATGTTGCCGAACATGTTGATTCCTCTCGTTCGGTTTGGAAGTGATCGCGGGTCGAGCAACATGCTGTCGGCCCGTCGCACGTGTGCGTCGTGGAGGACCCCGATCGTTCCATGGGAACTGAGAATCAAGCTAGAGGTGCGGCCGGACAGTGCTGGTGCGCACGGTGCCTCTGACTTTTCGGCCGGGCCTCTAGTCCGTCCTGCTTCCGACGAAGCGGGGCGCTTCATGACGGCCACGGCGGCTCGGCGCTTCACGTCCCCGGGCGAGCGACTGTCGTAGGTGTTGGCCAACGAATTGGCTAGCGGTGGCTGACTGAAGCCGATGCGAGGCTCCCGCGCGCGCTACACGCGATGGCGTACCACGTGTCGTCGCCTGGCAATTCCGGAGTCGGACGTGGTCGTCTTGACCGCCGCGAACTGTGGGGGTCTGGCGTGTGTGAGCACGTCGCGGGTGCGCGTGGAGAGTCGGTCGAGCGGTGACCCGCGGGTGGAAGTTTTGAATCGCAGAGGCCCGGTTCGACAATCCTGCGGTGTATTCGATATTTCCACTCTCACCAGAATGACACTCGACTTAAGGAATGGGTTCGAAACACGCTTCGTGCGACTTTGTCCACACTAGCCCTGCTCGTTGTCGCTATTCGGCGGATCGCATCGATGGGTCACACGCGAACGGACCTCGCCAGTTCGGGCTAGACCTACGAGGCACGGGTACTAGAATCCACGACTTGCCCAATCTACCCTGCCTCATCGACTGCTTCGCGAACGAAGCGGCCTGGACCTATCCCGTGGAGGAGCCTCTTGAGCGTTGAACCCTACTTCCCCAGTTTCGATCCGGCCCAGGCTCATGTCCGATAGCCCCAACCACCGCTTCGAGGGTACCGATCGGTACGTGGCGACCGACGATCTGATGATCGCCGTCAATGCCGCGATCACGCTCGAGCGCCCGCTTTTAGTCAAGGGCGAGCCCGGCACCGGGAAGACGGTGCTGGCCGAGGAGATTGCCAAGTCCCTCGACGTGCCGCTGATCCCGTGGTCGATCAAGTCCTCGACCAAAGCGCAACACGGTCTTTACGAGTACGACGCGGTCGCTCGGCTCCGTGACTCACAGCTTGGCGACGAGCGCGTTCACGACATCGGCAACTACATCGTGCGCGGGAAACTGTGGGAAGCGTTCACGTCGGATGACGGGGCCGTGCTGTTGATCGATGAGATCGACAAGGCCGATATCGAGTTTCCCAATGACCTGTTGTTGGAACTCGATCGCATGGAGTTCTTCGTCTACGAGACGAAGGAGACCGTCCGTGCCACGCGGCGGCCCATCGTGATCATTACGTCGAACAACGAAAAGGAACTGCCCGACGCCTTCTTGCGTCGCTGCTTCTTCCACTTCATCCGCTTCCCCGACGAAGAGACGCTAAAACGAATCGTCGACGTGCACTTTCCGCGCCTGCAACTGCGGTTGGTCGAAGAGGCGATGGCGCTCTTCTTCGAGCTGCGCGAAGTGCCGGGACTGAAAAAGCGTCCGTCGACGTCAGAGCTTCTGGATTGGCTCAAGCTGCTCGGGGCCGAGAAGTTGGACTCGCTGCCGAAGGTCGGCTCCCTGCCTAAGCTGCACGGGGCGCTTCTCAAGCACGAAGATGACGTCGAGCTGGTCGCCCGCATGCGCGACCGCGGTCGTCGGGGGCGGTAACAGTGTTCGGTGAGTTCTTCGAGACCCTACGTCAGGTCGGAGTGCCGGTCACGCTTCGTGAGTACCTGACACTACTCGAGGCGGTCGAGAAGGAGGCCGCCGAGTACCGAGTTGACAGCTTCTATCACTTGGCCCGCGCCACTCTGGTCAAGGACGAGCGATGGTTCGACCGGTTCGACCTCGTCTTCGCGCACGTCTTTGCGGACGCGCTGGAAAGCGGTGACTTCCTGGAGCAGCTTCCGGCCGAGTGGCTTCAACGGTTGGCCGAGCGTGTTCTCTCTCCGGAAGAGATGGCGAAGATCGAAGGGGTGGGGGACTGGCAACAGCTGATGGATCTCTTGAAGAAGCGCCTCGAGGAGCAGAAGGAGCGCCACCAAGGGGGTTCCAAATGGATCGGCACGGCGGGTACGTCACCGTTCGGGGCCTACGGCTACAACCCCGAGGGGATCCGCATCGGCCAGGACGGCAGTCGCCATCGACGCGCGGTCAAAGTATGGGACCGCCGCGAGTTTCGCGACTTCGACGACTCGGTCGAGCTCGGCACGCGGAACATTCGCGTTGCACTGCGCCGGCTCCGCCGCTTCGTGCGCGAGGGCGCCAAAGATATCCTCAACCTGCCGGCGACAATTCGCAAGACCGCGAACAACGGAGGCTACCTCGACATCGAGATGGAGGCCGAACGCCACAACGCCATCAAAGTGCTGCTGCTTCTCGATGTGGGTGGCTCGATGGACGATCACATTCACGACGTCGAACGGCTTTTCTCGGCGTGCCGATCGGAGTTCAAGCATCTCGAGCACTACTACTTTCACAACTGCTTGTACGAACGGGTGTGGAAGGACAGCCGTCGCCGTCACGCCGAGACGGTTCGCACCGAGGACGTTCTGAGGACCTACCCGCGAGACTACAAGCTGGTGTTCGTCGGCGACGCGTCGATGAGCCCGTACGAGATTGTCACGCCGGGAGGCGCAGTCGAGCATCAGAACGAAGAGCCAGGTCGCGTATGGCTAGAGCGGGCCACGGCTAAGTTCCAGAACTTCGTCTGGATCAATCCCACCCCGCGCGATCACTGGGAGTGGACGCACTCGATCGGAATGATCCAAGATATCGTTGAAGATCGAATGGTACCGCTGACCCTCGCCGGCATCGAACGCGCCGTGGATCTACTGCAGTAGTCGGAGGTACGTTCGTCGGTTGAGCCATCCGCACCGCGGCGGGACGATCGGCGAAGTGGCGATCGAGGGACGGCCGGACTTAATCTTCGGGTTGAATTGTTGTTTCTGAGTTGATCTGCACCGTCCCACTCAGGGGCTCGTTCTTTCGCGGTTTCGACTTGGCGATAGATACTGCTTGGAGGAGAGGTCATGCACATACACACGGTGTTCTTCTGGCTTCGCGATTGTTCGGACGACGATCGCTCCACTTTCGAAACCGGCTTGGCGAAACTCAGCGAGACGACAGGCATTGTCCGAGGGTGGTGGGGGCGGCCGGCCGGGGTCGATCGCGAGGTCGTTGACGGCAGCTACGACTACTCACTGACCTTTGTCTTCGAGACTCGCGCCGACCATGACCAATACCAAGTTGCGCCGGAGCATGACGTGTTCATCGATGAACACAGTCGTCTTTGGGACCGAGTCCAAGTGTACGACAGCCAGAGCGACTTCGCTTGATGAATGATCCGGGCTCTAGCCTCCACCCAACAAGATCCATCGATATCCAGCCACGTTCGCCCCTATCACGGAGCGTGGGGCTTTCGCGTCCAGGGGACAGCCGTGAAGCTGTGATCCGATCACTCACGGACTCGAGCATCTGCTTCCGCCTCGATGGGTGAGACCTCTCGAGGCGGACGTTTCTCGTTGTTCTCCGGTCGCTACGGACATGCCAAGAATGAGTCGCAACCGAGTAGCGAAGCGACGCCGCAGTTGGGGAAGGGCGCATCGGGCTCGGAGGCGCCCGAGAACAGGAAGCTCAGGAGGTAGATGCCGTCTGCCACGTCGAAGCCACCATCGTTGTTGCTGTCGCAGGCGTCGAGGCAGGTCACACTGCCTCCTGAGAATAGCGCACTCAACAACGAGATCGCGTCGGCGACGTTGGTGTCGCCGTCGGCGTTACAATCACCGCGGGCAAACGCAGTACCGACCCCGACAATGCTCAGTACGCCGGAGCCGTCGTCATCTTGCGCGGTGCTGTAGCCGCCGACGCGAATCAGATACGTCCCGCCCGCAACTACCTCTGCGTCGAGAGTCGAAGCAAACGGTGTCACTCCATCTGACTGAAGGCAACCGTCACCGTTACACCCGATACTGACCAGCGCGCCACAGCTGCCCTCGTACATGGCCAGATCGGTATCAAACGTCGCTCCGCAGACGGAGACCGTCACCGGACCGGTAGTCGATGCCGCATACTGGAACCAAACGTCGTGATACAAATCGCCCAGGAGCGTGCCCGGGCAGGCAGCGTCCGAGACCGGATCAGCGCTTGTGGTGGCGATCGTGGTGTCGAACAGGTACTCGCCTTCGCCGATTTCGGAACTGACGCTCATGCACTCGTCCGACTGCACAGTCGCAATGACATCTAACTCTATCTCGATTGTCGCTGCGCTATCGGACTCCGCGTCCAACGCCGACAGCTCCAGCCGATAGGTTCGACCCGGGAGCAGCGGCGCAGTTCTCTGAAAGAGCGAATACGGAGCCGGAACCGAGATGCAGCAGTACTGAGGACCCGTGTCACCACAACCAAAGGGAAGTAGCGCCGGATCGTCGGGCTCGATCATGTCGAACACTTCGAGCGAAGTAAGATCTGTCACCGACGCTTGAACGCAGGAGTAGCTGAAGTCGAGGAGAACTGGAGTGAGGACTAGATAAGACTCCGCGGGCACCGTGAAGTCGACGACCAGCTCCGCTGTCGCCGAACTGAACAGGCAGCATGGACCGCCCGAGACTTGCGTCACCGAAGCCACAAGTGTGGTACCGCTAAACGCCACTGCGGTCTGGCTGGTAGCCTCGAGAACATAGGGCGAAGCGCAGAAATCGTCGACCAACCCTCTTGCGAGGGGGAACGAGCCGCTTTCGCTGAACGATGTCGAGGGTCCGCATCCTAAGATGTCCAGCGAGAGATTTCCCGATCCCGAGTGTGTCTGATCCACAATCGAGAATCCGGGGTCCACCGGTTGAAACTCGAGATCCACTGAAATCTCGGCTGAGCACGGCGACTCGAGGGAGTCGACCGACAGGTGAATCCGATACGTATGCCCCGGCGTCAGGATCGCGTCCAGCCCACGGTAGCTGTACGGGAAGGTCGACTCGTTGCAACAGTGCTCGGTTCCGGTGGCGATGGGGCAGAAGATGGGTGAAAGACTCAGTTTCGGTTCGACGACCAGGTCGAAAACCGACCCGGTCGTGAGGTCGGAGATGGTCGCCTCGACGCAGGAGTACTGGCCTTCGAAGACGACGGGTATCAGCTCGAGCGATGCCATGACCGGAACTGTGAAATCGACGGTCGCCGACGCCATCGCTTGACCGTCGGCGGGCGGAGGCGTTGTGAAGTGCTCAACGGTGAGTGAGAGAAGCGACGGATTCGCCAGGCGCTGGGTGTGGCTGAACGACTCGTAGTCGACTCCGCCGGGGCAACTGACGACAACGCTGTCTGTCACCGGATTCCCCTGGGTAGCGTCGTACGAATCGGAGGGGCCGCAGCCGAAGCTACTGACTGAGCCCGAGATCGAGTAGGTCTCATCAACGATGGTGTACGCATTTCCCTGCGCCGAGAGTTCAGTCGAGACGATTGTCGCGGCGATAAGAATCAGTAGCGAGATACGAAGCATGGACCTTCCATTCCAGCAGCGCTGGGCTGCCCAAGAACCGATAGAGGTTGAGATAGTAATGCTTAACTCTTAGCGGGGAAAAGTGAAACTGGGTACTGAATCGAGCGGCTGGACGGAGAGGTTCCATGAAGGTGCCACCCCACTGCTGGTTAGGGAGACACCAGGCAAACTCAAAATGATCTAGCCCAATCTATTGCGAGTCATCACTTCCCGTTGCGGGTCGGTCAGGGGACTCCATGACGAACAGCAATGAACAACCGAGTAGCGATATCTACGGCGTGCGATTTCCGTGAAGATCCAGGCACGACGCCGCAGTCGACCTAGTGGTCTTCAAGAAGGAGTAACGCAGAGATTCGCGGGAAGCGCAGCCTGCGCGGATTCGCCTGATGAATAGTCCGGGCTAGAGGCCCGGCCGAAAAG
>JAJFFE010000178.1 GCA_021776775.1 Planctomycetota bacterium | reverse complement strand
CGTTCGCATCGAAGAAAGGACTCTGAGTATCGGGCTCGGGGTCAAGAGAACCTCCCACGATCAAATACGTTCGCCAGAGTTCGAGCGTCGCGAGCCAGCGCTGCTGAGGCGTCATCAGATACCACTCTGCCCACTCCCCGCGCGGCCGCGAAAGTTTCCGCTCACAAAGGCTCTACTCCTCGCTAGACTCTCGGGGTCTCCCGGGGGATCCAGGCCTTGCCTGGGCCGCTTGGAGCTACTCCCGAGTGAAACTCCAACCTCGGCAGCATGGGCAACTCTAGAACGTTACATTCCGTCCAGTGAAAGGACCGTCGATGACCACCGGCTCCAGGTTCACTCGTGGGCTAGCGACTGCACTTACTTGCGCGCTGATCCTTGGCTCGTTCAGTTCTATGGTAGGCGCCCAACCGTGGCGGCTTCCTTCCAACGACGAGGAGGTCACGCATTCGGCGCCAGACGACTCGTTGCTTCCCGACCACTGGTTCTCGGACGGATCAGTGCACAAGCTGCTGTTGGCGGACAACGACGTAGAGACGTTGACCGAGCTGTACGCGCGCGAGGCGGTCCTACAGGTCTTTGACTACGTCAACTTCCGCCTCGTGCTGATCGACGCCGTCGCCTTCGGGGGAAATGACGCACTGCGGGCCAGTCGGCTGCCGGTGCGTGACGAGTTCGACTTGTTGGCGTTCAACGGCTACCAAGTCGATTCCAACCGCCCGGCAGAGTCGCTCGAGCGGTTGAGGCCCGAGGAGCGGATTGGCGCGGCCGATGGGACCCTACCCATCGAGGACGGTCTCTTCATTGTGCAGTTTGTGGGTCCGGTCATGGACGCTTGGCGCGCTGAGCTGGAGAGCGCGGGGGCGGAGATCATTCAGTACGCCCCGATGAACGCCTATGTCGTATACGTCGAAGCGGACAACGTGTCGTCCTTGGCATCGCTCGGCGATCTCAATTACGTGCAACTTGTCACGCCGTACCAACCGGCCTACAAGATGAAGAGAGTGATTCGCGAGCAAGCACGAGCCGCGGAGGAAGCCCACGTTCCAGTGACGATTCAAGTCCTGGGTGGCGCAGCCCACGCCAACGGAGCAGCGACGGTGCGAGCGCTGATGCAGACGGTCGACGTCGAAGTCGAGTTCGGCCCGTATCTGAACCTTCGTGGATCCGTCGACTCCGCTCAACTCCACGCCCTGGCAAGAATGTCGAACGTCTTTGCCATCGAGCCCCTCTACGTTCGTGCCATGAGCGACGAACGCCAGGGGCAAATCGCCGCGGGTGAACTCGGCAGCGTCGGCCCGCTCGCGCCCGGATACCTGAGTTTCCTCGCCGGCGCTGGATTCAACTCTTCGCAGTTCGGATCCTTCGCGGTCAACGTGGTCGACGACGGCGTCAATCTGGATGGGCACCCAGACCTCTCGAGTTCACGGATCGCGTTCGAGAACAACCCGACTTCGCAGAGCAGTTCGGAGTCGGGGCACGGCGTGCTGAACTCTCACATCGTCGGCGGTTTCAACGACACCCAGACCGGGTTCCCCTATGAAGATGCCGACGGCTACCAGTTCGGTCTTGGAATCGCTCCTTGGGCCCAGGTCGGAGTCACCGCGATCTTTGGAAGTGGTAGCTCATCCCCGACGACGTGGGAGAACACAGCTTACTCTCAGGGAGCCCGGATCAGCACCAACTCGTGGAACTTCCAAACCTTCACGGGGGGCCCGGTTCCGGATTACGACTCCAACTCACAGGAGTATGACTTCCTGGTGCGCGACGCGCGTTCCACGACAGCCGGCAACCAGCAACTCATGGTGTGCTTCTCGGCCAGCAACAACGGTCCGCAGAACAACACCGTGTCGACGCCGGCTAGCGCCAAGAATGTGCTGACGTGTGGTGCGTCCGAGAACTACCGGCCAACCGGCGGCGACGGATGCGGAATCAGCAACAGCGGTGCTGACGACTTCAACGACATCATTTCGTTCTCGAGTCGAGGTCCGGTCAACTCGAGCGGCGGCGACGGCCGGTGGAAGCCTGAAGTCGTCCTTCCCGGTACCCACATCCAAGCCGGGGTTCCGCAGAGTAGCTTCGTCGGCGGCGGGGTGTGCGATCAATATTTCCCGTCCGGTCAGACGCTGTACGGATGGTCGAGCGGCACCAGCCACTCGACGCCCGCGGTAGCCGGAACCGCGGCACTCGTCTATCAGTGGTTCTTGAACCAGTCGTTGGGCGCCCCGAGCCCGGCCATGATCAAAGCGATGCTGGTCAACTCCTGCGAGTACCTGAACGGGGTCAGCGCCAACGACACGTTGCCGAGTAACTCCCAGGGTATGGGCAGCGTCAACGTGGGGCGCGCGTTCGACTCCGTAACCCAGATCCTGGTCGACCAGACTCAGTTGCTGCAATCGAGCGGATCGAACTACAGCGTCAACGGCGTGATAGGCACCTCTAGCTTGCCGTTGCGCGTCACCTTGGTCTGGACCGATGCGCCGGGCCCGACGACGGGCGCACCGTACGTCAACGATCTCGACCTGACCGTTACGGTCGGCGGCAACACCTACCGTGGTAACGTCTTCTCCGGAGAGAACTCGGTCACGGGCGGTAGCTCGGACATTCGTAACAATACCGAGTCTGTCTTCCTTCCCGCCGGACTGTCGGGCGTGTTCACCGTGACGGTGACCGGCACCTCGATCGGGGGCGACGGAGTCCCGGGCAACGGCGACTCCACCGATCAAGATTTCGCGCTGGTCGTTCACAACGGTAGTGAGGACGCCACTCCGCCCGCCGCCAACTTCACCGGCTCGCCGGTCAGTGGCGAGGCTCCGCTGAACGTCGCCTTTTCGGATTCGTCCACCGGCGCCATCGCCACTTGGGCGTGGACATTTGGTGACGGCGATGTTTCCGGTCTCGCCAGCCCGTCGCACGTGTATGACACACCAGGACTCTACACGGTCGCGTTGACCGTCACGGGTCCGGGTGGCGCTGATACGTTGACGCGCACAGACTACATCAGCGTCACGTCCCCGGCGCTCCCGGGGGACCCAACCAACCTGGTCGCCGTCGCGGCATCGGACACGCTGGTCGATCTGGCTTGGGACGACAACGCAACGAACGAAACCAACTATGAGATCGAGCGATCGCTCGATGGTGTTGCGTTCAGTGCCATCGCAACGCTCGGTGCCGGCGCAACTGCATACTCAGACAGCGGACGCACCCCGGACACTGAGTATTGGTACCGGGTGCGTGCCACCAACGTCACGGGGCCGTCGGACTACTCCAACGTCGCCAGCGTCACGACGCCGGCGCAACCGCCGGTGCTCGCGAATGCCGATGTCGCTGGGCAGGGGACGGTGGCGGGCAGTTACCAGGACACGCATGTTCAGGACGGCACCGCCCAGAACATTCGGGAGCGATTGAGTGGCGGAAAGCCGTCCAACCGATACTCGTACTTGGTTCACAAGTGGACGTTCTCGACCGGCGGCGGCAATGCCAACCTGTTGCTGGACGCCTGGCGTGATGCCAACTCGGACGGGGACAACTTCTCGTTCGACTGGTCGAGCAATGACTCGAACTACACGCCGATCACGACGGTCTCGTGGTCGACAAGTCAGGGGGCGCTCTCCTTCGGATTGGGAAGCGTGCCGGCGGGAACGATTTGGATCCGTGTGACTGACACCGACCAGACCGCCGGTAGCCAGAGCCTCGATCGAGTCTATGTCGACTACATAGCACTGCAAGGGGCGGGTGTCGGCGGCAATCCGCCGAGTGCCGCGACCGGCCTCGGTGCCACCGCGACTTCGGATACGAGCATCGACTTGTCGTGGAGCGACAACTCGGCGGACGAAGACGGATTCCGAGTCGAGCGATCGCTCGACGGCTCGAGTTTTTCGGTCGCTGGCTCGACCGCAGCCAACGCCACGTCGTTCACCGACACGAGCCTGGCCCCCGGAACGCTGTATGTGTATCGAGTGATTGCCTTCAACAGCTTCGGAGATGGCGTCTCTTCGAATACCGCATCAGCGACGACCACTGGTGGAACTGGAGGGGCGGCCAACCTGGCCACCGGAGAAACTTCGATCGACGGTCAGCTGACCGGGACCTACGTCGACACGCAGGTATCGGACGGGGTGCGGGAATCGGTCCGTGAGGCGTCGACCGGTGGTCCGCCGTCACAACGCGTCACCTTCTTGGAGCACCGTTGGAACTTCAACGTCAACGCCGTATCGACAGAAATGCGTATCCGCGCCTTTACCTCGAGCTCTCCGGATGACGTGTTCCTGTTCCAAGTTGCGACCAGTGTCGCCGGACCCTACACGACGGTGCACACCGTCAATAGTTCCAGCGACGCCGGTATCGTCGCGGTGCCGCTGGTCGGCTACTCGGGAGCGGTCTACATTCGTGTCGTCGACTCGGATCAAACTCCGGGCAATTCGTCGCGAGATACAATCTTTGTCGATTATCTCGCGATCATGAGCCAGTAGAGTTCACCACTCGACAGGGTTGGTTCTCGATTCGAGATTGGGACCGTAGAAGAGGGCGATCGAGTGAACAGCACTCGATCGCCCTTCTTCTTGGTTGTCGACGTTCTCGACTACCTCTTCGGCGGAGCTCCGGCGTACGAATGCGACGACGCCTGCGATGTCAACGACGACGGACTACTCGACATCGCCGACGGTATCTACCTGCTGAACTACTTGTTCGCGAGCGGCCCTCCTCCCGCGGCTCCCGACGGATCGTGCGGCCCGGACCTCACGGCCGACGGTCTTGGCTGTGACCAGTTCGCCGCTTGCGACTGAGCGGTACTCCCGCGCCGCGCCGCCGTGGAGAACGACCTCGATCCCACGGGTATCGCGTCCAAGCAGTCGCAGGCTTGGGGACTCCGCGTACCGCACCGGCCGGCCAACGGCTTGCCAAGGAACGAGCCTCCGCAGTGACTCGTCGCAGTTCGAGGCAAAGTCACTCAGGGTTACCAACAGCTAGGCAGTGGCGCAGCGCACCCGAGCCCATCGGGAGTCGGGTCCAGACCACAATCCGGGTGCGTCGGAGGCGCGGGCGCAAGGGCGCTCGACACAAAGAGTGCGCCGAGCATCGTGACCGCGTCGCCGATATCGAAGGCGCCGCTGTCATCGGTATCGCACGCGTCGAGGCACGGGGGCGCCTCGGTGCCAGCGATGAAGAGGCTGGCGAGCGCAGAGATCGCATCGCTTACATCAAAGGCGTCGTCGCCGTTGCAGTCCCCGCGAGCGAACGAGGGCAGGATCTCGACGGCGCCGAACGCGAGGTCGTCGATGGCGAAAATTCCAGTGATACTGATCGACGCGATAGAACTGCTTCCGTCGCTCATTGCGACGCCCACCCAACCGTCCAATGCGCCGTCAAGCAAGCCGTCGCTGCTCACCGTCGCAGTTCCCAGGGACTGACCTCCCGCGTCGAACGCCTCGAGCGTCGCTTGCGCGCCGCCGCTGCAGTCGAAGTAGAACCCGACCGCCTGGCTCGGACTGGGGAGCGTGTACTCCATCGTGAACAGGGTGGGGTTCACCATCACCGCTGTGCCGGAGGGGATGATGCTAGCCGCGTCGAGCGGCGGGCCCCACCCGGTTCCGCACGCGAATGTCGCGGTCGGTGTCAGCGAGAAATCGACGAGGTTGCAGTACTCGCCTTCAAACACGAGTCCGCTCGGGAACTCGTAACCGATGGGGCAGACAAAGGGCGGCGCCGTAGTCAAGGTCTCGAACGTTTCGACTGCCGCGGTCGTCGCGAGGTCGCCCGGTTCGATCTCGATGATCTGTGAGTGAACGAGCGCCGCCGCGGAGAGTACGAATGAGCATATGAGAAGCGATCGTAGGGCTCTGAGCATGGACGCTCCTGACCGAGTTCTCTGCGGGTGATCTGAGAGGGTGGCAGATCATCCCAAGGGCGCCCCCGCCGCTTCGGAGTTTAGCGCAGGTCTCGTCAAATTCGCAACCGCCGAGCGCGCGTCGCGTCCGAACCCCGCGGCGTTTCAACTACGCGTCTTGAGCGCGAAGGGATTCGCGGTTAACTCATCGGTGATGGTGGCGGGATATCCGTCCAAGTCTGCACGCGGGAGTTGCCCAGGCGAGAATCTCACCCAGGATCCAACGGCAGCTCACGGGCTCGCCGATGGGTTAGATGGGTTAGATGGGTTGGATGGATCGGACTCCGATTCGGACCCCGCGTGCCACGTCTCCGGGCGATCGACTTCGATGAAGTCGTTCAACTGAGCCGCCCACGTGTGCAGGTCGAACTTATCCCGAATCGCGACTCGCAAGCGGTCGGCCGCGTGCGGTTCACCGTGCACCAGCGCGACTCCTTTCGGGGGCGAGCCCACACTGCCGAGCCATCGCAAGAGTTCGCTGCGATCTGAGTGAGCGGAGAACAGTTCGATCTGCACCACCTCTGCCTTCACGCGACG
>JAJFFE010000177.1 GCA_021776775.1 Planctomycetota bacterium | reverse complement strand
TGTAACGAGTCACGCCCTTCGCCGCGATCGTGATCTTGACCTCGCGCTCCATCTCGTTCTTCTCCAAGTCGAAGTCGGTGATCTCGTACTGAGTCAGACCGCGACCGAGCTCTCGACGCAAGAGCGACGGGTTCATTCCGTACCGCTGTTGCCACTCTTGGAACTGGCTGGCGTTGAACTTCATGTCCATGACGTACGTCCCGTCTCCGAGTTCGTCTATGGCGACGGACTGCTCGAAGTGCAGCACCGTATCGCCGCGGGCTGGGCTCCCCACCAACAAGACGATCGACGACACCAAGACGAGCGTGGCAAAGCGAATGGAGAGTGTTGCAATGCTGTTCATGATTAGGCCCCCGCAATCTGAATGGACTGAACGATCTGTTGAACCGAAGGACGAGCGGCTTCGGCAGAGTTCTCCGGACCACCGACGCCGACGCCGTAGGTCACTCGTCCGACCGTGATCAGGTAAACGTGTCCGCGGTGTGTTTGCCGCTCCACCGTGTAGGTCACGGGAATCACGGCCCAGTTCTTTCCGTTGATCTGCGCCTGCTGGCTCTGACCGAAGGAGACCTTGGCACCCAACGTTTGTCCGAGTCCACGCAGCGCTTCGACGCAGTCCTGCTGATTGGTCGATCCGAACCCGTAGACGTCGACGCCCCAGCCCGTTTGCTGGTCAGTAAGATTATCGAGATACCACGGGGAGGAGCGTTGCAACTGCGTGACGAGTTGTGGGTTGCCGATCAGACTCTTGGGGTACTGGAAGCTCAAGACGCCGGCCGGATCGCGGTACGTGGCGAGATTCGCGGCGGTCTGTTGTTGAGTCTGGTTGTGTCGCGGGTCCTGTGTCTGGTTCTGCGTCTGCTGGTTCTGCGTCTGTTGGTTCTGCGTCTGATAAGAACCGCCTTGGTTCTGACTCTGCTGCGATTGAGTACCCCGTGACGAACGGTCTCGCACTCGCGTCGTGAGCATCTGCGTCAGTGCGGTGATATCGACCGGTTCGAGTTCGGGCGGACGCAACCCACGTGCTTGGTGGTCCTGATAGTCCACGATCACGAACGGCAGCTCGTTACGCTGACACTTCGCCCACGTCTCGTTGCCGGCCGTCAAAGCCTTCTCGAAACTCGCCACACCGCCCAGGTTCTGCCCGCCGACACCGGTGCATTCGAAACCGACGACTTGGCCGCCGGCCATTTCGATGATCGGGAACGCGTGGCCCGGAATCAGAACCATGTAGCTCTTGACCCCGCACTGGTTCAACAACGCCGACATGAGCAGTGTCAGCTCGATGCACGTCCCGCTGTTTCCCCGAATGACTTCTCGAGGAAGCTTGACGCTCTGCACAAGCGTCTGCGTGTCGCCCAACACTTCAGGCACCCCTTTGGCACCCATGTAAGCCATTCCGGTTCCGACCTGGAAGTTGTAGATCGCACCGACGAGCTTGCCGAGGTCTTCGGCCGTTTGCACGTAGGGCGTGCCCCCCATGGTTTCGCTGATCTTGCCGAAGTACGCCTTCACGACTTCGTCTTCGTCCGTCATATAGGCCGCCAGCACTTCGCTGTTGTCCCACATGTCGTACCAACTGATGATTTCATCGGACTCGATACTCGTGAACTCGATCTCGGTCACGCCGCGAAGCTCGAACGGTCGCTTCTCGATTCGGCTCTTCTGCTCGCCATCGACCGAGTACTCGACCTTCAACTCCAGTTGCGTGGGAGTCCGCGTGCGAATGTTGGTGATCGAAGCGGGGAACCGGGGGTAAATCGGCAAGACCGTGGTCTGACCCGGCAAGACGACGGCAGCCGAGTCGGGAGTGGTCCAGTCGATGTAATCGGGGACGCGATAGCTGACCTTCAAGTCGCTCAGCGGCGTACCGCCCGTGTTCTGCATGACGAGTTTTGCCAACCAGTACTTGCCGTCAGCCGCTTCGGCGTTGCCGTACGCCTTGTACGCCACCGTCATCACGGTCGGCTTCGAGTGAATCTTGACATCTAGCGTGCCCGGCTCGGCTCCACCGAAGAGGTGTGCGGCGCTGATTCCAAGCCCCGAGGCGAGGATGGCGACGCCTGCGATCGCAAGTTTGACGTTTCTCATGGTGTCCTTTCTCAGCGGTTGCTCGGCGGCGTTCGACGCTCGCCAACCGACCATGCGAGCGAATCACCGAGCAGGGGCCACGGCTGCCGAAGTTTTTCTCAGGGCCGACCCAAGCGGGACACAACCACCACAAATAGAGAACTTTACGATTTCGGCGTATCCACAGATCCGTCACGCTGAGACTCGGCCCTGCCGCAGCCCCCTCGGGCACAGCGGCCGTCGATCACTCCTGGTGCGCGCGATGCAGATCAGTACACTGCCCACCGAAGCAGAGACGCCCGCTTCAACTAGAGAGGAATCGAGATGTCATCCGAGATGCGCGAGGGCGACCCGTCGGTTCCCCAAATCACGCAACTCCTCGAGCGAGTCCGGGGCGGCGACTCGGCCGCGAGCGACGCGCTGTTCACGTCCCTCTATGGCGAACTTCGCGCGATCGCCGGCAACCTTTTTCGAGCGCAAGCCGAGAACCACACGCTGCAGCCGACCGCGTTGGTGAACGAGGCGTACCTCAAGCTACTCGGCGGTTCCGGCGCGCCTCCGTGGCAAGACCGCGCGCATTTCTTCCGCCTCGGCGCCCGGGCCATGCGACAGATCCTGATCAACCACGCCCGCGACCGTGGTGCCCAGAAGCGCGGAGGTAATGTCGCCCGAGAACGATTGACCGTGGTCGATCCGGTAGAGTCGGCTGGCGCCGGCGCCCTGGAAGTCATCGCAGTTCACGATGAGTTGGAACGACTCGCCGAGCTGGACGAACGGCAAGCCGAGATCGTCGAGCTCAAAGTGTTCGGTGGCTTGACGACGGCGGAGATCGCGGAAGCGTTGGGCGTTTCCGCGCGCACAGTCGAGCTCGATTGGTCGATGGCCCGCGCCTGGCTCACGACCCGTCTTTCGGAAGCGGGCCACAGCGACGAGTGACCCACGAGCAAGGCCGGTCGCTCGACCAACGAAAAAGACCGGGAAGCCGACTCTCGTGGAGTCATGCTCACCCGGTCGATCACCGAAAGACGATCCGAAGATCGTTCGCTCTACGTCACCTCACGACGCTTGGCGAAGGATCTCCTCCTCGGTTGCGATCGCGACCCGCTTTCGCGGAAGCAACCGCGGCACAATCATGGGTGTCGACCGCTGGTAGTCTCGGTACGTCTCTCCGAAGTGACGGACGAGGTCACGCTCCTCCAAGATGATCGCACCTAGAATGTAAGCCGTCAGGGTCGCTGCGAAGAACAAGTGGCTCCCCGTCAGGACCGGCGTTGCGCACATGGCGAGGATCCAACCGACGTAGAGCGGGTGACGCACGAAGCGGTAGAGCGTCGGAGTCCGAAACGCCTTGTCGGTGTAGGTCGCACCGCGCCACGACAGGAACACTTGGCGCAGTCCGAACAGGTCGAAGTGATCGATCAAGAACGTGGAGTAGAGAACGACTCCGAAACCGGCGAACTGGATCACGCGAAGCGCGACGATAGCCGCGTTCGATTCCGCCGCCCACAACACGCCACCGAGCGGCTGCCACAACGCGCAGAGCACGATCAACGCAACACTCGAGAGCAAGACGTACGTGCTGCGTTCCGCCGCTTGCGGAATGAATCGAGTGAGCCACTGCTTGAAACCTCGACGCGCCATGCCGCTGTGCTGGACCGCGAACAGCGCGATCAAGGCGGAGTCGATCAGCAGTGCCATCGTTAGCGAGCCCGTACTGGTTTGGACCATGGACTTGGGGACGATCATTCCGGTGATGAAGCCGACCAAGTAGAGAAACGTCGCGAAGAAGATCGAGTAGCTGATGACGCCGTAGAAGAGAATGCCGAGCCGTTTCATGATGTTCCTTTCGGTGAGGTAATCGAACGAGCGGTGGCGACCGTTCGCTCTCCCATTCACGACTCAAAACCCGGTTGCGGCTCGCACTCCGCAATGAGACCGGAAGTTCGTCCCAAGTAGCGTTTCTGCGGTGCCTTGGGATTTGTCTCGAGGCAAAGACTGAGATACGATCGCGGGCGTTTGACCGAGCCCGGGGGCCTATCCCCCGAACGCTGTGCCCCGGACGCCGTGCCCCAGGAGCCGCCCTTGGATTCCAACGACTACCGCGAACTGCGCAGGCTCTTTCACGAGATCCAAGAGTCCGGACTTTGCGGTGACGACCGATCGGCCTTCCTCGAGCGTGCCCAGCTGTCGGCTGACCTTCGGCTCGAACTCGATCGATTGCTTCGACTGGCTGAGCACGACACTGGCAACTTCATTCCAAACGTCCCCGTCCCCGCCACCCGGCAACTCGAGATGCCCGAACAGCTCGGCCCGTACCGCATCCAAGAAGAGATCGGCCGCGGCGGAATGGGCATCGTGCACGCCGCGATCGACGGTCGACTCGAACGCCGTGTCGCGCTGAAACGGTTGCCGCACGGGGGCCCACTCCCGCACGGAGACTTTCAACGTGAGGCGCAGCTTCTCGCGTCGCTGAACCATCCCAATGTCGCCACTATCTTCTCGTTCGAAGAGATCGACGAGATTGCCTTCTGCACACTGGAACTCGTCGAAGGAGAGAGCCTGGCGGATCAACTCATCCGTGGGCCACTCGACCCGCGATCCCTCAGTGCTATTGGACGACAGATTTGCCTCGGACTCGACGCGGCGCACGAAGCGGGCGTCGTCCACCTCGACCTGAAACCGGCCAACGTCATGGTCGACACCCGAGGCCGAGTGAAGATCCTCGACTTCGGCATCGGTCGACGTCTGCAAGACGAAGACGGCAGCGCTCGACCGATCGCCGGCACACCCGGCTACATGAGCCCCGAACAACTGCGCGGTGATCGTGTCGACGAACGCTCCGACTTGTGGTCGCTCGGTAGCGTTCTCTACGAGTGCGCGACCGGGGAACCGGCGGTGCCGCCGGGAACGCTCGACGAGATGGTGCGGCAGACGCTCGACGCGCCGATTGCAATTCGACAGCGGGCGCTGCTCAGTCCGGCGGGAATCGAAGTGTTGCGCAGCTTGATGCATCCGATTCCGTCGAGCCGACCTCGATCCGCGGAAGACGCGCGCCAACGGATCGATCGCTGGATCGCAAGCGATCTGGCGACGGTCGATCCCGGCGGCGACGTCCCTCCGGCGAAGAACGATCCCCGTCTCGGAAGAATCCGCTCGGCGACACAGATTCCGCCGGTCCTCACCGATCTCATCGGCCGGGAGTCCATCGTTCCCGACATTCGCGGTGCTCTGCTTTCGCATCGGGTCGTAACGCTCGTCGGTTTCGGCGGCGTCGGTAAGACACGCCTCGCGGTCGAGATCGCGCGCAACTTCGACGGCGACGCCATCTGGGTGCCGCTGTCCAGCCTCCGAGAAGGAGACCGCCTCGAACTGGCGATTGCCCGATCGCTCGGACTCGACGACTCCAACCCCGATCCGATCGACGCCATCGCCAACGCTATCGGAGACAGCGCACCGCTCATCACCCTCGACAACTGCGAGCAAATCGTGGACGACGCCGCGCGGGTGGTACGGGAACTGTGCAACCGTTGTCCGAACGCGACCGTGCTCGTGACAAGTCGCGAGCGGTTACACGTCGCCGCGGAGCGGACCATCGATGTTGAACCGCTCGCCATGGGACCAAGGTCACGAAGGGAGTTGATCGGCGACTCGGCGACTCTGGTATCCCCCGCAGAACTGGTATCCCCGACTGCGTCGTCGTCTCCTCGGGAGTGGCCCGCGGTGCGGTTGTTCGTCGACCGGGCCACGAGTCTCGGAGTCACGATCTCCGACGAGGACCTCCCACGCGTCGTGGATATCTGCCAGCGGCTCGATGGTTTTCCGCTGGCGATCGAACTCGCGACGAGTCGCTTACGAGCGCTCTCGATTCGGGATCTCAGTGATCGCCTGGAGCGGCGATTCGACCTTCTAAAGAGCCGCCGAACCGACGGGCCACAACACCACCGAACGTTGCGCACCGCCATCGAGTGGAGTGTCGACCTCCTCGATCCGTCCGAACGGCGATTACTCGGACGACTCAGCGTCTTTGCCGACGGGTGGACACTGCACGCTGCCGAGTCTGTTCTCGATGACGAAGCGCTCGAGTCTTGGACGATTCTCGATCACATGACAAGCCTCGTAGAAAAGTCGCTAGTACAAGTCGTGCGCACGGAAGGAGACGGGCTTCAGTACCGAATGTGGGAGAGCGTCCGCGAGTTCGCCTGCGAGTTGTGCCTCGAGCGCGACGAAGAAGCGGTGTTCGTCCGCCGGTTCACGGAGTTCTACGCCGAAGAGGCGGAAGCGATCATGCTCGGCGTAGAAGGGGTCGATCCTCGGCCGTGGCTCGAACGAGGAGAGCAGCTACAGGGCAACTTCTTCGCCGCGATCGATCACAGCATGGCCGGTAGGGTTGGACCAGTCGGAGTCGAAGCGCTCCGAATCGGCTCCGCACTGTTCACCTTCTGGGAGATCCGCGGTTATCAACGAACCGGCGCCAAGATCCTGGAAGACGCACTCGCAGTCGTACGCAAGTCGTCGACAACGGGAGCCTCCACACGAATCATGGCCCGCGCGCTCAACGCGGCCGCGAACCTCCTGGAAGCGCTGGGAGAGAACGATCTCGCGCTCGAACGTGAAGAAGAGTGTGTCACGCTGTGCCGCGAAATCGGCGATGCGAGCAAGACTGGCATCGCCCTGGTCAACTGCGGCATCATGCTGAAGCGGCTCGGACGGCTGGAAGCAGCGGTGGCCCGCTATCACGACGCGATCACGATCGCCGAAGAGCATTCCGATTCGAAGCTCGAAGGACTGGCTCGACTCAATCTGTCGATCCTCCAACGGGAGTGCGGAAACGATGACCTGGGTCGAGACAACCTGTTACGCGCCCGATCACTCGCCATCGAACGTCGGGATACCCATTCTCTGGCGTACTGCGAGTCCAGTCTCGGGTTGATGGCGTTCGATCTCGGCGACGACGTCGAAGCCGAATCAAGGCTCAAGGCCGCCAAGGTAGCGTTCGGTGAACTCGGTGACGTTCCGTCCTTGGCGCGAGTCGCGAGCAACCTCTCGTTGATTGCCGCCCGCCGCGGCGACGACGTTGGCGCGGAAGAGTTACTACGCGAGGCACTGCGTTCTCATCGAGAAACCGGTAGCCGTCGTGGCGAAGCGATCGCGCTAGTCAACCTTGTGCCCAACGCCGCCCGACAAAGCCGGCAAGACCGCACACGACTCGCGCGAGGAAAAACGTGGCTCGCCGAGTGCCTACGTATCTTGATCGAGATCGACGACTTGCGGGTCCTCGCTTACGCGATCGAAGCGACCGCAACCCTCTGCGCCGCCCACGACGACCTGCGACGAGCCGTCACGTTCGCCGCCGCGGCCAAACGGCATCGCGAAACAACGTCGCAGCCCATGCCCAAGCTTGAACGCCAAGAGTCGGAAGCCGTCCTCGAAACGTGGCGACTTGAACTGAGTGACGTCACCTTCGACGAGGCGTGGGAACTTGGGCGATCGCTCGCAACTGCTGCCGCCACTCGATCCGCGTTGGAGTGGGCGACCGGCGAGCCGTCCGACGAGTAGAACCAACGTCTACAGGCCACGGATGCTCACGAAAGATCATGCTTGTCTCGCCCCCCGGTGGCGGGTCTCATGACACCTCACAGAGCCCCCTCTCCTCCCACTCGGTACCGCCAGAGTTCAGATTGGAGCGTGTCGTGACGAACGACCCCAAACAGAAGATCGCGGAGTTGACCCAAGAGATCATGACCAAGCAGCACGAGCTCAACGAGCTGATGCGCACGTCATTGTCCGAGAGCGTCGACGACTACCGCTTGAAGAACACGGCGGGCGAGCTTCGACTCTCCCAGCTCTTCGGCGATCGACGAGACCTGGTGCTGATCCACAACATGGGAAAACGGTGCCCGTATTGCACATTGTGGGCTGACGGACTGAACGGAGTGTTCGACCACTTCGAGAATCGAGCGGCGTTCGTCGTAGTCTCCCCCGATTCACCGGAGGTCCAACGCGAGTTTGCCCAGAGTCGCAACTGGACCATGCCGATGGTCTCGAGCGAAGGCAGCTCCTTCAGCAAAGACCTAGGGTTCGAAGGCGCGCAGGGCGTGATGCCAGGCTTCTCGACCTTCCACCTCGAGGACGACGGAACTATCGAGCGGGTGGCTTGGGCGTTCTTCGGGCCCGGAGACAGCTACTCTGCCATCTGGCATATGATCGGCGTCCTTCGCGACGGTGCGGGCGACTGGCAACCGCGCGTTTCGTACCCGTAACCGACGTCGACCAGGCCCAGAAGTCGTCCGAATACCCGGTGCTGTCGGAACCCGTACGGTAAGATCCGCGCAGTGGCCCGCGCTGTGCATTCCGAATGCTGGTCGACTCGAGTCACGGGTCGGCTGCCGCTCGCCAAACAGCTCGGCTACAGAACCGCTTTGCCCAGAGGGAACCTGCCTGCGAATCCCCTATTCCGATAGACCTAGTTTGTGAAGATGACTCCGTGATTCAAATCGAAGGCGTCACCAAGAGATTCGACGACACCGTTGCCGTAGATCAGCTCGATCTAAACATCCCCCGAGGAAGCTTGTACGGACTCGTCGGTCCCAATGGAGCGGGCAAGACCACCACACTCAAGATGCTCGCCACGTTGCTGAAGCCGGACGATGGACGCGTTGTCATCGACGGGCACGACTTGGTCCGTGACGTTCGCGCGGTGCGAAAGTTCATCGGGTACATGCCCGATGCGTTCGGGACGTTTCGTGGGATGAGCGGTGAGGAGTATCTGCAGTTCTTCGGTCGGTCGTACGGCGTGTGCGGGGCTGAACTCGAGAAGCGAGTCGACGACGTGTTGGAGCTTACGGATCTGACCAGCCGTCGGCACGATCTGACCTCCGGATTATCGACTGGGCTCAAGCAGCGCCTATCTCTGGCCAAAGCGTTGGTTCACGATCCGCAGCTCTTGCTGCTCGACGAACCGGCAAGCGGCTTGGATCCACGCGCGCGCATCGAAATTCGCAGCTTGCTGCACGAACTGAAGAGCATGGGCAAGACGATCGTCATCTCGAGCCACATTCTCTCCGACCTCGAAGAAATTTGTACGGACATTGCGATCGTCGAACACGGCACGGTGGCGTGGCAAGGTCCGATCTCCGCGATGGCTCACGCGGGGATCGAAGAGCGCCAGATCATGATCGAGGTACCGCCGGACTTCGTGCCGCGCGCCCACGAGTTGTTGCAGTCGCTGCCCGAGATCGATGAGGTCCGTCTGCGCAACCAACGCCTCGAAGCCCACACGAAACAAACGACGGGCAATGCCATTCTTCGAGCGTTGATCGACGCCGAAATCGACGTACTCCACTTTTCGTACAAGTCACAAGACCTGGAGAGTCTGTTCTTGTCGCGCACCAAGGGACTGGGATCAAACAATGCGTGAGTTCTTCGAGAAGCGCGTTTGGGGAAACCCACAGATCAGCCGCCAGCTACGCTCGGGATTCACCGGCCCGCGGCTCGGAGTTTCATTCCTGGTACTCAACGTCGTGCTCGGGATCACCCACTTTGCGTTGTATCTCACTTTCACCGAATCGTCGGGCACTGAACTAGCGACGAGCGCCGACTCGGTCGTGTTCTTCTGGCACTGCTCGGTCGTCTTGGGACTGTTGTGCGTCTTGCTTCCGATCAAGATCGCCGGCTTCATCGAGGGACCGCGCATCGACCGGTCTTTCGACCAAGTCGTATCGACGGGAATTTCACCGCTACGGTTCTACGTCGGCAGTTGGGTCATCGGCCTCGTGTACGCGGCGATTATTCTACTCCTCACCGTTCCGTACGCGGGCTGCATGATTGCGGTTTGCGATGTCTCCGTCGCGTCGATGGCGTGGGGCTATTGGGTTCTGTTCGCGTACTCAAATGTGATCATCGCGACCACCTTGGCGCTGTCAGTCTTCGGACGCGAGTGGATGTCGACACCGATTGCGATCATCGCGCTGCTGACCCTCGGACTCTTCGGACTCATTCCGGATCGCGATTGGGTGACGTTCTATCCGACGCAGCTTGCGGAGCTCACTCCGATGCGAGCCCTTTGGCAGCACGCACGACCCTGGCACGCCATCGGCCTCGGCTCCTGGGTGGCGTCAGACCCCTTCGTCGACCCCCACTTCTTCTCGACGCAGATCCCGCTCGAAACGTTTCGTTGGCTGCTCTGGTCGGCGGTTGTCGCGATCGGTGCGATTCTGTGTTGCGTCGGTCCCCTTCACTCGTTTCGTCCGGGGCTGAACTCGTTCGGCAGTGTTATTCTCGACGGAGACAACAAGAAGAGCCGCTTCCGTCGACTTCGTGGAGGGCTGACTCGCAAAGTGGAATTGGCCTTCTTCTACGAGAACGGGCCCGAATGGGCACGCCGTTGGGGCGCCCCCATTCGCTCGCTCTTGGCCGGGCTGGTTCTGATCACGTGCTGGGCGATGACGTTGGGCATGATCTATGGCGGAGCCCCTAGCGCAAAGAGTGTCCGGTTCTTTTCCGACGAGCCGATGTTGATCAGCTTCATGTTCAACAGTCTTGTCTTGGCGGCGTGGGTGCTTGCCGTCGCTGGCAGCAGATTCAGCGTCGAGGAACGCGTCCCGTTCGGCCGTTGGTTGATTCCTCGCGAGCTGCTCACGGTGACGCTCTTCGTCCTCTGGTGCAGCGCCCTCTTCGGCAGTCAGTACCTCACCCTGCAAGGCGTGCTCGCCAATACTGCGACGGGCGCGTTCGCCGGATCACCGCCCGGCGTGCAAGAGCTCTACCTGCTGCACTGGTGGCGCTTCATTCCCGCGACACTCATCGTGATCGCCAACATCTTCGTGCTCAGCCGGCTGTTGTCGCTGATCCTGTCATCACACCTCATGGTCAAGATCGCCACGGCGGCCTTGGGACTGGCGTGGGTTGTCGGCCCGATGGTGCTCGCCGAGATCTCTCGCGGAGAACAACTTCCGGAGGCGTTCATGAGTCTCATCCCTCTTTCACCGCTGGTGTTGGTCGATCAGATTCGGGAGATCCCATGGAGCATCGATGAACGGTGGACACGATTTCTCACGGTCCAAGGCACGCTCGCTTGTGTCATGCTCGCCGGACATGTCGCGATTCGAATCCGGCGAACGCTGCGTGCCCGTCGGAGTAGCGTGACGGCGGTCGTAAGCGCCGCGGTTCTTCTGCTCGCCTGCGGTTTGGCTCCCGAGGCCCGCGCCCAAGACGGCGCCCGAGACGGTGCAACTCCGGCGAGCAACAGTGCTGATGCACCGATCGTGCTCGAACAAGTGCATCGCGGATTCGAAGGGCACGTCTTTGCACCGCGTGTCGATTTCTACACGGTTGTCGTGCACAACCGAAGTACCGCTGCCGTCAAAGGCACCTACTGGATCGAAGCGTTCGACGGACGGGACGGTGAAAAGCGATCCTTCGAACTGAGTGCAGGAGCGCGCAAGGTTCTTCGTTGGCGGATCACCGAAGACCCGCGACGCTGGTACGGTCGGAGCAACTTCAACCAGGTCGTGTTCAAGACCGGATCGCACACGGTCACCTCCCAAGAACTCCCTCTCAACGTGCCCCGGAGAGTCGTCCGCTCTGGGCCTCAAACCCATGAGCAATGGCTGCTCGTCGGAGAGATCACCCGCCTCCCTGACGGTTGGGCTCCTACCACGGTCGGCACCAACCGTACGTTGGCCCACTGCCTGTCGCTCGCACTGCCCTTGAGTGGCGATGCGTACCGCGGGGTCGTTCTGGTTCTTCTGTCACCGCGCGACCTCGAGAAACTCGAGCCCGATCAGCGCCTTGCGCTCTACGAGTTCGTCCGTTTAGGAGGGTCGGTGGTCCTGAACGGGCGGTACGACGCAGAGGTGATGCGTGGTTTACCGATTTGGGGAGAGTTACTAACGACCGAGAATAGCTCACGACCCGACGACCACCCGACGATCGAGCGCGTGCAATTGCGAGAAGGCTCCGTTGCCGTGACCGGGCAGTCGGAATCCGGTGCGGTTCCCGTGTTGACCGTTCGCCCCGTCGGAGCGGGATCGATCTCGTATCTCGGGACGCGGATCAATGGCAAGCGCGCGCCGCTCGCGAGCACCGACCCGAAACTTTGGGGCCGACTCGACGACGCCCTGCCGCGCTCGCGCGGCCCGCTGCTGGTGCAGGCGCCGTACGGGAGCGAGCGCAACGCCGACCGGACGTCGTTTCTCTACCCGTTCGCCTACTTCGCGCTCTATGCGGGTGTCCTCGGCGGGTTACTCTTCTTCTACTGCAGGCGCCAAGTCGCGCGCTGGAAGTTCTGGACGATCCTCCTGGGAGCTCCGGTCGGGTTCTTGGCATTCATTCCGACGCTGGAACACACGATCCACCGAAACCCCAGCCACGCGGAGCAGGTCGAAGTTCAGTACTTCCAATCCGGTTCGTCGCACGGTCTCGTGACGTCGTCCCTATCGGTCGGGTCCTCGGGTCGGCAAGAACACCGCGTCACCATCGAGGCGACTCAGCCGCAGGTCCTAGCCAGCAGCCGCCACTATCGCTACTCGCCCCTGAGCGAGAGTTTCTCCGCCGCACGAGTCGTCCCCGTCATCGACGGCACCCGCTTCGACGTGAGCCTCCTGCCGTGGGCTCACCGTCAGATGTTTCTGTTCGGCGCGTCTAAGATCGACACAGCGTATTCGGGCAGTGTCGCCTTCGATCGCAAACGAAGCACGATCGAGTTCGACGTGCAGCTTCCCGACTCCGTGCGCGATGTGGTGCGAGAGGTTCACGGCTTCTTGCTGGGCGTCAGCGGGGCCCCCGACACAGCCGTGTTGCTGCCGCCGGCGAACCTCGATCGAGAGCTCCCCGGGCGCATACAGATCCAAGGCAGCACTCAGCTCTCGAGCAACACTCCACAGCCGCGAAACCGCGCCGGGTCCAACGAGATTCTGTTCGAAGTCCTCGGTTGCCGGATCGGCGGGCGGCGCCCGAGTACGCCGGTCATGATGTTCGTGATCGACATCACGGATACTGGGCGGCCGGGCATGCGGTTATCTTCCGATGACCTCAGCTTCCAGAAGGTCGGGCGAAGTCGTTCGTCGCGATCCCCTTGGCCGACCGAGCAAGGCGCCAGCAAGACCACGACGACGTTCATCCGTCGACTCTGGGTGCTCGAAGTCCCCGTCACGGTCCGTTAACGCCTCACCCTAGCTAGAGGTCTAGCTAGCTAGCTATAGCAAGATCCTCGAAATTTCTGAAGAGTGCCCGACGCTCGTGGCAACTATCCCGCGAAACCCGGAATATCACCCTGTGGAAGAGAACCGATGGACAACGGCCCGAGACCCAACCCCGAAGAACTTCTGCTGCACACCGAGTGGATGCTGGCGATGGCCGTCAGTCTCGTCGGAGATCGCTCACGCGCGGATGACATCGTTCAGGGCGCGTGGACGGCGGCCGTCGAGTCGCCGCCTCGCAGTCGGGTCGCGCTCGGTGCGTGGCTCCATGGTGTCGTGCGGAATCTGTCCCGGCAAAGTCATCGGCAAGAGTCGAGACGGCGGAGACGGGAAGCGATCGTCGCCAAGTCGGAGCTACAGTTCGACTCGGCCGAAGAGCTCGTGGCGCGGGCGGAGTTACAGCGAGTCATCATCGATTCGGTTCTGTCCCTCGACGAACCGTACCGGACCACCGTGATCCTGCGGTTCTTCGAAGATCGAACGCCACACGAAATCGCGAACCGGGACGCTGTTCCGGTGAAGACAGTGTGGACTCGACTCAGTCGCGCCCTCCAACAGCTGCGCAGTCGTCTGAACCGAGAATACGGAGACCAAGATCAGTGGCGTTCGATCTTGATCCCGTTCATCGGCGCGCCGGCCGCGACGACGGCTGGATTGACAACTTCCGCGTCCGCGTCCGCGTCCGTCTCGACGGCTCCCACGACGACCGCTGCCACGTCGACTCTTCTCACAACAACCCTCGGAAGCGCATTCGTCATGAGCAAATTAACCCTTGGTATTTCATGCGTGGCCCTCGTCGCCGTCGGTCTCGCGATCGGTCACTTCACGTCACCTCGCCCGGCGGCCGTACCCGGCCACATGATCGCGGTCGACAAGGAGGCGTACTCCGATCTCCAGTCCGAACGCCAGCGCCTCGAAGCCGAACTCATCGCCGCGCGATCGAAGCATGAAGAACAACGCACTGCCGCCGCGCAGTTGGCGGCCGACGGCGAGACGCTGCAAGCAGAGTTGGACGCCGCGAACGCCGCGAACGCCGCTCTCGTCGCGAACGCAAGACCAGAGACAACGGAGACACCGAGTCCACTGCCCGTCGCCTTCGGCAAATACGCCGATCTCGACGGAGTGAAGAACGCAAACTGGGAGGAGCTCGCGAGTGCAGTCGCCAACATGACCGCGATTCTCTTCGAAGTGACCAAGCTCGAGAATTCCGGACAAGATCTTCCCGCCGGCTACCAGCAGGAAATCATCAAGGAGAACCAGAAGCTGCTCACGTACCTAGCCGGCGTGGCGACACACATTGACTCGCACGCGCTGCACAACGGGGAGTACACGCACCCGGTCACCTTGACCAACATCCTCGGCGCCATGCTTGACCAGCGCGAACTCCCTCTCGACGATCAACAGCGACGTCGGATCGTTGAACACGGCGAGTCGTTCGAAACCGAGTATGATCGATTGCAAACGACGTACGATGGCGACACCCCCCACCAACGGAAAATCCTCGACGAACTCACGCTCAAGCGTTCGACGATGAGAAGCATCGAAGATGAGCTCTCGTCCGAGCAACGATCGGTCGTCGTCAAGCCGTGGTTGCACGATCGCATCGAAGTCGACCCCCGGTCTCCGGTTCAGATGCTCGCCATGACCGTGCGTTCGTTCGCCCACAACTCTCCCGCGGAACTCCGCGCCGCTCTCCCGACGGTGATCTCGAAGCTGTATCAGATCCCCCCGGAAAAGCTGGTCGGGCTAGACGCGGCCTACGATCGCTACATGGTCGCCGTCGAGTCGCTCCTCGATCCCATACCAGCCACGGAGATGGTCAAGTTCTTCCCCATCGACGCCGCGATCGTTGCGGGTGAGGCGTTCTCGGACCTGGTTGGAGACGTCTGGGCGCTGCCGTCGGTCGACGACGAAGCGCGACAACGCATCCTCCACACCCCGCGCTGGTTCGTTCCCCGCATCCGGGAGTGACCTCCGACCCGCCGTGCCGCGAGACGGTAGCGACCCGGCGGGGTTGAAGTCGGCAGCAAGACTCGACCTCTGCGCGGGGCGGACCGTTTGTTGACGAGTCTATGCTGGGTAGTTACGCTCGCGCCCATTCGCCAGTATTTGATGGCAGTTGTTTCTCTGGTCTCATGCGAGTGTCGAATTACATCCTCCGACCCGTTCGAAGCGTGAACGATATCGTCACATCACGCTGCGAGCGCCGACGCTCGTGCCACCGCATCTGAAGAGAGAACTCTCGTGGCCAAGGTAATCATCGGAATTCACGGACTCGCGAACAAGCCAGGTCGAGAGACGATGTTCAACTGGTGGAAGACTTCGATCGTCGAAGGACTCGACAATGTCGGCGTTAAGAATCCGTCGTACGAGTTCAGAATGGTGTACTGGGCAGACCTGCTCTACAAGTACCCAATGCACGACGATGAACAGTTCCATTTCGACAAGCTCTACAACAAAGAACCGTACCGCCCCGCGAGTCCCGGCTCGTTGAAAGAGTACAAGGACGGCTGGTTCGATTCCATTCGCGCCGCCGCTCTCGATTCAGTGGGATCGACCCTCGATGTGGCACGGCGCAAGCTCAACATGCCGGGCGTTTCCAACTGGCTGCTCGGCAAGCTACTCAAAGACCTGTCGTTCTACTACGACGACAACCGCCGAATCTACGATCACCACAACGAGCCCGGCACGGCTCGGGAAGTGCTCGATCGTACGCTGCGCGAGGCCATCCTCGCGGAGCAAGACCAAGAGATCCTGCTCGTCGCGCACTCCATGGGAACGATCATCGGCTACAACACCCTTCGCGACCTCGGGCAGTCCCACCCGCACTGCAAAGTGCCGGAGTTCATCTCCATCGGCTCGCCGCTCGGCTTGCCCTACGTGAAGGGAAAGATCATCGAGGAGCGTGCTTACGATCCTAGCGTGCGTACTCCGACGTGTGTCACTCGTCGCTGGAGCAACTACGCAGATCGCAAGGACCCCATCGCGCTCGACATTCACCTACGGGACGACTACTCGGAAAATGCGTCGGACGTCCGCGTCGAAGACGATCTCATCATCAACGACTACTACACGACGAAGTCTGACGGCACCGAGAAGCGCAATCCACACAAGTCGTATGGCTACTTGCGCACTCCCGAGGTGGCCAAACACATTGGCCGATTCCTGCGAGACTGATCTGTGACCCCGAGCAAGCTCACTTCGTCTTCGGGAGCGGCTTACCACTGATGGCCAGATTTCGCTTGGGAAGCGAGAAGATGAACGCAGTCACGGCACTCGCGGCGATCCGCGAGTCACGTCCGTAACCTGCGTTGTCACGATTTGGTTGGTAGTAGAAGCTGCCGTCGCCGCACTGGGCGAGGGTGAACCACCAACGGTTTGCATCCATGAGACGGCGAAACGCCTCGGGATCGTGGTGCGCAGCGACGGCGGCGTATCCCATCCCCATGATTGGTGATCCGTGCGTATCGGGAAAACTCTCGGGATGTTTTCCGATCACCGCGGCGTGACGGCGAGCGCGTCGTGCATACGTCTCGTCGGGATACGGGCTGAGAAAATTCGCGACGCCCGCGGCTCCGGTTCGCCCCATGTCGGCCCAGCGTTTGTGCCCCGCCACTTGGTCTTCGTACCAGACGTAACCATTCGTTCCCGTCCCTCGATCGAGGAACGCATACGCAAAATCGTGACGTTCACGATCGACCTCGACTCCGCAACGCTTCATGAGGGAAAGTGCCAACGCTCCTTGGCCGGTCAGCATGCTGATCGGCCCGTACCCTTCGAACCCTGGGTTGTGTCCCCAGCCCCCGTGCGAATCCAAGGCGTTCTTCGGAAGGTCTTCGGGGCGATCCTTCTTGGTCTTCTCGGCGACTTGCGTTCGATCGATGAACTGACTCGAGATGAGAAAGTCGTAGACCTCCTGCAACTCCGGGATGACCCACGCTTCCTGAGTGGCGAGGTAGTACTCGCTCATGACAATCGCCGCCGCCATGTATCGCCAGTTGATGAGCCAAGAAGAATCTTTCGCTCGGGTCGTCTTGGCGTGCATGCGAACGTTCTTCTCGACCAGCGGTCGGTACTTCGCTTTGCCGCTGGCCAAGAGCGCGAGCGGCGCAAAGGTATCGTGCGGAGGACTCCCCCACGATCCGTCCGCGCGTTGGTGCGCGGCGAGGTACTCACACAGCTCCGCGAGGATACGCGCACTGGCGTCGCACTCGTCCGGAAAGGTGGCCGAGAACGATGACCGACTCGAACCGAGGTCGAGCACTACGTCTCGATTCGCTTCTCCCCGACGCAGCTCGAGGGCGAGCTTCCCGGGACGCTTTGCGCCGAGGCTCGCCTCGAGTGCCACGGCGAAATCGTGAACCGGTCCGTCCGCGCCAAACTTGTCCATGCCGTACCCGTTCTTGTGCGGCGTCTCGAATCGACGTACGCCCGCTCCAAGAATCACGTCACCGACAGCCACCCGCCCGTACGCCGGGGAGTCCTTGAACACGTACTTCACGAGCAGCGCGGTCGGTTGGTCGGCCACCAACTGCACACGCAGACCGGTCTGTCCTAGGTTGTAGTACCAGCCAGGAACCTCGGCGTCCGGACCCCCATGTGCTCGTTGATTCCACGGCCCTCCGTCCGCACGGTAATGGACTTGCCCACAAACGACGCTCGTCGCCCCCGCCACCATCCACACCGCCAATATCCCGACCACGCCGCATAGTTTGACCCGCATGAAGACCCCGTCGCTTGTTGAGCTTGCCTCGTTCGCAGACACCAGACTCTAGTGTCCTGGATCCTTCATCAAACGTAGTCGTTCGAACGACGACAACGCGATCAGGGCACGTCTTTACGAGTTAGAGTTCGTCGCAACCAGATGAGCCCGCGGTAGTAGTGCGACCTCACGGTGTTGTGCGGCACGCCGACTTGGCCCGCGATCGCCTTGAAGGTCAACCCGTGCACATGGCGCATCAAAACAATCTCTGCTCTCGGCGATCCGAGATCGTAAAGTGCGCGCCGCAGATGGCAACCGTCACCGCGAAGGTCCTCGAAGGCATCGACGACGTCTAGATTCCTTGTTCGGTCGGCGTTCTGCGAATGCCAGTCGCGCATCGCGCGGCGCCTTCGTTCTTCCCGCCGTACGTAGCCCTTCAGTTCCAACGTGCAGATTCGATAGACCCACGACTCGAGCCGGGCCCGTCCCTCGAACGACGCAAGGCGTCGCCACGCCGTCAAGCTGACCTGCTGGGCGAGGTCGTCCAAATCTGACGAATTCAAGTATTGATGACGGCGCCTCGCCGCGGAGATCAACATGGCACGGACCGGACTCAATCGGCGGATGATCTCGGACCTCGCCGTAGCCTCCCCGGCGAGCGCGGAACGGGCAAGCTCCCGATCCTCGGTTGCGAGGCAATTGTGCGGGCGTGGTTCGAACGGCATGCGGATCTCCTGACCGATGGTCCCCTCAACGGTGTGCGTCCTAGCTCCGGTCTGACGTGTCGGATACTTTCGAAAAAGGTGTCGATCGCGACGCGGAAACTCAGCCGCCTCCCTCCTCCGACGTTCCAGGGATCTCTCCAGCGGCAGAACTGACCATTGACGATTGCGCAGGTACTTCACCACCCCGGCCACGCCGGCTACGATTCCTCGGGGCTCAAGACAACAAATCGGAGGAATCATGAAGGCGACGTCGGCGAACAATCCGTCTGCAACCTCGCGGTCATGGCTGCACACCTTGCTGCTCTGGAGCAGTGCGTGGCTGACAGTGTCAACACTGCCCGCGACGAGCTGGGCGCAGTCCATCTGCGACAGTGATCTCTCGACCATCGGCGTCGCGCCGCTAAACGACCTTGGCTTGTCGCTCTACTCCGGGACAACGGTTGGTGGACTGTACCCCGGCGGCATGAATCACCGTCCGAACCCGCACCTCGACGCCGGCGTGGCAATCGCGGACGACGAAGTCCTACCCCGCGACGCATCGGGAGCGATCGATCTCATCGGCGGAAGCACCGGCTTGATCTCCATCGGCATGACGAACACGACGCAGGAATTCGCCCAGGGACCTCGGAGTTCGTCGACGTCGTGGCCGACGAGACCGCCGAGGTTCACTTCGGCCGCGACTCTCAACGAGCGTGCACACGGTTGGCAAGCCGAAGCTGACGAGCCCGCACGAACGGTCGGCTTGGGCCGTCACCTGGCGGGTCCTTCTCACCCCCCTCACGCTAGCCGCTGACATCGTCACGATCCCTGTGCAAGCGTTCCTGACGGATCCATTCGGCGTCATGGTCGACGCAGCCGAAGAGGGCATCGAGGACGGACTCGAGCGAGGTTGGCACTCGATTCGTCACTGAAACGAGTCGTCGCGTCGACGACGACGTCGAGCCAACTCGATGACACAGGAACCGTCGGATGCATCCGAAGAATGCGCTTCGCTTTTTGTTTGTTGGGGAGTGAGAGAAGGCAGGAGCGGAGACTCGGCCTCGAGCAAGTGGGCGACGCGTATGCAAAGGAATGCGTATGATTAGGTCGCCACTTTAGCTCGAGGCCGCACGTTGCCTCGCTGACCTATACTTCGGACGCATCGAAGTCGGCCTGAGCCATTTTTTCGGAACTTTTTGGGGATCGAGACACGGCCGTGTGCCCCTCAGAGTCGAGCTCAGGAAGAGGGCCCAGCCGAACCGGAACGTCGCTCACTCGCCGCTGCGATCTTCCACCCGAGGATGGCCCACACGAGCGCGATCGGCGCCGCGAAGAGTGCAATCGCCCCGAGGGACAGTCCGAGGCCGGTGAGCCCCGCGTAGATCCAGCCGCTCGCGAGGTCACCACCGCGGTAGACCGCGGCGTCGATGAACGCCTTCGACTTGTACTTCTCTTCGCGAGAAACGACCGTGAAGAGGACCTCACGTGCCGGCTTGGTGACACCGTAGCGGCCGGCGCGATAGACAACTTGCACGACCACTAGTGTCGCCATCGTCGGGTACAACCCGAGCGCTCCGAATCCTATCGCGACAGCCGCGGGAATCGCCGCAAGCGCAAGCCCCACGCCGAGCCACCGAATGACTCGTGCCGTCACGTACACCTCGCACACAATAGTCAGAACGTTCACGACCTGATCGACTCGGGCCAAAAACGCGCGCCGCTCGCCGCGATCCGGGATGGCACTGTAGACAAGATCAGATTGAGCAAAGTAGAGCACCGTCGAGGCAAACGTCATCAGGGCGACGAAGCCGGCGATGCCGGCCAGGTAAGGTGAGGCGAAGACCGCCTTCATTCCGGAGATGGCGTTTCCTGACAACGGGCGAGCCGCGGCACCCGCGTCCTTGACCTCGCCAGTCGCAAAACCGCGATGGAGGCGACGGGCAAACCACGACGCGATCTCCAGCGGCACGCACGAGATCAAGAGCAGCGAAAAGACCGGAACACGCTGCGCCAACTGCGCGGTGACCTCCGAGCCGCAGATCCCACCGAGCGAGGCGCCGACTGCGATGAACGGAAAGAGACGCCGAGCTTGATCGTTACGGAAGCAGTCCGTGACCAACCCCCAGAAGACGGTCACCACGACCAGCGCAAAAACGCTCGTCCACACGTAGAAGACGCGATCTATCCAAGGGCGCGCCTCGATCGGAAGAAAGGCGAGGCTCGCCCAGAAGCCAATCAAGCAAGCGATGAAGAAGCGGTTCGCTAGCGGAACGAACACGTCACGCGACGTCCGAGATGCGAGCCACGAGTACGCAGGTACAGCAACGACGACCATGACGACGAAAACTGCCGTCCACAGATCTTCTAGGTTGCCACGATCGTCGGCGGCAATTTCATCGCGAACCGGGCGAAGCACGTAGTACGCGAACATGATGCAAAACCCGTAGGCCGCAGCCCAGAGCATGCCTTTGAACTCATCGTCGTCGTGGAAGTCGACGAATCTCCGTACGATCGCCTTCACCGGGGTCCTTTGCGGTTCGCATTCGCCTCGGCGAACCACAATAACAAAACGCGCGAAGCCCCGCTCGACCTCCGTCGGTTTCTTCAGTTCCGGCGTGGCCCTCGCTCGAGCCGCGCTGCGCGCTGGCTACTTGACGACGTCGATAGTGAGTCCCGGCCAGTCGTCGGTGCGAAACGGTGTCATGGGAAGGCCACCGTAAACGTTGCAGACCGGGTTGTCGGCCCAGCCGTAGCGAATCGCAACCGGATGTTCCACCGCATCGCTCCACACTTCGATCGGGCCCCAACGACCGACGATCCTCGCTTTGGCGGCGACGAAGACTCTGTCCTTCCCCGCGATGGCAAAGCCGGTCGGCGCCGCGTCATCCACAGTGCGCAAGCCGCCGTTGACGTGATCAATCTTGACGGTCGCTACGGAACGGTCGACGGCGAACGAAACATAGGTTGGGCTCTGGTGAGTGACCGCGCCCTGCGGGCAGAGGGGATTACTGAATCTATAGGTGCGCGTCAGTGCCCACCGCGTGAGGCGACGCCCGACTTCCTGCTTGTTGCGCGGGTGAATATTGCCCGCCGCGCCCAGATCGATGGCGACGACTTGGCCGGTGTTCGGAAGCTTCGACAAGGTCATCGATTGCGCCTCGCGCAACTCGGCCCAACGACTCTCGCCCGGCGATTTGACCTCTTCGTGAAAGTCCGCCAGCTGCACCCAGTAGAAGGGGAAGTCCCCTTGGCCCCACGCCTGTCGCCAGCTGCTGATCAGTAACGGGAATAGATCGCGGTACTGGTGGGCCCGGTCGACGTTCGATTCCCCCTGGTACCAGATGACTCCTCGAATGGTGTAGCCAATCGTCGGATGGAGCACCCCGTTGTAGATGCTGGAGGGCTCACGGTTGCCGACGAGCTGGTTCTGCGCTGCACGTGATCGACGCCGGATGGCGTCCCAATCCCCGAGTCGGTCGTCCCACTCGACGGTGGTTGCTCGAGGAATGACGTCTTCCGCAGCTTGCGCCTTGGCGAGCGCATCCCACTTGTCGAGCAGTTCACGATAACGACCATCGTCCTCTAACGCGTCGCGGTCGATCCACGCCTCAGCCGTTGACCCCTCCCACGCGTTGTCGATCAGCCCGATGGGGACGTGGAGCGATTGATGAAGTTGACGACCGTAGAAGTAGCCGACGGCGGAGAAGTGCTTGACCGATTTGGCCGTACACACCTCCCACTTCCCCTTGAAATGGTCCTGTGGCTCTCGGGCTCCGACGTGCGGAACGGAGAGCAAACGAATCTCCGGGTACTTCGCGGTCAGCAGCTCTAGGTCCCCGCCCTTCGCGTTGGAGACCGGCCACGCCATGTTCGACTCGCCGGAACAGATCCACACTTCGCCCACCAAGACGTCCGTGAAGGTCTTGGTTTCGTCACCCTGAATGACCAACTCGTGCGGTCCACCCGCCGAAAGCGGATCGAGCGTGACGTCGAAGCGTCCGTTCTTGTCGGACCTCGCAACACCCTCGTGTCCCGCCAGCGTCACGCGAACCTCGATGTTCGGCGTGGTCCAACCCCAAACATGAATCGGCATGTCGCGCTGCAACACCATCGAGTCACCGAAGACTGACGACGTCTTCACTTCGGCGTGACAAACCTGCGTCAAGAGAACGAACAAAGCCAACAAGACGTAGAAGCGAGGCATAGAGAGATCCTTCTCAGCGCGGAACAACACCGCCTCGTGCGGAGATAACTGGTAGGAAGCGTGCGATCGTACGAGGTGCGAGATCAGACGCAAGCGCGCAACCATCCAGCACCGCTTGTTGTTACACCGCAGTGACGCCAGCGCCCCCAACTGACACACCGCTTCGCCCTGCCGAGGAAGCGCCTGTCCATCACGCGATTTCTCACAAAGAAGCTAAGATCCGCCAAGCAGATAATGGGATGGCCGATCCCGGTGGTCGAGTCGCAACTTGACGCGCGAGTCGAACCGCACCCCTTCACGCGAAACGATGGTCAACTCTCTTGGCGGCCTTCTATGTACCCCCGGGTGTCAAGTGCTATCAGAGTTTTGGTCCTTGGTGATTCCTTTGTCTCAACGTTTGGTCGGTTCGAGGTCCCACAATGGCTCTAGATCCTCAGGTCGAAAGAGCCAACGTGTCGTTAGCGTTACAGTGTTGCCCTTCGTTTCGGTCTACCCGTAGAAGCTGGCCGGCC
>JAJFFE010000176.1 GCA_021776775.1 Planctomycetota bacterium | reverse complement strand
CCCTGTCTTCGATGACGCAGGACGCGAACTCGACGCGCACTTCACCGTCCACCTCACCGAGCGCGCTCCGGCGATCCGCTTCCACTCGCGAGGAGGCACCGCGGGAACGAAGGCGGTACGCAACCGAGAGTACGCCGAAGGACTCCGCATCATCCTGGACCGACTCCAGCAAGCCAACGTGACCCTTCCCACCATTCAACTCGACACCAAGACCACCTCTGGCCAAACCCTAGAAGTCAAAGCGCATCCGTTCCCGATTGTCATGGCAGATGTGAAGGACACCGCGGTACTCCGCCTAGCCATCAGTAACGCCCAGGGGAGCAACTCGACGAGAACGATCCGGATTGAAACCGAAGGGTGGAACGGCGGATCACTGCTGGAGTTTCAGCGGTACCTATCGCAGGGTCGAACGTCCGCAGCATCGGACGATGTTCGGTAGAACTGCCAGCTTCGTTCTCTTCGAGAGACGCACCGGCGGCTCGCCCTGTGAGCGGTCATGCATGGGAGAGACCATGAGATGCAACCGCAACGGGTACGTCGCGGACCACCCCTGGTGAAACGATCGCTTGGATCCCCGCGCAGCCGTTCCCTCCAAGAGTTCACTCAACACGCCTCCAACCTCGAAGGGACCACTAGCTCACGTTCGATTTCGCCAGGGTCCTCCCCCGGTCCACTGGAAGTCGAGAGACGGACTCGTCGCGTGGAGCGCATCCAACACGGGCTCGAGGAAGCCTGCGATTTCTCGGACCACGTCCTCGAACATGGGTGGTGCGCTCTTGATCCCACTCTTTCGCACGAATGCCGACCACTGCTGCTGCTTCTCTGTGGCCTGGCCAAACGCCACCGTCAGCGCCAGCGGTGGTTCTTCCGGCACCGGGGTCCTGCGTCGGTCGAACGTGGCACGGATCGCCGCCGCGATCGTCTCCAATTCGAAGTTCATGCCACGAGCTAAAACGCAAACATCGAAGAAGTCCCGCAAGCGGCTATTCGGCAGACCGAGGAGGACCATCGCGTGAAACTTCTCGGCGACAACGGTCTCTGGGGAATAGACCCTCAGGCGAGGCTGTGGCAGATCTAGCAGGCTTGGGTATTCAAGCCACGTGGACGGTGGGGTAACGACATCGCCAATGCCAATATCGACCTGTACCTTCAATCGAGCATTCCCGAGCGTCGACGAGAGCGTCACCCGCCGGCCTCCATAGGCATCCTCAGGACGGATCTGCGCGACCTTTATCGAGTCCGCGACATAGACCATCGCATCCGGTTCCACTTCGACAACGCATAGTTCTCGAAAGACTTGAAGGATAGCGTCGTCGGAGAGCTCTCCGAATCCGAGTAGGTCTGCATCCCGCGTGGGCCGAAGGCTCTCGCCAAGCCAGGCCACCAGCAACAAGGCACCCTTGAGCACGAAACGATCTGCGTGCTGCGACTTGGAGAGTCGGTACAGGAATCGCTCCACGGCGTAGCGGGTCAGGATGAGATTGGGGTCAACGCCGATGCGCTTCGCGTGGTGAATCAGGCGAGTCTGGACCGAGCGGGAGAGTCCTTCGGATTCTGTGGTCATCCGACCAGCGCCGCGAGGTATGGCTTCATAACGCGTTCGACCCGACAGATCACCGAGTAGTGGTTGATCTGGTCCATGGTGAACGCCTTGGTCTGCCATCCTTCTCGGAGGGCCTCGAGTGCCACGTCGAGTCCGATCTTGTTCCGATACTTGAAGCAGTCAGCGATAGTCTTGGCTGCGCAGTAGACGCGAACCGACTGACCTTCGATGGGGTGCTCCTCGACCCCTTCGGTGAGTGCCACTCCGGTGAAGCGGACGACACGCAGAGGCGGGTACTCGAGGGTCGGCCGATGAGCGCGACGTTCGAGAGCGATCCAGACTTCGTAAGGGAGCTGGGTTCCGATTCCGTGAAAGGTCAGGGCCGAGATCAGACAGACAACGCTCTCGGGCACGGCCGCTGCCACGATCGCGAGCCCGTGGTTCTCGGTCACCGGATGGTCGGGAAGGGTGTAGACACCCCGCGAGATGCGCTCCAGTTGCCCGTCCGCCACCATTCGGGTGAGGACCTGACGATGCACCCCCGCCGCGACAATCTGGCGAGTCGTCACCGTTCCCGCGTCTTTCGCGAGCTTCAGAACTCGTTCTACTGCTTGGACATCAGCCATGTGGCTAATCCTAGGCACTTATAGACATCTGTCAAGGTTTCGCCACAACAACGGGCGCCGATCGACCGAGCCGGTTGGACACCCATGAACCTCAGTCCATGACAGACACGACCCAACCTCAACTCCGCCCTTTGCCATCTTGCGTTTCCAAATGTAACAAGTTGTGCGTCGGCTCGACGAGGATGCAACGGACCTTGCGTACCCAAGCCCGTTCGCTTCGCGCTTCGCTTCATGGCCGTCCGCAACTGTCCGCCGGGTGCCCTTGGGCTGCGGACGCTTCTCGGATCTTTCCGGTTGGGAACTTCCCCGCTCAGCAGAGTTCGCGTGACAGTTGGACACTGGGTGCCCTACCGGTGCTGTCATGATTGAAAAGGTTTGTGCGCTACGAAGCGGAAATTCGCTATCGGGTTCTTATGATGGCGGGGAAGAAATTTGGATCATTGCGACCGAGGGACAGGGCGCGCGGTTTCTTCGCAGTGCGGGGTTGGTATCCTATTCGTGGACTTCGATTCGACCCAGAAGGGACGATTCAATGTGTGCAACTCGAGTATTCACAGTGGTGTCGCTCTCGACCTTGTGTGTTCTGGCCGGGTGTGCCGGGACGACGGAGTCGGCGAGTCAGGAGTTTTGGGACGAGATCCCGGTGGCGCGGTCGGGTGGGCTTCGGGATCCGTTTGTGCAGATCACGCTTGGGTATGCACCCGGGAGCTATCACCACGAGACGTCGGGGACGAACCTTGACGATACGACGAGTGCGGGGTTGGTTCGGTTTGCGGTCGAAGGCGTGAGTCCGATCGGAGTCGGTGGCGGGTTGGCGCTCGAGTTCGGGGGAACGGACGACGATCTGTTTGAGAATGTCGGGGCCGTGGACGGTCAGGTGGCTACATCCGACGTGTTCCTTCACTTCACGTTCCGAGTGGCGGCTCCACAGTTTCGGATGCCGATTCGGGTGGGACCGTACTTGCACACTCTTCGCCTGGAGGACAACTCGCCGGATGAACTCACTTGGGCGAGTTTCGGCGCGCGGGTGCAGATCGAGCCCGAGGTTCTTCTGGTGCGAACGCCCAATGGTGAGTTGGGACTCTTTGCAGAGCTTGGCGTCGGGGCGCACGGGACGGCGATCGAGTTGGATTCGCCTTCCGGTGATGAGGATTACGATTCGGACGGTATCTCGGCCGGCGCGAACATTGGCGTGCGTGGGCGGTGGACGGGGTTCACCATTTCGTTGTCGTATATCTGGCGGCACTTCGCGGTCGACGATAGCGATATCGAGAACTTCACCTTCGTTCGTGAGATCGATACTCGACAAGACGGCCTGCTGCTGGAGATGGGCTTCAGCTTCTGACTATTCACTAGAGATCTAAGGTCCTATGAAAACAACGGTGCGAGCGAGTGACGCATGCCCTACATCCATGCGACCAGCGGAGTACCGGATCGTGATGTCAGCTCTTCTCGGAGCACCGCTTCAGGATCACCTGCCAGCCGTTCGGGACTCGGATCGACTCTTCGAGCATGGCCACGAAGTCTTCGGTGTCGACCCGGTCGTCTGGTACTGATTGGATTGCCTTCACGAGTGCTCGCCGGTCCGTCGCGGTGGTGTGCTCGGTGAGTCGGCTGTAGAACTCGCACCCGTAGGCGAACGTTTCGCGCAAATCGAAGGCGATGGGGAGAAGCCACTCTTGATCCTGCGTGGTCGGGAGCGCTAGCGAGTGGCGCTTTGTGTTGTGAAGTACGTGGGCGGCTTCGTGCACGACGTAGTCGGCGAGTGGGTCTTCCTCATCGAAATATGTTAAGGAGACGAAGCAGGTGGTTTCCACCGAGAAGCCTACGGGAACCGTCTGCTTCTTCTCGAACGGTTCTGCTCCGATGCTCTGCAAGTAGACGTTCGCCGCGGTTCGAGCCGTGTCTAGGAAGCTCGCTTCGCGGATCACGGTTTCGATGGTGTCGGGGGTCAGGAAGAGGAGCGACCGTTCGAGGCAGGCGAGCACCGACTTCTGCTCGCGAGTGGGAAACAAGCCGCGCACCATGGGCTTGACCTTCGACCGAGCGAACTGGACTGCGTTCAGCCCGGCGAGCGGCTCGGGCACCGTGACGTCCCGGTCGCGACGGCGCACTTCGGCCACGAGGGCGTCTTGCATCGCCCGCGTGCCGTTGCGCATTTTCGCAAGGACGTTGTCGCCTGGCCAGTTCAAGAAGCACAGGTCGTACTCTCCTGTGGAGAGGAACTCATCGATCTCGCTTTGGAGCGCAGCGTTACTCATTGAGGAATCCTGGCAGAGAGGCTTGGCACAGTATCCTTGATTCAGTTCGGGTCGCTTCGACGTCGACTACGCAAGCTAACGATTCAGCGCGTCCACGGCGAGGTCAACTCCCACGTTGTTCCGGAAACGGAAACAGACGACTAGTGCAACATCAGCGCGCCCTTGAGCACGAAGTGAGGAGCATGCGCTGATCGCGAGAGGCGGTAGAGGAATCGCTCCATGGCGTAGTACTGGAGCAGTTCGTTGAAAGCCCGGCCGCTTGCCCGTGCTTTGTTGAGAAGTCGTGCGTGGACGGAAGCGGCTAGGTTTTGATCTTCGGTCATACGAGCGCCTCGACGTAGGGCTGGATCACTCGGTCGATGCCGCAGATTCGTGCGAAACGCATCAGCTCGGCTGGCTTTGCGTTAGGCCACGCGAGCCACCGGGTCAGCGCGTCGACGGCGACGTCAACGCCCACCTTGTGCCGGAAACGGAAGCAGTCGGCCACGGACTTCGCCGGTCGAAAAACTCGAAGCGGCACTCCATCGATCGTGACCTCTTCGACCCCGGCGGTAAGCGTGTTCTCGGAGAATCGAAAGACTCTTAGCGGAGGATGTTCGAGTACCGGTGTCTTGGTGTGTCGGGGCAGCGCGATCTGGACCTCGTGCGGAACCTGCTCGGTAATCTCGTGGAAGGCGAGGGCCGATACGAGGCACACGACGGCGCGGGGCACCCGAAGACCTACCGTGACTAGGTCTGGATCCGAGAGCGGCGGAAGCTCGGTCAGTCGATAGACGCCGCGACTGAGCGCCTCTATCTGCCCGTCGTCTCGGAGGCGGTACAGATCCCTCGGGTGCACGCCTAGTTCGAGTGCCTGTCCCGTCCGGAGAATCCCTCCGTGGGTCCGAAACGCCTCGATCGCGGGGTCGGTCGACTTCGCTGCCATGGATAAAGAGTACCTCACTCGTGGAATGTTGTGGTGATCTTTATCCAGGATCGACGCTGCCGGTGGGCCGCACTGGCTTTGCGTCCGTCTCGCTTTGGAGCGCAGCGTTACTCATTGAGGAATCCTGCCAGGCGAACCCGGCGCGGGTCACAACAATTCCGTGATGCGATCAACGGATCACTTTGGCTTGGTTGCTTTGATGTAGTGGGCCTCGGTGTACTTCGAGGTGGTGTAGCCGGTTTTGCCGAGGATCTCTGCGGTTGTGAATCCTGCGTTTTGGAGTTTGGCTAGGTAGGACCGACCTGGCATGGCGCCGGCGATTCAGGTGGACCAGGCGTCTACGCTTGTGAGGACTTCGTCGGGGATGGTTTCGGTGACGAGTAGATCGGCGGCGGCGAAGGTGCCGGTTGGTTTCAGGACTCGGTGTATTTCTTGGAAGGCGGCGTCTTTGTCGGGGACTAGGTTGAGGACTCCGTTGGAGATGACCATGTCGAATGAATGGTCTTCGAATGGGAGCGCTTCGATCATGCCTTCTTTGAACTCCACGTTGCCGAGGGGCCAGTCGGCTGCGTGTTGTTTGGCCCACGTTAGCATCTCTGATGACATGTCGAGGCCGACGGAACGGCCGGTGGCGCCGACGAGATGGGCGGCGACGTAGGCATCGAGTCCGCAGCCGCAGCCGAGGTCTAGGACGTGTTGACCTGGGGTGGGCTGTTGGATTTGGAACGGGTTGCCGACGCCGACGAAGCGGTCGACGACTTCCGCGGGTATGGACTGCAGCCACTGCGGTTGGTAGTCGAGTCCGAGCACGCTGTCGCGGCCGACCGGGTACTGAAACTGTCCGTTCGGCTCGGTCGATACGTCCCGGTACTTCGTCTTGATGGCACGATGGAGATCTTCCGTGCGCTGCGTATCGGGTGATTCGTTGTCCATGGTGGGTTCTTCTTCTTTGCGGGCGCGTTTCGTTCACGGTTGGTGATCAGCATAGCCGTTCGTGGACCGCGGTCGTCCCTTCCTACGCGCCGTCCAGGAATTCCGGCCGCTGCATGGTGCTCACCAACTCTTCGTCTTTCCCGAAGGGCGCAACGCCTTGTAGACCAACCGGAAGCGCGTGAACAGTGAGAGCCGGTATGGAAAGGCACGGCAGTCCGGCGGCCGACCAGGGGGTGGTGGTGTGACCAAAGCCCGTGCCCTTGTTCAGGAGCGGGGCTTCTTGGGGTTGAGACGGAACGAGTAGCACGTCTACGCCGGCCTCGCGTAAGTCCTCCTCCAGCTCTGTGCGGAAGGAGACTGCCCAGTCGCGAACCTCTTGCAGTCGCTCCTCGTCGATGGCCTGCCCCCTGAGTACTCCCTTGCGCGTGATCTCCTGGTAGAGCTCGTGGTATCTGGCGAACCAATCGCGATGGACTTCTGCCATCTCACCATGAAGGAGGTCCATGGCGTTTTGAAACACGGTCGCTACGTGTTCTTCCCAGCGGAAGCGAACCGTCTTGAAGCTCCGTTCTTCGATGAACCGCTCTTCGATGAACCGCTCATACACCGGGAACGCCGAGAGCCCCTCGAGCAACTGCTTCCTCAGGCTGGGGGTGGGAACACCGACAACCCCGCGCGCCGCGGTTTCCTCAACCCCCCGCCAGTCGTCGATCAAGTGCGGCGCGAGGGTGCCGATGTCCGAAACGGTGCTCGCAAGAATCCCCACGTCGTCCATGGACGGAGAGAGCGGCACCACCCCGTCGATGGGAATGCGCCCGTGGCTTGCCTTGAAGCCGACGATTCCGCAGAAGGACGCGGGCGCGATGATCGATCGGCTGGTCTGCGTCCCGAGAGCAAATGGACACATGCCGCTCGCCACGGCGGCGGCGGAACCGGCGCTCGATCCTCCCGGGGTGTGGTTGTGTTCCAGTGGGTTCAGCGTATCGGGAGGAGCGGCGTAGGCGAATTCGTCGGTTTTGGTCTTACCGAGCACCACGGCGCCGGCATCTCGCAGGCGACGTACCGCCGTCGATTCGGGGTTGTCGAACAGCTCTGGAGGCAACGACGAGCCCGCCGAGGTGGGATAGCCGTCGACGGCGAAGAGATCTTTGACGCCGAACGGTACTCCCGCGAGCGCAGCCCCTGTCGTTGCCGACGATGCGGTCGACGCCGGTGGAAGCTCTTCGTAGCCGGCCACGCTTTCGAATGCGCGCAGCTCGGCGTTCTTGGAGATGACGCTGTCGTACCATGAACGTCGCCGCGCTTCGTCGGACAGTGTCTCGCGGAACCACGCAATGTCGTGGCATGTTGCCCGGACGGTCATCGGACTCTCAAACTTCCCTCGCGATTCGCATGGCTATCGGTGGGCGACAGTGTTCCCGGCCTCGGGCTTCGCTTCAATGGCGAATCGTATCGCCGCCTGTTTCGACCCGCGAAGCACCGGGTTGCGGGACCGGCCGTTGACGCATGAAATGGCGCTAACTGCGATCCCCGCGCGTCGATGACTGGAGGGTCTCTCGGACCCGTTCACGAAAAATCGTTCCCGATGTGAAACACTCTCGGGGGTCGCGGGCACTTCTCCCGCGACGGACGGAGGAACCATGACGGAATCGAGAGGACGGATCGAGCTCGAGGCTTTGCTCGAGCATCAGGGCTGGATGCGGGCCATGGCTCGCAATCTGGTCGTCGATGACGCCACGGTCGACGACGTCGTGCAAGACGCGTGGGCCGCTGCCCTCGCCCATCCTCCGCGAAGTGAGAGTTCGGTTCGTTCTTGGCTCGCGACCGTGGTTCGGAACCTCTCCTACCGAACCTACCGGGATCGCGAACGACGACGTCGCCGCGAGGAGAGCGCGGCAAAGCCCGAGCTGGGGCCCTCGCCCCAAGACGCGCCCGCGGATCACCTGTCCGAGCAGCTGGAGTTGCAGCGTCGAGTGATCGACGCCGTGCTTTCGCTCGGCGAGTCTCACCGCGAGGTCGTTCTCCTGCGCTATTACGAAGAGTGCTCTTCGGCCGAGATTGCGCGACGCCTGCAGATCCCTGCGGCGACCATCCGCACTCGGCTGAAGCGAGCCATGGACGAGCTTCGCGGTCGCTTGGACCGTGACTTCGGCGACCGCCGCCGCTGGGGCATCGCGCTCCTTCCCTTGGCTCATCTCCGTCCGTCCAGTGCCTCGATCTCCGCGGCGAGCGTCGCCGCGACGGGATCGAGGGTGTTGCGCCCCACCCCCTGGATCGGAATCGGAACCCTCATCATGAGTCATCAGAAAATCGCCGCGCTCTTGGTCGTGGCTGCGCTACTCGCCGTCGGTGTTCACTTCGGAACAAACGGAGACGAGGCTGGCGAACCCGCGGGTCGTCGCCCCGATGTCATCGCAAAGAGTTCGACACCTCGCGCGACCGTACAGAACAATCCTTCCTCGAGCGAAGCCAACCACTCCTCGGCGACGGCGACGCCAGCGGGTGCCGCGGCGGTGGCCGAAACCGTGGGCCTGCGCCTACGAGCGCGCGTGGTCGACTTCGACGATCGTCCAATCGTCGGGGCCGCGGTAACGCCACCTGCGATGTTCGATCCCGTCTACACCAATCTCGAAGGACGCATCGACTTCGCGACCGAGATGTTTCGTTCAAACGGCACGGTCGAGTTGGTGGTAAGTGCCGAGGGCTATGCCGACGCCTACCCAACGGTTTGGGTCCACCCTGGGGCGGACATCGATCTCGGTTTGATTCGACTGGGGCCCGCGGGGGCGATCTCGGGTTTTGTCAGCGACCCGCACGGGAGTCGCGTGGCGGGTGTAACCGTCCAGGTCAAACTTCCGAACCGCTATCGTCCGATGGAGACAACCAGCGAGTCGGACGGGAGCTTCGCCTTCGATCAACTGCCGCTGGGCTACCTCAACGTCAAAGCGTCGACGAAGGAACGGGTGAGCAAATCGCAGACGATCGCACTCACCGCGGGCTCCACGCCAGAACAGATCGAACGCAAACCGAGCGAACGCAAACCGATCGAACTCACCCTGCACCCGCGCGACACTTCCAAACTGTGCCGCGGCATCGTTCTCGGTCCCGACGGTGAACCCTACCCGTACGCTCAAGTGCAGAGCTCTTCCGCGCGCGGTGCGATCGGTACCTCGACCGACGCGCGGGGCGAGTTCTCGTTCGCGACCGTGCCCGGGTTCGCTCTGACTCTCAGCACCAAAGCGAGACAAGCCGGCGTGAGGCTGTCCGCCGCCGTGGAGAACGTCTATCCCGGCGCCGAGCCGTTGGTGTTGCGAATGGAGGAGTCCGCGTCGGTCGACCTATGGTTCGTCGATCCTGACGGTGCGCCCGCCGCTCCAAACAACTTGAAGAGCTTCCGGCAGCTTCCCGGCGGCGGACGGACCAGTTGGGCCGCCGACGTCGACGTCCTCCCGGAGCCGGGCCACTACCGGCTGTTCCTCGCGCCGCGCGAAGAGTGGATCGAGGTCGGGGCGGTCGCGTACGGCGACGTCGACCTCGGTCCCTTCCTTCCCGGTCGTGTCCCCGCCGAGTTGACGGTCGTCCTCGAGCCGCATCCGACCGTACGGGTTCGGGTCACCTCGGCCGGTCGCCCGGTCTCCGGGGCCTCGGTATCCATTCACAAGTCGTCGGGCGACGACTCGACCTGGGAGACCAACGGCTTTCCGCAACTCTGGAAGGACTCTACCCAACAGCGGCACACCGACGCCGAAGGTGCGGCCGCGCTGGCGGTGAACCTCGACGACGCTCGCGACGAAGCCGAGCCCTGGTTCGGGATTCGCGCCCAGGCCGAGGGGTTCGCCCCGAGCCGGTCCGCTCTGTTCACGCTTGGCGACATTCAGCGCGGGGTCGAAGTCGAGATCGAACTCGGGGCCGGAGGAGCGATCGAAGGCGAGTTGCTTCTGCCCGAAGGACGCGACCCAGCCGGCTGCTACGTTGCGGCCAGCGGTGGCGACGGCGAGATCTACCACGTCAACGTAACGAGCGATGGTCGGTATCGGTTCGAAGGACTCACGGTGGGACCATGGTTGGTCCGCCAGTACTTCGCCGACATGCTGCACTCTAGAATCGGCGGCAGCGACGGACCGAGATGGGGCGATGTCGAGTGGAGTTGCGAGGTGCGCGAGGGAGAGACGACTCGGTTCGATCTCGACCTGCGCGACCGGCTGACGTTCTCGCTCGAGGGCCGCGTATCGATCGACGGCGGCTCGCCGGGGCCGTGGCCCGTCCAGTTGGTCGCGGCCGACGCGAGAGACGCCATCGCGCGACGCTACTATCGAGACGTCGCGCTGGATCCCACCGGAAGGTTCGAGTGTTCCGCGCCGTACCTGGGCAAGCACCGGCTGCGGATCGCCGGGAAGTTGGCCGACGGGTCGCGGCTATCGATTCGCGACGAGTTCGATCTTTCGGCCGGAGCCAACGAGTGGCAGCTCTCCGTCGAGTTGGCACCTCTGGCGGGCGTGTTCGAAACCCAGCGTCCGAAACGGCTCTGGCATCAGCTCCGGCAAGGCGACCGACTGGTCGAGACCGCACTGTCGGTCGCGGAGGACGGCTCGTTCTCCGGGCGTGTGCCTCGGGGCGTCGGTCAACTGGTGTATCGCGACGAAGGAGTCCAGTTCACGCACCCGATCGAACTGGGCCCGGCCGGGGTCGCGGACCTTCGGCTTGCGCAATGAGATCGTCGGCCGCGTGATGGGACTCCTCCTGCGCGTGGGACCACTGAGATTTCGTAGACCTGACCACCGAGACCCGAAAGGGTCCGACGAGGTCCCACGCGCAGGAGCGAGACGATCACGGTGCGGCGCACTCGCTCAAGCCCGCTCACGCGACGCGGCTGTGCGCGGGTGGACTCTTGCCTGTATCACCACTCACCCCTACCGGCGGAGCAGTTCGACGGTCAGTTCACCCGGGCCGTCGGGGCCGATCTGAACCCGCTGCGCGGCGGGGGTCTGGTAGCTGTCCATGGTTCCGCCGAAGGTGACCTCGTACTCCCCCGCCTCGGAGGTGAACAACCGCCGTACTCTTCCATGCTGAGAGCGAGTACTCCACTTCGGAGTAGTTCCAGTTAGCTTCCTGAGTTCGAGCTTCAGCCCAATCGTCGGAACCAACGCCCCGTCGCACATGAACCGCACGTCGAAGCCATGCGAATTGACGGGGTCCAAGTAAAGCGTCTCGCGATCGATCGAAGCGTCGAGGTTCACGTCTATGCTACCCGACCAGCCCTCGGAGGAGGCCGCGGCGAATCGATACGCCGCCGGTGGGCCGACAAACCGAAACACTCCCGAGGCGTCGGCTGAAAATCTGTGTGAAGGAATCATGGCGCCGTCGGCTAGCTTGGCGACCAAGCTGGAGGTTTTGGCGGTGGGCGGTTGAATCTCAATCGCCAGCGGCAACAACTGCGGGAGGTTGACTTCGACCCGAGCGGGGACTTGATCGACCGTGAATTTTTGCAGGACGACGAACGGGTGCACTTCGACACTCCACTCGCCGGGGGTCAGCTCGTGGCTCCACTCAAAGTGGCCGGGCGCAACCTCCGTGAACTCACGAGTGAAGGCGCCCATCCCCGGACTAGCCGGCCGAAAGGACAACTCTGTCGGCGCGTATCCAGCGGGTACTCGAATGACACCATCAACGAGAACTGCGGGTGGGGTTAGGACTCGCTCGAGATGAACCACGTTGACCGTGCCTGCCTCAACCTCGACCAGTGCGGACGCTTCCGATTGGCTCACCCGGTTGATCGCGTCGGTGTGCACCCAGACTCGCTTGGGGCCGGTGGTCAAACCGCCGAGCAGCGCGGGACTGGTTCGGACGTACCGGGCGACCGGGGGAAGAGAGCCATCGATCGCGTCGGCCGGTCGAACAAAGACCCAACCCTCACCGCCGCCGTCTCCGTCGAGGTGCACTTCCAGGGTGCCACCGGGATCCAGTCGAACCTCGTAATCACTGGGCCGGTCGCCGACCGACACCATTTTCCACGCATACCCGGGGGCGCCGACAAACAACTGGAACTGCGAGGCCGGCACCTCGACCGGTGAGGGCTCGCCCGCAACCACCAAGCCGTGCGCTTCCAGCGACTCAATCGTCACGTGTTGGCGGTTGCGTGTGACGAAGACCTCTTCGAGCTCGCGCCCGGTTTCGTCGTCGACCACACGAAGCCCATGCACCCGCACTGCCTCGACGACAACCACCAGACCACCGCTCTCCGGTAGTGCGTAACGCGGCTCAAGGGTTCGCATGCGTTCGTCATCGATCACGATATCGTCGAGTGCGATGAGTTGTTCTCGCGGTACCCGAGCGGTGAACGCATCACCGACAATGTCGACGTCGACCGACTTGCGGGTCTCCCCCAGCGAGACCAAGTCAAAGCTCATGGCCTCGAACGACAACAGCGAGCCAGAGGCGTCGACCAGTTGGACGTGACCTTCGAGTTCGGCGAGGTCGTCACCGCGGGGCGTCCCGGAGGACGCCGAGCTGGTCCCGCTCTTTGCAGACCCGGTAACCGCGGGGACGCCGTCGCCGCGACTTCGGTTGTCTTCGCGTTGCGCCGTGCCGCTACTAGCAACGACGTTTGAGTCTGGGGTCGCGGAATCCCAACCCCACCAGACACCAACAACAACGAGCAGCGCGACGACGGCCACGGTCAGCTTTTTCACGGCGATTCCTCCAATGATCAGGGCCGATGTCGTTGCAGCCGAAGCTACAGTCCGAGACGGCAGGTCGAAAACGAGGAGGAGCAAACCGCGAAGGTCATCAACGCGAGACTCGAGGTGCAAGCGCAATCGCTCGAGTCCGCGAGCGAGCCGAGTCTGAACGGTGGCCACCGGTACGCCGAGTTCACGCGCAATCTCGGCGGGCGAGCGATCATCGTAGAACCGCAGCAGAATCACCGTGCGGTAGTGCACCGGCAGCTCTTTCACTGCGTTCGCGACGATCTGTGACGCCTCGAGTCTCTCCAAGACGTCACTCTCGGCCGGGACACTCTCGTCCCGCGAACTCGAAGTCTCCCGCGCACGCCGACGCTTCTCGCCACGTACCCGAGAGACCCACCCGTTGCGCATGACCGCCCGCAACCACGATCGTGGATTGCGAACGTTGTCATCGCGCAGACTCGCGATCCAACCCTCTTGCACCAGGTCGTCAGCGTCGGCCGAGTTGCGAGCGATCTCGAACGCGAGACCCCGCACCCAACGCGAATCTTCCATCAGCGACTCGACGTTGAAATCCTTCACGGCTTCCTCCTCTACAACCCGGACGCCACCAAACGCGGATCATCTTCAGGAATTGTCAGATTCGATCTTAGCGCTGTAAAGCGTGGAGGGAGCAGGAGAAGACGCCGGAAGGGGATTGCTACTCCTCCCCCCGGTCAACGACCTCGGCAGCATTGCCCACTCTACCCGGGAGTCGGACAGCGGGACCATCCCTAGGATTGTCCTCTACTGCAACTCGCTAGGCACGATCGTCGCTCGACGCTCGAATCAGAGTATGAGGACGCAAGACGCAGTCGAGAACCGTCTTGGCGCGTCACTGTCACTGGCACGCTCGGCGCTCGACGCTCGCTCGGAACGCCACGCTTATCGGTGTGCTCATGGCATGACTGAAACCGCGTGTTGGTCAACTCGGCCGGAACCGGACTGGCGTGGTCATTCCGATGCTCTAGCTAGATGCTCGAATCAGAGTACGGGGACATAAGGCGCGGTCGCGAAAGGTGTTGACGCGTCACTGTCACCGACAGTCAGTGTTGGCGCGTCACTGTCACCGGCTCGCGGGATGGGAAGCCGAACGTGATTCGATGCCGAAGTAAGCGCCTGCAATCCGGTCCGTGCTACCACGCCCCGCGTCGACCTCGGCAAGTTCCGCTGGGGCCTTGCGAATTCCTCTGATACATTCGCTACAAGTGCTATTCCCTGTGGGCGCGCCCGCACTGGAAGAGTGGTTTGATAACCCAATGTATTCGAATTCTTGACTAGTCACCGTTTTCGTAAGCGTCGCCTTACGCTGGACACTTGCGTTGTTGTGTCTTCGCTCACCGTGGGAACTGCATGGGGTGAGCATTGGTGACTAGCAATGCCCCAGAGTGTCTTTACGAGGGGAATGATAGATGACTCATAAGTTTCTTACCGGAGCCCTCGGCCTTCTCTGTCTTGCCCTCATCGCGGGACGTGCGCAGGCTGCCAATTCATTCACCGTCGGAAACGCGACGATATCGGGCCTCGCGGCCGGGTTGACGACCGTCATCATGGACAACGATGGAGACGTGCAGGGATTCGTTCAAGGTGGGCGCGGGCTGCGCCCACCACGATGACCAGGTCCCGAGACTTGGCGCGAGTTGAAGAAGACCAACGCTACTCAAGACTCAAGAGAGGAAGCAAGAAATGCACTCTACTAAGGTACTTGGCCTTGTTCTGGCTCTGGTGTGCGCGAGCAGCGTTGCATACGCAGGGGGTGGATTCACCGTCTCAATGATCGCTGACTCTTCAACCGGCGACGCAGCGGTCCTGCTCGACAGCTCCGGCAATCTCCAGGGTTGGTCGATTGCCGTCTGTCACGACGGTGCAGCGATCGGGCTCAACTCCGTGGATGACGGTTCGGCTACGGCCAGCGTCGGCTCCGGCGGCGGGCCCCCGGCTTTCGATGCCATCACTACGTTCCCGAACGGTTGGACCGTCGGGGTCGTTATCGACTTCCTGGGGTGCTGCACGCTCGCTCCCGGCACGAGCCTCGAACTCAACGTCATGAATTACGACCTCAGCGGTCTCCACTCCAGTGACGACGGCGAGATTTGCTTCTGCTCTGACACCCTTGGCTCGCCGGCCGTATCGATCGTCGTCGTTGAAAGCGGCGCGTCGATCCCCCCCGCCGGTATCGACAGTTGTGCCACCTTCGTTCATATCCCTCCGCCTCCTCAATGGTTCTACAGCGGCTCCGATGAAGTTGTCACCGGCCCCGACGGCGCTTCGTGGAACGCAACGGTGGGTTTCACGATTCTCGACGACTTGGACGGGGACGCGGACACCCAAGGGTTCTCCATGGGTTGGAGTGAGGCTGGCGGTACCGCTGTCACGGTTTCCGATCCAGTTCCGGTCGGGAATCTGGCGGGCCTCAACGGCGGAACGGGTCCGAGCTTCTTCGGTACCTCGAACTTCGGTTCCGACTGGACGGTGGGCGTAGTTTACAATTTCCTCGGCGGGGTCTTCCTTCAGTTCCCACCCGCTGCGGGTCCAGCCGTCACCGCCGACTACACTGGAACGATTGCCGGCGAGTCCATCATCACCATCTCGATGGACAACACGCTTGGCTCCCCACCGGTATCGAATGTCATCGTTGTCGGCGGTGCCAGCTTCCCAGTCATCGAAGGCTCTCCGGGCACGATATCCGTCATCATCTTCGACCCGCACGGCTTCATTCGGGGCGACTGCAACGACGATGGTATCGTCAACATCGCCGACGCCGTTTGGACTCTGAACGAGCTCTTCCTGGCCGGCCCGGCGTCGGTTTGCCCGGATGCGTGTGATTCGAACGCCGACGGCATGGTCGACGCAACCGATGCTTCGTACACCCTTAACTTTCGGTTCCTGGACGGCCCGCCTCCTTCAGCACCGTTCCCGGATTGTGACGCTGACGGTGGCCCGGACTGCGATTCGAGCTGTCCGTAGCGTTGGTTTCTCCGCAATGGATCTATCCCAAGCGGAAACACCACTGGTTCCGCCGGCAGCAACGATCTCGACCTGACGTGAAGGGCGCGGCTATATGCCTAATAGCTCGCGGCCACACTCTGTGGTGATCTTGTATGTCTTTGGGCGGGAGCTCAGGGCTAGGACTACATCCAGAACCACGACCATGAAACGATCTTCCGGGTCTGGGGTGATGGCTACCACATGATCAGGGTTGACCCAGGTCTCATTCGCTTTCTCTGACTCGTGCAGCATCAGCCTCTTGAATGTGTTCTTCACTTTTGTTCTTCCGGTTCTGGGTTCGTTCCTCGCAAGCACTCACGTGAGATGCGCTCGTAGCGTCCGGTCGTGAAGCTCACTCCTCGAGGACACTGTGCCATCGTGAAGATCATTTCGCCCGCTCATACCTACGCCGATTCGACGAGATTGCCGACTTAGGGCCCCGCGGTCTCGGAGACTGCACGGTGGGATCGTGAAGGAAGTGAGTGCGGAGCAAAGCAACGGAGCGCTCGAGACCTGATCTCTCCAAAGCGTGTAGTAGCTCCGACATGGACTTCGGTGGATTTCGCATATCCGACTGCTGCTCTTTGACGATCTCGCAGACGAGCTCCGGATGTAAATCTATCAAGTACTCCACGAACACGTCCGGGTGCTGGACGTCGATCCCAAACTGCGACACGTAGTCGAGTGGAAAGTCTCTCAAGTTCGCAGTGACGATCACGGACACGTCGCCGCGGATCGCCGCCGCGAGAACGTGACGATCGTTCGGATCTGGGAGTGCAGCCCTTCAATCAGAGCCTGGTACCCGGAAATCTTGCAATCAAGAACGCTCTCGTCCATCGCGGCGCGACGGCGTTCGAGCTTCTCCATGGAGATACCGAGATCCTGATGGACGCTCTGAGTCCACTCGTCGTGAATGTCGTCCGTCCACCGTGCGCGGAACAGGTCCGACTCCGCGAGCCGCATCAGCAGATCGGACAGCGAGTACGGGTAGAGCACGCACGCGTCGTACAGAGCGGTGAAGTTCGGAACAATCACGGATCAGAAGTCCAGCCCCAGCTCTTGGTTGATGTCCGTCATTTTCCGCAGTGCGGCCCGGCGTTTCGTCTTCATGTTCTGCCGATACTCGAGCAGGTCCGAGAGCTTGACTCGGCGGTGCGTCCCGACCTTGTGAAACGGAAGCTCCCCGCCCTCGAGTTGCTCGACAAGGAACTGCCGCGACACTCCGATCACGTCCGCGGCCTGTTGAGTCGTAAGCTCCTTGTCCACCGGGATGACAGCGACCGCGGACCCTTGTGCGAACGAACTCAGGATCTGGTAGAGCCCTTTCAGCGCAGCCTCGGGGATCGGGAGTGGCGGGCTCCCGTTTAAGGAGATCTCGAAACCCTCGCGCACTGGGACGCGCTCAACACGCTTTGTCTCCACGAGTCGGTCGGTGTCGACGAGTAGGTCACGCAACACGCACACGATCTTCTTCGCGACCTTCGCGTCCTCGGCGGTCGGCGTAATGGGGGCTCGCTCTTTGGCGGTTAGCACTGTGGACTCCTTCACTTGTTGCCGTCTCAACGATACTCAATAATCGCTATATTCGCTACGAACCTTGAGTGACTAGCCCACCCAATTCGGTATAGAACGCTTCACATAAATGAGTTAGGACGCAAAAGCGCCCGCCAAACAAGTACCTGCGATCCGTTCCCTCCGGAAGTGGATCCGATGGCGGACATGGCCATCTGCGGCACCTGCGGTCGAAAGCCACTCGGCGCCGAACCGGGCGGACTTCACAACAGTTGTCAGGCGCCGGTGTCCCCTCTCGGAGTCGTGGTCGTGGAGCGTCCCGCCGGAGTCTGCCTTAGCAGCAGGCTCTACCGCTTTCGCTCTTTGCGCAGCTTGTCGAAGTTGAGCCTTTGGTGCTGGGCGTCGAACGCGGCTTCGTCGGCCCCTCGGCCTTGGGCGCTGCGGGCTACGGTCCAGAGCCAGGCAACGTAGCCAGCGTCTTCACTATGTTCGACGATATGCTCGACGTCGATGCTTGCGCCGATACTGGTGGCGATGCTCGAAACTTCGCCGGCGGCCCAGTCGAACTGTTCGGCGAGGCTGGCGAGCACGCTCGACGCTGGCTGTCCCTCGGCGTAGGCGTGCACGAGCGCTTCGGTGACTCGTGGCATGGAAACGAAGCGGTCGGACTCATTCATTTCGAAGCTCGCCTCGACCTCGGTCAGGCTGGCCCGCAACTCTTCGACATCGAGCGGGACGACATCAAACCGGTCGGCGTCCGCGGTTGCTCGTGCCAAGGTGTCCGGCTCGACACTGGTACCGGGGAGATCGATGGGCTGTTCCGTTTCCGGGGGGACCGGAGCGTCGAGGGGATCTTCGGGGTCGACAACGTCAATGACAATCCCCGGCTCTTCCGGGTTGGGGCGGTCGGAGTCGATCGGGGTTTCGGCAACGGGGACCGGGCCACCGTCTATGGAAATGGCGTGGATCTGCGCGGTCGTGTTCACGCCATCGGACACGACCACCTCGACCATGACGGTTCCACTGGTGCCGGGCGGGACGGTGATCATCGGGGAGCCGCCGTTTCCGCCGCTCAGCGAAATCGGGGCGCCGGAGACTTGCGACCATTTGTAGGTCAACGGTGCTCCCTCGGGATCCGCGGCCGGCGCCGACAAGGTCAGACTCGAGCCGGCAACGACCTGTGACAGTCCTTGAATGGAGACGGTAGGCGCTTCATCCGGCGAGTAGCTCAATCGGTTGCTCGATCCGTCGTAGACGAGCTCGCGTTCTTCGGGGAAGTTGCGATCGAAATCGTTCGCCCCGTCTGTGAGATCGAGCGCGCCGTTCACCGCGCCGACGGTGAGTACCGATTGGAAGTCTCCCGATACTACGAAGCGGTCGAGATCGCCGCCGACGTCGACCGTTTCGGTGACCACCCCTCCGACGAGGAAGGTCTCCAGTGATCCGCCGACCGCGATGCCTCCGCCGCCGGTGATATTTCCGGTCACTCCGATGAGTTCGACGTCTTCGGCCACCGTCACCGTGCCGTAAAGGTCACCGCCGACGACCAACGATTCGATTCCGTTAGCCTGCACGTTGCCGGTGAAGTCGGAGGAGCCGACGATCATGATTGCAGAGACATCGCCTTCGACAGCGACGTCACCGAAGACGTCTCCGGCGATAATGAAGCCACCCAAATCACCGCCGACGTCGAGCGACGACAGTTGACCCGCCTCGCCAAACCCGGACGTGACGCGGAGGTTGCCAAGATCACCGTCCACTTCGACCAGAGCGTCTCCCGCGACGTGGACCACGTCTACCGAGGAAACGTCTCCCGTGATCGAGAGTAGTCCGTCCGCGGCCAACTCACCGCCGATCTCGATCGAGCCGACGTCACCTTCGATGCGCAGGGATTGCAGGACGTCGCCCGCTACCGATACGTCGGCCACGCCGGCGTGAACGAGGGTGCTGCCCGCGTCGCCCTCGAACGTCAGTGAGTCGAGCGGCCCAGCCGTTGTGATCTCTTCGACCGAGGCGCCGCCCGCGACGGTGATGGATTCGATCACCACGTTGGAGCTGATCTCGGCAAGGTCCGAGTCGACCGTGACCGAGCCCACGTTCAGGTCTCCGTCTTCGAGGTCAGTGATCACGAGCAGGGCTCCGTCCCCGGTTCCCGCCGTCGACAGAATGGTGACCGTGTCCGTGCCGGCGTCGTAGCCCCAATCGACGGATCCCCCGTCGTCGACCGAAAGCTCGAACAGCTCGCCCGCGTCCAGGATGATCGCACTACCGGTGAAGGTGCTCGAAGCGACGTCGCCGTCGAGCACGGTGACGTCGGCGTCGGCGAACTGAATCGTTTCGATGGCGTCGAACTCTACGGTGAAGCTTTCCCCGCCGCCCATATCGACGACCACCGACGTGCCGTCGGCGGAGAAGTCGGCGTCGGCGAAGTTGAACCCGCCCAGGTCGATCTGATCCGTTCCGTCGCCACCGTCGATCGTGTAGACCGCACCGTCGACCGGGTTGTCGAGACTGACGACGTCGTCGTGGGCGCTTCCGATGACACCCTCCACGTCGATCAAGGTGTCGATCCCCTCACCCGTGTCCTGAGCAACGCCGTCGTCCGTGAGGTCGACCGTGACCGGGCCGGTGGCGTCCGAGTAGTCCACGACGTCGGCGCCGTCGCCGCCGTCGAGCACGTCGTCACCGGCGCCGCCGCTCAACACGTCGTCACCCGCCCCCGCGAAGACGACATCGTCGCCAGCCCCCGCGTCGATCACGTCGTCACCGGCCAGTCCGTGAATATTCTCATGACCACCGAGGCCGGTCAGGGTGTCATCTCCCGCCGTCCCGATGATGACCGCGGGCTCGACCGTGATCGACACGGTGTCGACCGTCGTGTTGACGCCGTCGGTGGCGGCGATCTCGAACGTGATCACCGTGGTCTCGGTAACGTCGGGCGATGTGAACGAAGGACTCGCCGCCGTGGCGTCGTCCAAACTCACCGCAGGTCCCGCGGTCTGCGTCCACGCGTAGTCGATCGCGACTCCCTCGGGATCGGTAGCGGTGGCGGATAGGTTGACGATGGTCTGTTCCGTCACCGTCTGATCGACGCCGGCGTCGACCGATACGGCGTCGTCATCGGCGTTGACCGTCACCGTGACCGTATCGGTTCCGCTCTCCCGACCGTCTGACGCCGTCACTTCGAAGGTGATGTCCGAGTTCGAGAGTCCTTCCGGTGCAGTGAACGTCGGCGCGGCGGAATTAGCGTCACTCAACGTCACCGACGGGCCGGAAGTCTGAACCCATGTATAGGTGAGCGGCTCGCCATCGGCGTCCGAACTGCCGGAAGCGTCGAGGGTGACCAAGTCCCCTTCGTCGACCGTCTGGTCGGAACCGGCGACGGCAACCGGAATCGCGTTGTCGAGATCGACGGTGACGGTCACGGTGTCGACCGACACGTTGGTCCCGTCCGAAACGGTCACCTCGAAGCTCACGGGGGTGCCGTCGGTCGGAACGATCGGCGCCGTGAACGTCGGCGTGCCAGCGGTGGCGTCGTCCAGGGTGACCGCCGGTCCCGCGGTCTGCACCCAGCTGTAGGTCAGTGCAGTGTCCTCGGGATCGGTCGACCCGGTTGCATCGAGGGTGATCGCCACTCCCTCGATGGTCGACTGGTCCGGCCCCGCGTCGGCGGTGGGCGCGTCGTCGTCGGCGTTGACCGTGACGATCACCGTATCGACCGAGGTATTCGTGCCGTCGGAGGCGGTCAGCTCAAATGTGATGTCCGTGTTCGACACCAAGTCCGGTGCCGTGAACGTCGGCGCTGCCGCGTTGGCATCGTCCAAGGTGACGGACGGGCCGCCGGTCTGCACCCACGTGTAGGTCAGCCCTTCACCTTCTGGATCGCTCGAACTGGTCGCATCTAGGGTCACCGTGGTGTTCTCGTCCGCGGATTGGTCCGGACCTGCATTGGCGTTCGGCGCATCGTTGTCGGCGTTGACCGTCACCGTCACCGTATCGACCGAACTGCTGGTGCCGTCCGAGGCGGTCAGCTCGAAGGTGATATCTGTATTCGCAAGGAGCTCCGGCGCCGTGAACGTCGGCGAGGCGGCAGCGGCGTCGTCCAAGGTGACGGAGGGGCCACTGGTCTGCACCCACGTATAGGTCAGCCCTTCGCCCTCCGGATCGCTCGAACTGGTCGCGTCGAGGGTCACGGTGGT
>JAJFFE010000175.1 GCA_021776775.1 Planctomycetota bacterium | reverse complement strand
CGGGCTGGGGCGAGGCCAACCGGAGTCAGGACTGAGAAGCGACCACCGACATCGGACGGGACCGGCAAGGTCAGCATGCCTTCGCGCTCGGCGAGTTGACGCAGCGCGCCGTTCTCGGGGTCGGTGATGGCGACGACTCGTTGCGCCCAATCGTCGATTCCCGCTTTGAGCATGCGTTGGCGGAAGTAGAGCAGTTGCGACGCGGTTTCCGCAGTCGAGCCCGACTTCGAGATGGCGAGGAACAGCGTCGTCGGCAACTCCTCGTCAGACACGGCGTGCGTGATCGTGTGCGGGTCGACGTTGTCGAGCACGACTAGCTTGTCGCGACGCTCCGGGCACAACGCGTCGGCGAGCGTGCGCGCCCCGAGGGCCGAGCCGCCGATACCGAGCACCACGATCTTCGAAGGCGGCGCGATCCGCGCGAACGTGTCGACGACGATATCCCACAGCCCCTTGTCGAGGGTCGAGTAGTAGCCGGGCGGGTTGTCGGCGATGCGCTGCAATGCGTGGTGCGAGTTGGCGACGTACTGGTCGAACGACGAGGGGTCGCGTCGACGAGCCGCGGACGATAGCTCGAAATGTATCATGTTGGGATCTTGTCAGCTCTGCGGTTGAAGTTCGGGATATTGAGCCGCGACACGTTTCCACGCCGGAAGCGATCGTTCGAGGACGTCGGTCGGAATGGCGAACGAAATTCGGAAGTAGCCCGGTCGGCCGAAGCCGCGTCCCGGAACCACCAAGATTCGCTCTTCCATCAGCTGTTTTACGAAGAGCGTCTCGTCTGGGATCGGCGAACGTGGGAACAGGTAAAACGCGCCGCCCGGCTCTTCGAGTTGAAAGCCGAGGCCGCGTAGGTGGGGGACCAAGAGGTCTCGTCGTGCCTCGTACGTCGCTATGTCGACCGACGCGTCTTGACAATCCGCGACTGCGAGTTGGAAGAGGCTCGGCGCGTTGACGAAACCGAGTGTTCGGTTCGTAAACGTGAAGCCGTCGATGAGCTCGTCGGCGTCGTCCGCTTTCGGCGTCACCGCTAGAATACCGATCCGCTCGCCGGCGAGTCCGAGGTCTTTGGAGTGCGACGTGATCAAGATCGTGTTGCGGTAGAACGGAGGAACCTCGGGACACTCATAGCCGGTATAGACGATGCGTCGGTATGGCTCGTCGGTGATCAGGTAGATCGGTCGACCGTACTCTTTGGACTTCGCCTCCAAAACGTCCGCGACCTTCTTCAGCTCACCCTCGGTGTAAACGCGACCGGTTGGATTGTTCGGCGAGTTGATGATCACGACGCGCGTGCGATCGGTGATCTTGGCCGCGAGGTCTTCCGGATCGGGAGCGAACGTTTCGTCGGTCTCTGAGACCACCGTCTTGCCTTGGTGGTTGGCGATGTAGAAGACGTACTCGACGAAGTACGGCGCCAAGATGACCACCTCGTCGCCCGGGTCGAGCAGCGCGCGTAGCGCCACATTCAACCCGCCGCCCGCGCCGACCGTCATGAGCACGTGCCGACCGGCGTAGTCGAGCCCGGTGCGTGCGCGAAGGTGCGACGCAATCTTGCCGCGAACCTCGGGCCAGCCCGCGTTCGGCATGTACCGATGAATCCCGCCCGGCTCGTCCGCCGTCAACTCACGCAACCGCTGAATGAACTCCTCGGGCGGTGCCAGGTCCGGATTGCCGAGCGAGAAGTCGAACACGTTTTCGGAGCCGTGGTTGGCCTTGAGTCTCGTGCCTTCTTCGAACATCCGTCGAATCCACGACGAATTGCCCAGCGCTTCTTTGACGGCACGAGAGATCGGCATGAATCAGCCTTCGGAGTCAGGGGCGGTAAGGTGTTGTTGGATTGGTTCTTATCGTCGAACGCCGCGAGGAGGGACGATTCAGCAACCGCGCATTATAGGGGTTCCCGGAGTCCTCGTGCAAACCGCGTTAGAGGTCGATCTGGGTGACGCGCTGGATCGGCCCATTCGTCGGTCTGGCCCGGACTTCCCATGTTCTCCGGGTTGGCCGCTCTCTGTTCCTTCCAGGGACCGGTCACGCTTCGGGATCGCCGCTGCCCCCGATCCGGCTCACCCACCGATGATTGGAAACGGATCGACCTCGATGGGTGGTGGACCGTCGAATCCATCGCGGCGTAGCCGCTCGATGCTCTCGGAAATTCGATCCGGTTCGGTGCCTCGTGCGCAGCGGATGATCAGCGGGGGGTTTTCGTCGGGAGTTCGATCGCGGTCGTAGAGCGTGTTGAGTGCGATCGGCAACAAGATCATTCCTTCGCCGGGCGGGACGCCGTCGTTCAGTTTGTCGGCGTCGGTGATAGTGATACCGGCGAGTCTATCGCGCACCGCTCGGCGCAGCCGAATGCCATCGACGAGGCCGAGCTGTTCTTGGTAGTCATAGTCGCCGACGTCGAACCACGCCGAGACCGGAGCGCCGCGAAACTCAGTGAAGACGCGTTTGAGTTCTTCCGGTTGCCCCAGCGAGTCACCCCGACGGGCGTTCTGCAGGACCAACTCGACGCCGCGCTGTTGTGCTTCGTCGAGCAGCGCGTCGATCGATGACAGTAGGGCGTCGAGGGCGCGTGGGCTCGCCTTGCGCCGCCTTTTGTTGAAGAGTTGCGCGCGGTGTTCGGCCGCGTCGTCGACCCAGCGGCCGCCGTGTCGCCACTTGCCCGCATCGAACGCTTCGTGCCACTCGTCGCGCGGCCACTTGACGTCGACGCGACCGGGATCGATCAACAGGGTGGGGCACTCGAGTTCTTGCGCGTATTGAAGGTGACTGCGCATTCGCTCGATCGCCGAACGACGCTCTTCGGAGTCACCGCTCGAGAGCGACGGGTACTTGGGCGCTCGTGCCGGGTCTTCGAGTTCCCGTTCTAAGACGACGATGTTCGCGCGAAGCATGACGAACGTCTGCTTCATGGTGCGCGAAGCGGCGACGAACGCCCGAAACTCCGGTTCGGCCAGCGCGTGGCTCAGACCAAACCCGGCGACGTCGTAGTCGAGCAATTGACGCACGCGATCGTCGGGATCGACGGGACTCGGAGTGAGGAAGCTGCTGAGGAGAGCGAGCATGGGGACAGCCGTCGTCGTAACTGCCGCGCGTCCGGTGCGGTGGCGTTGGCATCTCGGGTTGCGTCGGCATCTCGGGTGACTTCGTGACCCGCTTCGTCGATCCGAAGGTCGGCGATCGATCCGGCGGCGTCATCGCATACTATGCCCCGGCCTCTGCATCGCAACAAGGGTGACCGCAACAAGGGAGGCCGTAACAAGGAGAGTCATGCTCCGATCGCACTCGATCGTCGCGCTGTTGTCGTTGACTATCGTCGGCTGCGGCGCAACCCCGCTGCCGGACGTCGCGGCGTTGTATTCTCGCGCGGCGCAAGAGCACGACGACGACCGGAACCCGGTCATTGTGATTCCCGGCATTTTGGGGTCGCGTCTCATGGCGGGCGATCAGGTGGTGTGGGGCGCGTTCGGTGGCGGCTCCGCCGACCCGGAAGATCCCGACGGCGCGCGACTGATCGCACTGCCGCTCGTTCGTCACGAGGGGGAATCGATCACCTCGCAGTCGGACGACGTGCGCTCGACCGCAGCGCTCGATCAAGTCGAGGTCACGCTGTTCGGCTTGATCAACGTCCGGCAGCGTGCGTACCGCAACATTCTGCTTACGCTCGGTGCGGGCATGTACCGCGATCAAGACCTCGGCGAAGCGGGCGCGGTCGACTACGGCACCGATCACTACACCTGCTTTCAGTTTCACTACGACTGGCGGCGCGACTTGGTCTGGAACGCGCGGCAGTTCAAGGCGTTCATCGGCGAGGCGCGCGCCAAGGTGCGAGAGCATCGACCGCACGGGAAGATAAAGTTCGATCTCGTCGCCCACTCGATGGGCGGGCTGTTGGCGCGCTACTTCTTGCGCTACGGCGACCAAGAATTACCGGCTGACGGTGGGCTTCCCGCGTTGACGTGGCAAGGCGCGGCCGACGTCGAGCGGTTGATCATGATCGGTACCCCCAACGCTGGATCCGCCGTCGCCATCCAACAGCTCGTCAACGGGTTCCAACCGGCGCCGCTTCTCCCCACGTACGACCCCGTCGTGCTCGGGAGCTTTCCCTCGATCTTCCAGTTGCTGCCGCGCGCTCGCCACGGGCCGGTTCTCGTCGACGGTAAGCCGACCGACCGGCTCTTCGACGTCAGCTTCTGGATCGAGCACGAGTGGGGGCTCGCCAATCCCGAGTACGACGGCACGTTGGAGATCTTGCTGCCCGACGTCCGCGACGCCTCCGAACGTCGGCGGATTGCGCTCAGCCATCTGTGCCAGTCGCTCGCGCGCGCCGAGCAGTTCCATCGCGCCCTCGACGTTCCCGCCGCCACTCCGTCCGGTGTCGACATCCATCTCTTCGCCGGCGATGCCATCGACACCACGGCGGTCGTGACACCCGGCGGAGATCGGGACGCCCGGGTCGTCAGTCGCGGAGCGGGCGACGGCACCGTTCTTCGCTCGAGCACCTTCATGGACGAACGGGTGGGCGCTACTTGGTCGCGGCAGCTTCGGACGCCGATCGACTTCGCCTCGGTGCGTCTCCTGTACACGGACCATCTCGCCATGACGCAAGACCCGATCTTCACCGACAACGTGCTGTATCTCCTGCTCGAGGATCCGAGACGCTCGCCGGTGGCTCGGTGATCCACGTGTGGCGCGATCCGAACTGTGACCCGATGGGTGATCCGATGGGTGATCCGACCGGCCATCCGGACGGTCATTCGGACGGGGACCTTGTGTCGGTCGCGTTGCCGGCAGTACCATTGCCGCGCCCGATCCCTGGCCCGCCTTCTGTTCGCCACCTTCTGTTCATAGCAGAGCGTTGCACCTCAACTTCTTGAAGCGAGAAGAACTCATGACTGCGTATCCGCTGCGCGCCGAACTCGATGGCTACCTCGAGCGTGCGCGCGACCTGCTCGGCAAGATCGACGTCGGCGCAGTCGAAGCGACGGTCGAGTTGTTCTACTCCGTCTACGAGCGGGGTGGATCGGTGCTCGTTATCGGCAACGGTGGAAGCGCCTGCACGGCGACGCACATGTGTGAAGACCTCGCGACCTACACCATTCCGTTCTCGGAGACGAAGCGGCTGAAGGTGCTCTCCTTGACCGACAACACCGCCATGATCACTGCGCTCGGGAACGATCTCAGCTTCGACGCGGTGTTTGCCGAGCAGGTTCAGACCTACGGAGCCCCCGGCGATGTGCTGGTGGCTATGAGCGGCTCGGGCAACTCGCCGAACATCATCGCGGCCGTCGAACGGGCGCGCGGCATGGGCATGAAGATCGTCGGCATGACCGGCTTCGAGGGCGGCAAGCTGCTCGAGTTGAGTGACGTCTCGCTGCATTCGCCGTCGGACGAAATGCAGGTTGCGCAAGACGGTCACATGGTCATGACGCACATGGTGATCGAAGGGTTGCGCGGCAAGATTCGCGCTGAGATTGCGGCGCGCGCCTAGTGATTTCCTCGCCCGGCGAGTCCACGAAAGAGCCGTCTCGCGTCGGGGTCTTTCTCGACCGCGACGGGGTCATCAACGTCTACAACTCTAACTACATCCGATCGCTCGACGATTTCATCTACTACGACCATACGGCAGAGGCGTTTCGTCAGCTCGGCCAGCTGGGGTTGCCGGTGGTGGTGGTGACCAACCAGTCGGGGATCGCGCGCGGCTATCAGCCGGAGTCCGAGGTGATCGAAACGCACCGTCGGCTGGTCGAGGACGCGCGCGGCTGGGGAGTCGAGATCGCCTCGGTCGAGTACTGCCCGCACGGACCCGACGAGGGGTGCCGTTGCCGCAAGCCAGGACCCCTGATGTTCGAACGTGGGGCCGAGCGCGCTGGCATCGAGTTGTCGGGTTCGTTTATGGTCGGGGATTCGCCGTCTGACATGAAGGCCGGCCGGGCGCTCGAGATGACGACCATTCGCGTCGAAACTGGACGTGGGGCGGAGTCTGCGGCGGTCGACGAAGATTATCGGGAACCCGATTTTCTCGCCGCCGTGAAACGCATCGCTGCGTTGGTCGCCGGCGCGCCGAATTCGCCTGACTAGTTACACCGCATCGTTACACCGAAGCCACACACCCTGCGATAGGCAGAAACATGAACGCCACCGATCGAACGTCGCGTTGTCTCATGGGGATCATGGCGGTGCTTCTCAGCGCGCCGATGCTGCTAGCCGGCGATGGCCCCGAGCCGTTGGCGCAACCGCCGCTCGAGAACGCGATCCGCATTCTAGACACCGGCAAGAAGGAAGCGATCTCGCTCGTGACGTTGATCGAGCGGCTCGACGCGGCCGAGGTGATCTTCCTGGGCGAAACGCACCTCGACGAAACGACGCACCGGTTTCAGTGGCGGATGTACCAAGAGCTTCTGCTCGCCACCGAGGGCAAGGTCGTCTTGTCCATGGAAATGTTCGAGCGTGACGCGCAGCCAGCACTCGACGACTACGTCGCCGGACGTATCGACGAGCCGACCTTCTTGCGGCGTGCCCATCCGTGGGGGAACTACCGGACAGACTACCGACCTATGATCGAGCTTGCTCGCGCGCGCTCACTGCCGGTCGTCGCGGCCAACTTCCCCGCGTCGATCCGGCGCTCCATGCGACCCGGCGGCAAGGAAGGGTACGAGAAACTCTCCGACGAACAGAAGCAGTGGATTCCACGCGAGCTCCACCCCAACTCCGACGCCTACTGGCAGCGGTTCGCACGAACCATTCGTGGCCACGGGGACTTCTTCGCGTTTCTTGAAGACCCCGAAGCGCGCCTCTACTCGACGCAGTGTCTGTGGGACAACTCCATGGGCGAAGCGTGTGTCGACGCGTTGGCGAAGCACCCCGGATCAAAAGTGCTCCACCTCAACGGTGGCTTCCACACGTTGTACCGACAAGGAACCGCTGCGCAGGTCACCCGCCGACGTCCCGAGACGAAGGTGGTGGTGATCGACATTCGCCCGACGTCTGAGTTGTCGCTGGTGGGGGTCGACCCGGATTGGGCGGAACTCGCGGAGGTCGCGGACTACACCGTCTATGCCGAGGATCGCGCGCGCGCCGTGCAAGACGGAACCCATGGAGTTACCGTCAGCACCGAGCTCGAGTACGAGTTGTTCGTTCCCAAGGGAGCGCGCGACGACCAGCCGGTGCCGCTTCTCATCTGGATGCCGCGCGAAGGGTTGCGCGCCGCTGACGCCATGCGCTACTTGCGGCTCGCCTTCGGCGACACGGTCGCCATCGTCGCCGTGGACCCGCCATTCCCGCAACGCGGGGAAGACCTTCACCTCGGCGGTGAGTGGTTCTTCGAAGAGCGGTTCGACTCCGACATGGGGCTGCTCGGCCAAGGGTTGAGGCGTTTGCTTTCCCGTGTGGCACGGACGCAGCCGATCGATGCAAAACGAATCGTGCTGGCCGGCGAAGAAGCGGCCGCCACCGTCATTGCCTCGACCATGCTCTACAGTCGCGACTCCATGCCGGTCCAGGCATTTGCCATTCGACCGACGCGCTACAACAAGCTTCGCGAAGGTGGTTTGCCCAAGCTTGACCCTGCTGATCCGGCCGCACCTGCGTCGTTCTTCGATCTGGTGGTGTTCACGGATGAAGTGAACAGCTACTTCTGGGATGAAGAGTTGGCGGACTACAGCACGACCGGTCTCCGGAACGAGCGTCGACCGCTCGGTGACGCTCCGTTGATTCAAGCCGAGGTCGCGATTCGTAAGGCTCTTGGCATCGACCCGATGTCGGAGGCGACTCCGTCCGCGACACCGCTCGTGTACCGCGTCGACTCCACGCTGGGGCGGTTCTGGGCGGAACTCGAGGTGCGTGCGTTGTGGAACGAGGGCACGCAGGTCGAGCTCATGCCAGCGAGTGCTTTCGACGGCAGAGACGACGGTGCAGATGGCGGAGCGGCGGGTGTCGATGCGCACTGGCTCGCCCTGCCCGGAGAGTACGCCATCGATCCGCCGCGTGGCATCGAGCCGTCGGCCATGGGCACGTCGAAGATCTTGCCCACTGCGCCGGGTCCGTTCGGAGGTACCACGATCATCGTGACCTATCCGGCCACCCCGACCGAGGCGCGCGAAGCGTGGACCCGCATCGAAGCGGCAGACCCCATTTCGTTGCGCAGTCGATTTTCTAGAATGCGCGTCGCCCATCTCGACACGCAACCGACGATTCATGAAGTGCTCGCGGCGATCCGCGAAGGCGGGGGGTCGAACGTGCTTCTGGTGCCGGCCGCGTTCTGCGCCACGGCCGACGAGATGCGTGCACTGCGCGACGCGGTCGAGGGTCACCTCGACGGCTTGAACGTGCACTGGCTGCCCGGCCTGGGCGGACGTGCCTACTACCGACACGCGACCAAGTCCAACCGCGACAAGCCGACCGAAACTGACGACCCGAAAGAGAGCGACAAGTGATGAGCGGGTTCACCGAAGAGCTCGAATGGCGCGGCCTTCTCCATCAGACGGCCGGTGCCGAAGTCGACGAGCATCTAAAAACGCCGGGACGTGTCGGCTACTGCGGGTTCGATCCGACGTCGGACAGCCTGACGGTCGGCAACTTGGTTCCCATGCTCATGCTCGCCCACTTCCAACGCGCCGGTCACTGCCCTATCGTGCTCATGGGCGGCGGCACCGGCATGATCGGTGACCCGTCGGGCAAGGACGCCGAGCGCACCTTGATGACGGCCGAGCAGGTACAGGCCAACGTCGATGCGCAGAAGAAGATCTTCGAACGCGTCATCGACTTCAGTGCCGATCGCGCCAACGCCGCGCGCATGGTCAACAACGCTGACTGGCTGACCGGCATCGGCTACATCGAAATGTTGCGCGACACCGGCAAGCACTTCTCGGTCAACATGATGTTGCAGAAGGAGTCGGTCAAGGAGCGGCTCCACAACCGCGATCACGGCATCAGCTACACCGAGTTCAGCTACATGATTCTGCAGGCGTACGACTTCTTGCACTTGCGACGCACCGAGAACTGCACCATGCAGATCGCCGGGTCTGATCAGTACGGAAACATCGTCGCGGGTATGGATCTCGTCCGGCGCGTGCTCGGCCCCGACGCCGACGGTTCGTTCGGAGTCACCGCACCGCTGGTGACGCGCGCCGACGGCAAGAAGTTCGGCAAGACGGAGACCGGCGCAATCTGGCTCACCGCCGAGCGCACCAGCCCGTACGCCTTCTACCAGTTTTGGATCAACACCGACGACGACACCGTGATCGACTACCTGAAGCGGTTCACCTTTCTGACTCAGGAAGAGATCACAACCGTCGAAGCTCAGCACGAGGAGGCGCCGCACCGGCGCGACGCCCACCGTGCCCTGGCGTGTCACGTGACCGAAATGCTGCACGGCAAAGAAGCGCTCGACGCGGTCGAGAACGCGACCGCCGCGTTGTTCGGCAAGGGGGACATCAAGTCCCTCGATCGAGACATCCTTGGCGAGGTGTTCGCCGACGTGCCGAGTTCCACGCACGAGACGAGTTCGCTCGACGGAGATGGCGTGGCGCTCGCCGAGTTGTTGCCCGAGACGAGCCTCGCCACCTCACGACGCCAAGCGCGCGAGTTTCTCGGCAGTGGCGGAGTTTCCGTCAACGGTGAGAAGGTCGCAGCCGATTACATGGTTACGGCATCAGACTTGTTGCACGGCGACACGATACTCATTCGTCGCGGCAAGAAGAGTTGGCACTGCACCCGCTGGTCGTAACAAGGGCCATCCTCGAAGGCCCCGGCCAAGACCCTGAATAGAGCGCGACGATGAGTTCTCGGAAGTCTGGCTTCGGTGCCGATCTGCACACCGCGTTCTGCGGGTTCTGCATGGGCAGCGTCGACGTGATCCCCGGCGTCTCCGGCGGCACCATGGCGTTGATCCTCGGAATCTACGAACGACTCGTCACCGCGATCAGCCGCGTCGACATGACGTTCTGGGGTCACGTGAAGGCGGGCAACTTCGGCGATGCCGCACGCCACATCGATCTACGCTTCTTGCTGGTCCTCGGTCTCGGCATTGGCGTGGCGGTGCTCACCTTGGCCGGTGTTATGAAGACCCTTCTCGAAGACCACCGCACTCCGACCTTCGGCCTGTTCTTCGGATTGATCCTCGCCTCAGGCGCCTTGGTCGGACGCATGATTCGTCGCTGGAGCGCCGCGTCCATCGTCCTGCTACCGGTCGGCGCCGTCTTCGCCTACTGGCTGACCCGACCCGAGTCCGGCGGCACGATACTGCCGTTCGGACCCGAACAAGTCGGCGAGCACGGCTACGCCTTCATCTGCGGCGCCATCGCCATCTGCGCCATGATCCTCCCCGGCATCAGCGGATCGTACCTACTGCTGCTTCTTGGCATGTACGACTGGGTGCTCGGCTGCATCCGCAGCCTGCGGCGATTCGACATCAGCACGGAGCAACTCATCATCTTCATCGTCTTCGCCTGCGGCGCGCTGCTTGGCCTATTGATGTTCTCGAAGCTGCTCCGTTGGTTACTCGCCAAGTATCACGATCCGACGCTCGCACTCTTGTGTGGCTTCATGCTCGGATCACTCCGCAAGCTCTGGCCGTTCAAGACCATCACCGACGCCAACCGCTGGCCGAATGACAGCGCCGAACTATGGCTCCCCGCCGTACTCGCCGTCGTCGGAGTCGCCGCGGTCTTCGCACTCACGATGTTCGCCTCGTCCCTAGCGTCGACGAGCCACGCCCGAAAGTAGGGGGTGTCGAGACGCAGCGCGCGAAAGAGCAGTTCCAAAGGCGTGTGGTCGCCCCCGGTACTGTCACGACGCCACTGCCAGCAGGTTCGTCAACTGCACCTTCGGCGGCAACAACGTCAACACGTTACTGGGTACCACGAACTTCGACGTCCTGCTCTGCAACCCCTTGGCGCCAACATCGTGCACGACGTTTGCCTTCAAGATCTATCCGTTTGGAGTGGGCTCTGCGATGGGAACCCTTGGCGAGGTCGAGTTTTTCGGGCAGCATCGGCACTACTTGGTCGGCGACGTAGATGCTCGTGCCCCGTTCCATCGCCTCATCGTCGAGCGGCGTTCCCGGCGTCACGTAGTGACCGACGTCCGCAATGTGCACGCCGAGCTCGACGTTGCCGCCAGGAAGTCGGTTCATGGAGATCGCGTCGTCGTAGTCCTTGGCGTCCGCACCGTCGATCGTGAAGACCAACTGGTCGCGCAAGTCGAGCCGCTCGGCGAATTCGCTCGGGTCGGGATCATCGGGTAGCGCCGCCACCCGCTCCGCGACGTCCGCCGGAAACAGCGTACGGACGCGAAACGACTTGAGGAGCTGCATCTCCTCGGAGTCGATGTTCCGGTACGGCAGCGGGCCGTGCTCCATCGGGCCGAACGCCCGCGGTCGCCGACGAAGGCCGACATCGATCTGGGTCTCCAGCTCGAGATCGACCTCTTCCTCGCCGGCGCGCTTGAACGTCCAACCGGGCTCCGCCACGGGCTCGTCCGGGGTTTCGCCTTCGACCCCCATCGCCTTCGCGAGATCGGCGAAGCTGCCAAAGCTCTTAGACTTCTTGGGTGACTTCTTCTTGTCGGCCATGGCTTCTATTGTGCGCGGTCGACGCCTTGGGGGACACCGGAGTTTCTCCGGTCGGGTCGCGAATCCTGGTCCCGTGGGTCCGCTCGTCGACCGCCGGGAACACCGCTGGATGCGCCGAACCGCGCCTTCCGAACCAGGCCTTCCGAATCCCGTGCCGTCCGTCGGACGCGACCGCCCCGATTCGGGTCTCGCCACCCTTTACCGACGATGGCTAACGCATCGAGATGCGGGGTCGCAGCCTGTTGAACCTTGTTAGCGCAAGCAGCGGGCGGGGGAGTGCTTGGGGATCAAACCCAAGCGGTGTGCTGACTGCTTGAATACCGGGCGCTGGCCGCGACTGACGTTCGGCTCGTTTCCCCAGCGAGGTTGCTTCTGGCGTTGCTGCATCGTTCGCGAGCAATCGAACTACGGCGGCTTCCGGCATTTGAGTGATCGAGGATCAAGTTGGATCGGTAGGTTCTGCGCAATCACGCGACAAGGCCCGAGTCTCGAGTGCTCGTCATGGAGGTCGCACGATGTCGTGGCGGGCAGCACGACTCCCAACTCGACAAACAAAAACGCCCCGATCCGAGGTCCGGGCCCGGTGCGGGATCGGATCGCTCGAATCGGGGCGTCGCAAGAAGCCTCGCGGCAGCGAAGTTAGACTAAGACCCGTGTACGAGAAAACGCTGAAGGCTCTCCAAGACCATCGCCGTTATGAAGCGTTACTAAAGAGACAGTGACGCCGTCTGCAGCGAGCGATCAGAGCCCCCCGGCTACGGACACGCTTCGAACGCCGCGCACTCCAGGGTGTCGGTGGACGGATCGGTCCCGCAGTTGGGGTAGGGACTCGTCGGAGTGGGGCCGCCGCCGAAGAGGGCGCTCAGGCCGTGGATCGCGTCGCCGATGTCGAGTCCTCCGTCGTCGTTGGTATCGCACGCGTCGTCACACGTCGGCGCCGCGTCGACGGTGAACAGTGCCGAGAGGAGGAACACCGGGTCACCGATGTCGACGAGACCGTCGCTGTTGCAGTCGCCGCGCACGAACGTGGCTGCGGTCGTGACGATCGGCTCGAGGACGAACCCGGAGGCCAACCCACCGCCGGCGCTCCCGAAGCCCGTTCCGCAGATCCAACCCGTGTTGCTGATCGCGGTGGCGTTGATCAGGTAGTACCCGCTCGGGCGAGCGCAGAGATCGTTGAGATCCCGCATCCCCTGGGTTGCGTCCCAGACGAATGCGTGACGCGCGTCCCAGCTGGTGGCTGCATTCGGTGAGGTGCTGTTCCCGACGACGGTTCCGTCGTCGTTGATCCCGTAGGCGTGAGAGTCTTCGAGGGTCAGAAAGTCCGAGTAGACGCCGAGGACGCCGATGTCCTGCATGCCGCCGGCTTCAGTCCAGATGAACGCGTGGTCGCCGACGAACAGCTCGGGCGTCGAGGAGTATCCGGTCACGGTCCCGCTCGAGTTGATGTCGCGCGCGGACGCATTGCCGACGCCACCGGGCTGCAGACTTCCGAGTTCAACGTAGTTGCTGGTCGCCAGGTCGAACAAGAAAGCCGACGCCGTGCTCGTGCTGCCGAAAGAACTCGTGTCGCCGACGATTTGGCCGGCGTCGTTGACGGCGTGCGCGATGAACGCCGACGGTACGCCGAGCGCGCTGAGGTCGCGAGTCCCGTTGACCTCGTCCCACACGAACGCGGTTTGAATCGACGTCGAACCCGAGTACTGATGCACCGCTTCTCCCACGACGATGCCCGTATCACTGACGTCGAGCGCGTGCACCGCCCAGTAGTAGGTGCTAGGAGCTGGGATCACCGAGAAGCTGGTCGGGTCCGACCATTGGAGCGAGTTGCCCACTCCGACGCCGAGATTGTTGATGCCGCGCACGTCGCCTTCGCCGAGATCGATCTTGCCGTCGTCGACCGTCCAGTAGAAACCGTGATAGGTACTTGCCGTCGCCAAGCCGACGGCGGTTCCGTCGTCGTTGACGTCCCACGCGTACGCTTCGCCGGAGCTTCCGCCGGGAAACGGGGTGATGATGTGAAGTATGTACTCGACCTGGCTGCGAGCGGTGGACGAAAAGAAGAGGAGCAAGAGGGACGCAATGAGTGTGATGCGCATGGGTTTTCCGTTTCGCAAACCACTCCGGTCGGAGGGATGACGGTTGAGGGGCTCTTGGAGATCACGGGCAGGCAGGAAACTCGACACAGTCCAGAAGACCGGGGGTCGGGTCGCTGCCGCAGAGCGGGAAGGGACTCGCGGGCGGGACCGAGGGCGATCCGAACAGGGCGGCGAGGACGGAGATAGGATCGGAGATATCGAGAAGGTCGTCGTCGTTGGAATCCGCCGCGTCGTCGCAGACGATGACGCTTCCGCCGAAGAGGGCTGCGAGCAACGCGACCGCATCCGAGATGTCGAGCGATCCATCCGCGTTGACATCTCCGCGGACGAAGAGCGGGTCTTGGTCGTCTCCCACTTGCAGCGCGTACAAGTAACCGTGGTTCTCGTTGCCGGCGAATCGGGAGGTGACGAACGCTGTCGCACTGTTGGTCGTGAACGCTGGCTGGTTCGTCCACGCGAGTTCATCCCAACCCGCGACCGTGGAGAGGTTGACTTGCCACAAGAGGTCGCCGTTGTCGGTATCGAATCCGCGGAAGAAGCCGGGGGAGCCGAAACCGGGACCGCCCCCGTCGACGAGCACCGCGCCGTTGGGACTCACTCCGAGCTTTTGCATGATTCCCGGTGCGTCATCGCGGAACCACTTGAGGCTGCCGTCAGGATAGAACGCCCAGACGTTGGAACCGAAAAAATTGCCCATGTAGATGTCGCCGTTGGGACCGACTACCGGCTGCGTCGTCGTGCTCAAGGTTCCGGGTGGCGTGATGAGCCAGTCGGTATCTCCGTCCTCGGTCAACGCCCTCAATCCGGTCTGCGCCCACCTCGTGATGACTCGTCCTTGCGGATCCAGCTCTGCCAGAGACGAAGTTGCAATACCCAAGTCGCCGGCGCTCCAGAGTTGATCGCCGTCGAGACTGAAACAATGCACGTCCCAAGTGACCCCGGTGTAGAAGCGATCGGCCGCGAAGGAGATCTTCCAGTTGGCGTTGCCACCCAGCGTCAATCCCAGCACACCCGGGAGATCCCAGATCAAAGCGCCGCTCGGATCGAGCGAGTACAACGCTCCGCCGAGGACGGCGTCCTGAGCGCCGTAGATGTTTCCATCGGGCCCGACACCGGGACCCGCGACATAGATCGCGAGGGGGGCAGAAGAGTACTCCCAGTTCAACGCGCCGGCCGGGTCGACGGAGACCAAGCCACTGTCCGACCCTGTGTAGAGCGTGCCGTCGTTTCCGAAGACGATCGGTCGCCCGCCGCCGGCCCCGGGAAGAACCCAAAGCAGCGCGCCAGTGGCCGACAGCGCGTACATCCGCTCGATGTCGGTGGCGTAGACCACGCCGTTGGGACCCACCGCGGTGTAGGCGCCCGAGATTGGCGAGTCCATCTCGAATCGCCAACGCGTGTGACCCACCGCCGATCGAAGAGTCACGTCGAGCGGGAGAACGTTGCTCGATCCCGCGGATGCGACGACTTGAACGGGAACCGACCCGACCGCCGCACTTTCCGGGATATAGCCGTGGATTTCGTCGTTCGCCCACGAGGTGACGATGGCTTCCAAGTCATCGACGAACAGCTGGCTCGTTCCCTGCAGCGTTCCGAATCCGCTCCCGTAAACTTCGAGCCGGCCACTTCGGGTAAGCGTGGCCTCGCTCAACGACGAAATCTGCGGGGCTTGGGCCAGCACCGGTGCTGACATCCCTAAGCAGAAGAGAAGCGCGGCGAGTCGTCTTGGCATGGGAAATCCTGTTCGAGCCGATTCGGGCTTTTGAGCGAACTGCCTGGCGTACTCGAGCCAGGGCTACTCCCGTAGATGCCGTTTCCATCGAAGATTCCCGCCAACGAAGGTCGAGCGTCTCGGGCCCCCGAGAACCCGACTCCGAAGCGCAGATCCAATCTTGGCGGTCCCGTCCCGCGACCTCGGCATCCTCGGAACGAACCCTCTTTTGCACGCCCGACGACCTCCCGACCGGTCGAGGTACGCAAGGAGCCACGATGTCCGTTCGATTCCTCTCTTCGTGATCTTCCGCTCGTTCCTCTTTCCGGTTGGCATGTGCTCCGCTCAAGTCTTCTACGACGAACTGTTCGACGACTACGGCCCGACGGTCGGCAGTGATCACACTCCGATCGAACTCATCGGGCGAGGCTGGGAGTTCAGCAACCAGAGCGAGCCACTGGGATGGTCGCACGGCAAGCAACGCAGCAACCGCCGCTAGTGACGGTGACAGCGCTAGTGACGAGTGACGGTGACAGTGACGAGACATCCACTGTCCGCGCCGACACATGGGTCGCCGAACTCATCGGCGATTCGCCCGCGTTCGTCTCAACCGAAGCCGAGCGGCTTGAAGCAGGTTGCGGTGCCTCGAGGCACCGCAATCTCCGACGGCTTTCGTCGGCGCCCAGCGGGCAGGTTACGAAAATGCGGAGTAGCTTCCTTCGAAAGCTACTCCGCCAAGCTTGCTATCTCAGTTCTCTCGAGCGTCGATCACTACTTCAGATCGGCGCACGCCTCGACCGGTTGAGTGTCACAACCGAGCAAGTCGTCCGTCGGATCCAGGCCACACTCCGGGAATGACGGAGCCGGTGGGGAGTCACCCATGGCGAATAGTGTGCTCAGCACGGAGATCGGGTCTCCGATGTCGAACAAGCCGTCGTCGTTCGCATCGCACGCGTCATCGCACGCCGCCGGACCGGTTCCTCCGAACAAGATGTCGAGTTCCGCGATCGCATCGCCGATGTCGAATAACCCGTCGTTGTTGCAATCTCCGCGTGAGAACACTTCACCGTCCGGCGCCGGGAAGAACACGAGCGCGAAACAATCGGCGAGGAAGGTGGCCGGGTCGTCCACGCCAGCGGGTTCGATCGACATCGAGAACGTGTCACCGGCGCCAGGGGCGACGGTTTCGTCGTGCGGGTAGTAGACGCCGACGTTGTAGTCGGCACCGGCTGCGGCGGCGGCAGCCGGTGAGAAAAGGGCGAGCTCCTGGTTCTCGCCCATGATCTCGGTGCCGGCGCCGATGGCGGCGAGCGCCAAGACGTCGGTCCAGTCGTTGCCGAGTTGATCCTGAACGTAGGCGCTCACGAAACCATCGAGCGAGGAGCCAGCGACGCCTTCCAGATCCGTGACGGTGTCGCCACCGTCGGAAGCTGCGTCGGTGTCGATCCCGTCGATGTCATCGTACGCGGTCGGCGGAAGAAAGCCCCACATGTCACCGCCGTTGGCCATCGCGGCGTTACCGGCGAGCACGCAATCGCGGAGGTGTTCCATGATCGCCGCGTCGACTGGCGCGTCATCCGGGAACGTGCCATTGTTGTAGATCCAAGCGACGGCCGGGCAACCAACCAGTGTTTGGCCGAGCACGTTGGGTTCAATTTCGATGAAGCTGAGTCCGGCGGTGGTCAACGCAGCCGTGTAGGCGAGCTGGCTCACTACTAGACCACCGTCGACGTCTCCCTCACCGTTGACCAACACCACATCGAACCCCGAAACGTCGGTCGGGAGCGGCGCGGGCGCAAACGAGATGGTGAGCGTTCCATCGCCCATGCCGCCGGCAAAGCCTCCGACTTGGATCAGGATCGTCTCGCCGGAAGCCATAGTGTAGGTCGTTGTGGAGGTTAACCCGCATCCTGGGAAATCATCGTTGCAAGCCAGCGCGTCGACGGCGTCGGCCGGACACGGATCGCCAGGATAGATCGCGAGCGCGGTGTCGTAGGTCGCTTGAAGGCATGTGGAGAGTGTTACGGTGCCCGCCTCGGGCGCCGTGTAGCTATACCAAATGTCGCTCCCGATCGCTCCGCACGGGCTCGGGCCATCGGTCGTGGCGAGAGTGTTCGAGTAGGCATGGTCGCCTTCGATTACGGCGAGCGCGTTCGCGCAATCATCGTTTGCGGGAGGCGGATTGCAGAGTCTATGAATGCAGTTCTGGACAAAGTTCGTCGCTTCGGGCTGTTGCAGACTGATGAAATCGTGCCCCACCGTGATGCAGTTCCCATCGTTCTTGATGACGACAGCTGCCTCGTTGGGTGTCGGGGTCAGTGTGAAACCGCCGGCCTCGACTCCGTCGACTCCGACGAGGCGATCTCCGTTGTTTGCGAAGGCGTCTGCAGTCATGGGAATACTCGCACCGATCGCGTTGGGCGTCGTCCAGATCTGACCGGCCGATCCGCCGGCCCCCCAGTCGAAGATTTCCATGGGAGCGAGGAAGCTCGACGCGACGCTCACTCCGAGGGACGCCTGGAGCGAAACCGCGTTGTTCAAATCCCAATACGAGATGAACACTTTTCCATCGCTGGCGATGTACGCCTCGAGGTCGTCGGTCACGAACGGAAAGTTCGCGATCTCGGCCACTACCAGATCCCAAGCGATGCCGCTCGTGAGCGCGGGATTGAAGCCAGCAAGGGAGACCTGGTCGAAGATCAGTCCTTCGGCGTCGAGCGCGTCGTGCGCGGTTGTGCTGAATCCCACCGAAGTGTCCTCGACGAGTAGCACGTGCTTGTTCTGGAGGCAGAGCTGAACCGCGTTTTCGATCATGCCGGTGATGGCCGGCTCGTCGAGACTGTCGAACTCGTGCCCGAAGGTGATCGTACGTCCGCCGTTTCCGACGATGATCGCCGCCTCGCCGGCCGTTACTCCCGGCGTGAAGCCACCGATTGCGACCGCTCCGGGGGCTGCCGTCATCGCGTCCCCGTTGTTGAGCCAGGAGTCCGCCTCGACGGTGATGGGGCTGCCGATACCGTTCGGGCGCGCCCATAGAGATGAGCCGGTGCCCCAGTCGTGAATCTCGGTCGGCGTGGTGAGGCTGGTGGTCGCCGCGACTCCGAGTGCCGCTTGCAAGAGGGGATCGGCCACGTCGAGATCCCAGTACGAGAAGAGGAGCTTCCCGCCGTTGTTGATGTAGTCTGTCAGGTTCGTTTCTACCCCTGCCGTGAGCGAGTTCGACGGGTTGTCGACGATCACGAGATCCCACTCAGTGCCGCCGGTCAACTCGGTATCGAACGACGGCGGGTCAGACGTAAGCGTGAACGGAAGCGCCAAATTGTTCAGGGCGTCCTGGGCAACATTGTCCTCACTGCCATAGTCTAGGACGAGGATGCTCTGGGCCTGCAGGGTCCCGGCGGCAATGACGATGAGGAGGACGCAGAACTCTATTCTCAGTCGACGTATTCTCATGCCTGTACTCCATATCTCGAGTGGTGGAAGTAGCCCCTTGCGAACTGGGTCGTGAATAGCGAGACCGGCTTCAGGCCGTGCGGCCTCGAAGCGAACGCTGCGCATCCCTCCTTTCTCGGCGCAGTTCCATTGGGAATCCGACAATGAGCCGAATGCGGACAGTGGACCCGCGGGTCCACTGAAACCCTATTTCTGCTGGTGTTCTTTGAATGTCTCGAACGCTAATTGACAAAAGCGGTGAAGTCGATCTTGGAAACCGCAATTGCGGCTTTGGTTCGGCCACCGGTGAGGATGGCGGCGACCAGGGTGTCCTCGACAGCTTCGTCACTGGCGCGGTGAGCCGGAGGGATAGACCCCGATTCGTAGGGCGAATAGGCGGCAGGTCCATCGGCGAGGTGGAGAAGAACCGCGACTCACGGTAGGGCAGAACCTCCTCGACCATGCGCTCGGCCCATTCGATCGACCTTCGTTTGCCACAAGACGGGCAGAGCACGCGCGCTTTGCACGAGACGGAAGGAACCGTTCGTGACCGCAATCCTCACATCGCAACCGAAGAAGACCAAAGTAAGCATCGCCACAGCGGGCGAAGCGCTCGAACAAATCGAGCACGCGCGGCGCGAGGGGACCGTAGGTGCCGGCGAACCGTTCGTCGTAGCAGTTGCGCAGCTCATCGAGATGATCTTCGACGATGCGGGTGAGGGCGTTGCCCGGGCGGCGGGGATGATACGCCGGTGACCCGAGCGCGTGGAGGCCCTCGGCCATGCGCGTATCCCAAGGGAAGGTCGCGCGGCGTGGACTTCGGGTTTGGCCAACTCAGGTTCGTCCAGGTCAAGACGGCTTGAACTCGTACTCGCCTTCGATGATGTTGATGTAGAACGTCTCTTGCTCGTTGTGGTGAGCGTGTCGCGGGATACCGGTGCCTATCGTGTTCACTTGCTCGATGAGGGCGTACGCTCCGCCGGTGTCTTCACCGGTCAGTTTGACGTATTGGTTGTCCCCGAGCACATTGCGATGCACCCAGTCCCGGGCTCTACGATCTTCGGCCAACGAGAGCCAAGACTGGGATACCGCCTTCGAACGGACTCCCAGCTACGCCAGCGAGACTTCTCGGTCGCTGGCTTCAGCGTCGTCCACTTCCGCGTCGGCGCCGTGGGGAATGGTGAAACGAAACCCTGCCCCCACCGGAAGGTCGCGCTCTACCCAGACCATGCCGCCGTAGTGCTCCACGACTCGCTTGACAATCGCCAGGCCGACTCCGGTTCCATCCTTGTCGCTCTTCAGTCGAGTAAAGAGTCGGAACACCCTATCGTGAAACTCGGGCGGAATCCCGGGGCCGGTATCCCGTACGAAGTACTCTGAAAGCCCTTCGCGGACCGTCCCGCCGATCGAGATTTTGCCCGGACCTTCTGCACAACCGTACTTGACAGCGTTACCGATCAGATTGTCGAAGACCTGCATGAGTCGGGTTCGATCGGCCATCGAGGCTGGCAGGCCCGGCTGAACTTCGAACGCGATGTCACGCTGACTCAGCTGATGGCGGCGCTCATCGACGAGCTCGGCGACGAGAGATTCCACATCGACGATCTCCGTCTCGTCCTCGGTGCGACCGATGCGGCTGATCTGCAGAAGATCCTCGATCAGTTGCCCCATCCGCGTCGCAGCCGATTTGATGCGCTTCATAGAATCCGCGATCTGGTCTTGATCACCCGCTTGAATCTCGTCGTTCAGAACGGCCATGAAACCGTTGATCGTCACCAGGGGGGTCTTCAAGTCATGAGAGGCGGTGTAGATGAACTGTTCCATCTCGTCGTTGTGCCGCGTCAGCTCCTTGTTCGACAGCTGCAGTGCGTTCTCTGCCTCCCGGAGAGCCGTGACCGAACGAGTCAGCTCGTCATTCGTCGTGGCCAGTTCGGTCGATCGCCTGGCCTCGACCACAGCGTTGCCGTTGAGCACCAGCAAGAAGGCGCCGAGTAGTCCCGTAAACAACAAACCGGCCACGAGGATGAGCCAAGCGTCGAGGCTCCGTGTCGAACGCAGGTAGCTCGGCTTCGCGAGAGTATGGAGCTCCCAATTCCGGCCGGCGAACTCAACATCCGTCCGCTGTTGAAGAAGTGTCGCACCAGGATCAGAAGCAGCAGAAGCGGTCGGATCTGATGGCGAACTCGCAAACAGCAGCCGGCTCCCTGGCTCGGCCGAAAGATCGGACATGGTCAAGCTGAGATCATCGAGATCATGGGTCGCGAGCGACTCCCGCACCATGTCCGCCAGGCGAAACACTCCCACCACGAACCCCCGGACATCTTCGTGTCCGTTCTGATCTACCTCCAGCAGTGGATCGAGTATCAGGACCCCGAACTGACTCTCGTCATCCTGTATGAGAGTGATGCGGGCGGTGGCGGCAGGGAGACGCGTCGTGAACGCGCGCTCGATCGCGCTTCGCCGCGTCGAGTCCGAAGCCACGTCGAAACCCAGAGCCGCCTGGTTGCGATCGAGTGGCTCGATGAAATGCACCGTCACGTACTCGGGGCGAGAACCAGCGCGCACCAAGCGCCCACTCTCGTCACGCTCCTTGATCTGAAATCCGGAGATCCCCTCGACTCGCATGGCCTGTTCATAGGCGAGTCGATATCCCGCCTCGATGATCGGATTCCACGAAACGGCCTGCAGGCCGCGATAGCGACTCAGAAGTTTCGTGGTGAACTTGCGAAACTCGCCCCGATCAACCTCCATTGAGCTTTAGAAGAGGCTCTCGATCGACTCGAGTGCCGCAGCGTAGGAGTCTAGGCGATTCGCGATCCGCTGATGAACTGGAGTGACCCGGCGGTGGAAGTCTTGCTCCAGGCGATTCTGCTCGGCATTGCTTGCGATCAAGTAGAGGACCGTCGCCAGCGCACAAGTCAGACACGACGCGGTCGTGATCCAGGCCAGGGCGCCACGAGCGACTCGATTGTTGGGCTCGAGCCAGAGCACCAGAAGCGGCGCAAAGATCAAGACGCCGATCGCGTCACCCACCCACCACGTGAACCAGTGAAATGTGAAGTCGTCATGGGGAACAAGACCCCACACGACGAGGGTAGAGACACCCCAGGTCGGCGCAACCACACAACCGACCAGGCCGCCGACGGCCATGAAGCCAAACACCTGCCTCGAGTCGATCAGCCGCGTGGGAATGCCGACGAACTTCCGAACCAGCCATGCACCAGCGACGCCCTGAAGAGCCGCCCCGATGCCGATTCCAGCCGCGAGGCCCAGGGAGGAGAGCAACCTCGACAAGCTACTCGCGTCGAAGGCTGGGGAAGCTGTGACAGTGACGCGACAGGTCTCCCCGCCGTACTCGCCGTCGTCGGCATGGGAGTTGTCTTCGCTCTCACGATGTTCGCGTCGTCTCTTGCGTCGACGAGTCACGCCCGCAAGTAGCGCGGCCGGATAGCGGGTGAGCACGTCGGGCCGTTCACGGCGTGGATCGAACCAGAGCGCAAAGCTACTCGCCGGATTATTCGGAGCGCTACTTGAACTTGCCGCGCAGTCGTTCGACTTGGAGTTCGTGGAGCGTGCGCATGATGTCGTACGCCGTCAGCTCGACCAGGAGTACCGTCACCTTGGCGTGCTGTTCGTCACTGAGGTCGGCCTCGACCGTCTTCATGGCCGCGATCAGTCGCTCCTGTTGCGCCTCCAGTTCGTTCTTGTCGACGCGGCCGTCGGCCATCGCGTTCGCGAATGCATCGAGCTCGTTTACTTTCTCCGCCAAGTGCGGGACCTCGGTCGCATCGTCGAACCAGCTCGCCCTTGCCATGGATACTCTCACTTTTCGTTAGGGTTGCGTCGACTTAGAGACTCTCGACGAGTCTCTTGAGTGTTGTCAGTTCTTCTTGCAGCTTTTCGCGACCGCCGGACGCCTCGAGATCTTTTGCGATGTGCGACGGGAGAAACTCGCGATCGGTGCACTCGATGATCGCGGCGATTTCTTGCAGCTTGCGCTCGAGACTGCGGGTCGACGGCATGAACTGGCCGACCGCCTGCTCCAGGATCTCGCGCGTGATTTTCTCCGCTCCCGCCAGGAGCGCCGCGCGCTGGGCGCGGCCGACGATTCCCTCGATGTCTGCCCCCGAAAGATCGCCGAGATGGGGGATGGGTGGGATGTCTTGGGGGTCGAGGTCTGCGCCGAGTTTGCGGGCGAGCACCTCGAACAGCTCGCGGAGTTCCTCTTGTTCGGAAGGGTAGAACATGGGGATGTGGATTTCGGCGCGCCCCTGACGCTTGAGGTCGATGGGCAGGAGATCTGGGCGACACGTCAGCAGCATCCAGAGGATCTTTCCGCGGTACTGCGTGTTGCCCATTTGCGCCGCGATCATGGCGAAGACGCGACTCGAGGTCCCGGAGTCGCCGTCCGAACCTCGGTTGCCGAGCATCGCGTCGGCCTCATCGATGATCACCACCACCGGCCCCATCGCACGCAACACCGAGAGGACCTTCTCGAGGTTACCTTCGGTCTCGCCGACGTACTTCGAGCGGAAGTTCTTGAGCATGACACACGGCACTCCCAGCGAACCCGACGCGCATTGGGCGAGGAAGCTCTTGCCGGTTCCGACGGGACCACACAGGAGGTAGCCCATCGGGACGCTCCCCAGTCGGCCACGCTTGAGGAGTTCCGCGTCGCCGGTGAGTCTCGCCTTCGCCGCTTTGTGCCCGACCACCATGTCGAGGCTCCACTTCGGTTCGATGAACTCGAGGAGGCCTTCGCACTGCCGTTCGAGGAGGCGCTTCTTGAGGCGGCGAAACAGACCCGAGTCGAGTCGTCGTCCTGCTTTCTGCGCGGATCGCACCATGGTGTCGAGGTCCGAGAGTGAAATCCCCGCCGTCAGATTGGCGAGCTCTTCGACGGAGAAGTCCGAGAACTTCTCGAACTCGACGCTCTCGGCCGTGAACTCGATGAACCGGCGCCGCTCCGACTCGGTCGGGAGCTTGACCTCGAGGGTCGCCACGTGCGAGTTTCCGGTGAGTCGTTCGCTCAGCGTGGCGAGTCTCGGATCGACCAACATCACCGCCATATTGAGTCGCTTGAGGTACGGGCTGGTCGCCCAGTTGAGGATCGTGACGAGGTTGGTCGACGCGGAAAGGTTGAGCTGCCCGGGCTGGCCTCGCGGAACCACGTACGAGGCGTGATCGATCACGATGGCGATGCTGAGGCGGTCTTCCTCGTCGGCTAGCAGGTTGCGACGCACGACTCGGTCGAGGTAGGCGAGGGTGTGAGTCGGGTCGCGAGGGATCTCCTGGAAGTCTCCGAACTTCCGATTGGCCAGTGCGACCATTTCGCGCAGCCGATCCTTGCCGCGGCCGGCGAGGGCGCGTAGCCCGGTCGCTAGGTCGTAGCTAAACACGAGATCCCAGCTGCCGAAGAGATCGTCGGCCAAGACGCCGGACAAGTGGGTGAACCGCGACTTCTTCCCGGATCCCATCGGAATGTGATCGAAGACGTTGCCATGCAGCACGAACGTCGAGGTGGTTCCCGAGAAGTAGAGCTCGGCCAATCGCGCGGCCCACTCGGGATAACCCTCGGGCAGTCCGAGATCCTGTAATCCGAGACCCTGCAATCCGGGACGTGGGGCAGCTGACAGATCGGCCTCGTCATCGCGTTCAGGCTTCATTGCCCAACACTCCTCTCAGGTCCGCCTCCAAGATGGACGGTTGATCGGTGAGCCCATCGATCAGTCCGTCGACGAGGGCCAACTCTTCCATCGCTACTTCGGTTGCTTGCATGCTGGCCGCCACCGAGTCGACCTCGCGGCTGAGAAAGTCCGGATCTTGACGATTGATCGCCATTTCGCTCAACGTTTGAATCTTGCCCTCGAGTCTATCGAGTTCGACCGCCACGAACTCCGCGTTGGCTTCCGCTTTCGCGTAGTTGTCGAGGCGTAGCTCGCCGGTGGCGAGACTGTCGCGAAGCGATCGGATCAGCCGCTCGTCGCTGTCCTCTTCGGCCTTGGCGAGTTTCTCTTTCGTCTGACCGAGCTGCTTCCGGATCTGCGACTCATCGGTGGACGCGAGGAAGTTCTCGAGCGACGACTGCGAAATCATGAGGCGGAGGAACATCCAGAGAAGCTTGTCGAGACCGGGGCTCGAGACCTCGCTCGCGGAGCGCCGCCCGGAGCCGGTCCGGCCTCCGACGCCCGCGGCGATCGATCGCATCTCGAGGCAACGCGCTCGCAGCTCTTCGAAGCGGCGACGACCCGATGGCGACATCCCCGCCACCAGAGTGTCGAGCGACGGCGTTGCGGTCGAACTAGGCCCGGCCTCGGGGGTCTTGCGACGCGATGCGTGTTCACGTGCGTCGATCGCGGTGCGGAATCGAGGCGACGCGACCATCCCCATGAGATAAGTCGCTTCGGCGGCCGCGACCAGCGGCAACAGGACTTCCGGGGCCGGGCTCAGGGCGGCCAGGATCACTGCACCGGCCCCGAAGAGCAGGTTCCAACGAAAAAGGAACGCCCCCTTTAGATACTCCCAAACTCCTGCGCCACCGCGTCTCGTTTTCGCCATAGGCTCGATCAGTCTGCTTCCAACTGTTCGATGGTCTCTCGAATCTCGAACACCGTTTCCACGAAGGTCGGTTCACGTTGCATCTCCCGCGCGGGACGATCCGGGTGCGGAACCTCGATATCTCGAACGACAGTACCCGGCGAGCTCGACAAGATCAGGATGCGTTGTCCGAGGTAGACCGCCTCCTCGATCGAGTGAGTGACGAAGAACACCGTCGCCTCCTGCTCCCTCCACAAGTCGACGAGAAGATCTTGCATGCGAAAGCGGGTCGTGGGATCGAGGGCGCCGAACGGCTCGTCCATCAACATGATGCGGGGTGACAGTACCAGGCTCCGAGCAATTGCGACCCGCTGCCGCATTCCGCCCGAGAGCTGGAACGGGTACTTGCTCGAGTCTTGGTCGACGTCGAGACCGACCTTGCCGATCCACTCGCGCGCACGCTCTTCACGTTCCTCGCGTGGCATCCCGCGGCACTCCAGCCCGAATGCAACGTTTCGCAACACGCTCCGGTTGTCGAACGAGGTGTACCCCTGAAAAACCATACCGCGGTCGGCCCCGGGTCCGGCGACCGGACTGCCGGCCACCCGCACCTCGCCTTCGGTGGCGGGGAACTGGGGGCGTAGGCCAGCGATCAGTCGCAGAATCGTCGACTTGCCGCAACCGCTCGGACCGAGGACCGCGATCAGTTCGCCATGGTCGATCTGGTCCTCGACGGTGAAGTTCACGTTCTCGACGGCGGTGAACGCTCGATCAGTGCCCGCCGCGTACGTCTTGGTCACGCTCTCGAACTGTACGATCGGGGGCCGATGCGGCGAAGTCGGATCGGGCGTGCCGGATTCGTAGACCGTCACTCCTGCTCCTTCACGGTGTGCGGAAAGAGCCCGCGGTGCAAGAACCAGAGGAGCCGATCGATCGGATAGGCGATCAGGAGGATCGCGAAGAGGATCAGGTAAACGTGTTCCTTAGGTCCAACGCGCCGGCTTCCGTCGATGAGTTTCCCCAACCCGAACGGCGTGTCGATCGCTTCGGTCAACATGAGGTAGCCGAACGCCAATCCGAACAGGATGCGCAGGCCGTCATAGATTTGCGGAAGAGCGAGTGGCAAGAGCACCTTGCGCACGATCTGCCACCGTGTGGCGCCGAGTGTGAGCGCCGTCTCGACGTAACGATCTTCGACGGCGAGCACGGCCTGCACGGTATTGCCGAAGACGAACGGCACGCATGCGACGAAAATGAACATCGCCTTCTGGAACTCGCCGGTACCGAACCAGAACAAACTCAACGGGATCAAAGCGGCGATGGGGATGTTCCGCCCGAACAGGCTGATCGGCGCGAGGAACGCTTCGATCCCGCGCCAAGACGCGGCGAGCACTCCGAGCGGAACGCCGACCAAGATCGCCAGTGCGAAACCCATGAAGACGCGCTCCAACGTTGCCTGAACGCTCTTGAAGAACGGTCGGTCGCCGAAGAGCGCGCCGGCGCTGTCGAGCACTTCGCCCGGGCTCGGAAGGCTGCCCTGCGGAACGATTCGATACTCCAGCTCTTCGCCGGAGGTCACGAACCACCATATTGCGAGGACCGCCAGCACCGCGCTCAGACCGAGAGCCCACCGCGTCATTCGCGGGGGCTGCACCCGAAGCTGGAAGAAGTCGGAAAGGGAACTCATGATTACTTGGGCGCCTCCGCCGGGTAGACCTTGATCTCGACGCGGCGGTTCTTGGCGTGGTTGTTCGGATCACTCTGGTCGGCGGGCCGATCCCAACCGACGCCGGAGGTCGAGAACTGATTCGGCTGTAGGCTCGAGAACTGGCGCACGATCTCTTGCTTGACCGAGTTGGCGCGATTCATGGAGAGCTCCTTGAGAAGCCCCGGAGAGGTCCGTCCTCTCATGGACGCATCGGTATGCCCTTCGATCACGATGCGCGCCGCACCGTACTGGCCGGCAAGCTTTCCGACTTCCTCGATGACAAAGCCAGCGTTGGGATCGTAGAGTTCCTCGCGGTCCTTACCGCCGACCTTCTTGGTGATCTTCTTGCCGAGGTCCCAGCTGTTGGGGAAGAAGTGGATCACCACTGTCTTGGTGAGGATGGGGTCTTCGACGTCGAACGCGCTGGCCGACGTCGGAGCGAACTGGAACTCGTACTCGTTTTTCTGATCGGCGTACTTGGGCTCCCCTGCGAGTTTCTTGATGATCGAGAAGTCCATCACCTTGTCGAACTTGATCTTCTTGGAGACCGCGCCGATCCGCTTGTACAGGAAGTACGCTGAATCCCAGGTGCGCTCGAAGTTGGTCGGGTTGTTCTGGTTCAGAAAGAACTCGCGGTTCTCGGCGTAGTTCGTGGAGTGCGCGTCACCGAGCATGCCGAGACACTCGTCGGGCGGGATCGAGTAGCCGTCGGACATGAGCTTCGCGAGCGCTTGCCGCGCGGACTCCTCTTTGAGATCGATCATCGCATCGAAAATCCCGCGGACTAGCCCCTCGGCGACGTCGCCGTGGTCCTTGGCGAAGTCGGCGCGAGCGAACCACACATCTGCGATCAGCCGGTTGGCGGTGGCCGAGGTGACCAGCATCCGATTGCCACGAACCTCCGACAGGTTGTAGATGTCCGGAGCCCAACTCACGCAGCCGGCGAGCGACTTGTCGGCGTTGAACGCCGCTGCGGCTTGGAATGCGTCCTGGGTGAATTTCATGTTCACCTCGGCCGGCTGGACGCCAGCGTTCACCAGCGCGTTCAGCAGGAAGAAGTGCGAGGGCGAGTTCTGAGCCAGCACGACCGTCTTGCCGCGCAAATCTCCCACTGAACGGATGGACTCGCGCACCACGATGCCGTCGCCGCCGTTGGACCAATCGACCTGTTGGTAAATGCGAGGCTGCACGCGGGAGTCGGCGCCCAACGATTCCAGGAAGAGCGGCACCATGTCGAGCGTCGCCCATCCCACGTGAACCGCGCCCGCCGCGTAGGCGTCGCGCATCGCGATTGGATCGTCGATCAGGACCAGCTCCACCTTGAACGGCTCACCGCCGGGCGTCGTCCAGATCTTCCCGGGCGCGAACCCTTGGTTGGCATGAATGATCGGTCCCCATCCTGCCCACACGTTGATGGCGAACCTGACGGTACGGTCGGTCATCGCCTTGTAGCCGGAGACACCCTTGACCTCCGGCAGACGCGCCGAGGCGACCCAGTTGTATTCCTTGACGGTGGTGATACCGGTGCCGGCCGCGTCTTCGGCCGGCGTTTTCAGTTGTTTCATCTCGTCGGCGCTGAAGGTTCCTTTGCCACCCGGTTCAGCGCCACCGCCGTCGCCGGAAGTGAAGCGGTAGACCGCGTAGGAGACCAGCGTCGCGACCACCAGGAACGCAACGATGTAGAAGCCGGCTTTGGGTTTGTTGCTCATGACTCTGCTCTCTGAGGGACGTTACTCTCTTGGCGCTGAAGAAAACCGTATTGAATTCGAATGGCCTGGCGAACTGACGAACGAACGGTCACCGAAAGACTACTCGTTCTCAGTCGCGGGTCCGAGATGCTTGGGGGTCTCGACCATGGGACTCGTCTCCGGAGAGACCAGCCCGAGCTCCACCTCGAAGTCGCGCAACGCATCGTCGGCGAGCGTCGCCTCCATGCGCTCTTCCGCTTTGATCTCGTCGATGCCCTTTTCCGACATATCCGCCGCCACTCGCGCGCGACCGCGGTTCTCGTCGATGCGACCTTGGATGGCCTGTTCGATCTGGCCGAAATCGGTGGTCACGTTCATCTCGAAGCTCTCGGCGAGTTTCGCGACCTCCGCCTCCGCTTCGCTCATTTTCAGCTCCGCGTCGTACCGGGTGATCTTCTCGCGGACCTCACCGAGCTTCTTGTTCGCGTGTTTGATCTTCTTGAGGTTGTTCTCGTAGGCGGTCTCGTGCATCTCGAGCTGCCCCTGGTTATCGGCGAGCTCCGTTTTGGCCCGCTGAAGATCAAGGGCGAAGCGCGCCGCGCTCTCTCGGTCCCCAGCCTTGAGATACGCCTTGGTGCTGGCTTGGAGCTTGGCGACCTTACTCTTACCGGACTCGACTTGGCGCAGAACGCGCTCGACGAGTCCGCGGTAGATCTCTAGCCCTTTGCGCCCATCTTTGAGCTGCTCCACCGCCATGTCGTACTCATACTGCATTTGGGCGATCGGGTCGGCTTCCCAAAAGAAGTTCGCGAGCTTGTTGAACTGGGCGCGGATGGATGCCCATATCTTGCCGAGAATCATGACTACCGCTCTTCCTAAGGTTCGAGAACGAAGCAGTATAAGTGCGCTGAGGTGACAGAATCAACGCGGATACTCCGAAGTGAACCAAGGTCCAGCCACGCGAGCCGTCGAACCAGCCCGGCAAACTCGGGCTCAACCAACGACAGATTCCACGAAAACCTCCGGCGACAGGGCGAGGCCGCGATGAAGAGGCTGCTAGGACTATTCGGCCGTGATCATGGTCGGCTCGTCTGCGTATCCCCCGGACCAGTAGTGTCGAGGCCGACGACCCAGCGGTTCTTCTCGCCCGGGATCGAACTCGAGCCCCGTGGTTCAACGACGCAAAGCGTTGCACGGCAGCGAACTGTCGCGTCACTGTCACCGTGCCGGTGCTGTCGACCCGGCCGTAAGAGAACGCCCTGGTTACCTATCGCTACCGATCGTCGGAGCGTACGTACCGCTGAAGCTCACCCTTAACCTTGCAGGTACGCCGAGCGGTCCGCTTCCGAGAGCTCTGGTGGCACAGCCCCAAGAGGACCAGCGTCATCACGAGCGGTATGCGGCTCCAATCATGGGAGACCTACGGAAGCGGACGGGGCTCCGTTTTGGTTGAGGCCGAGGCCGCCTACTTCGAGTCCGGATGCCGGTGATAGATCTTGGCCGAGATTTTCCACCCGCTCTTGAACTTCAGTAGGGACAAGTAGTCCGTATAGATCAGTCGGCCGTCCCGTCGCATTTCGACCTTGGCTGCCGCGGCGCCTGCCGTCACGTCGATCGAAACGATGCGACACTCCATCGCCGCTGACTTGGGATCGAAGTCGGGTTTCGCCTTTCTCTTTCGGACGCCCGCCATCCAGTCGGCGATTTCGTACCTCGAAAGCTCGTCTCCCTTGGCCGAGAAGATAGCGAAGGTCTCGTGGAAGCCTCGCCCCATGGCGTCAGCGTCGAGCGCGTTGAACGCGCCGTTGAAGTAGCACTTCTCGATGACGCTCGCGACGGCCTTCTGGTGAACAGACCACTTCGGGTCGCCCGTCGATGCGAGCGCAACCTGGACACCGAGCGCGATGAGACCGGTGACCGCGATGACGGAACATGCAGTGAGCACTATGCGTGCGCGAGAGTCTCTCATGACTTCCTCCAGAAGGGGTGGCAGAACGGCCGTGGAGTCACGAGGGAAAAGTAAGATGGTAGTTCCCCATCCTGCTTGCCCCCCTAGCCAAGCCGGGTCCGAAAAGGACGAAGAGTGAGCGGCTAGAGCATGACTTGCCTCCCGCGGCCGACCGTCATCCTAGCCGCGCTGCCGACGGATAACACGAACCACTCGGTTTGCCATGTCGGTCGCACACGCGTAGGCAGTTAGTCTTGGATCCAGGAGAGGCATTGGCTCCCCATACGGCAACTTGTTCGCGGAACGCTGTGATAGACGCTCGATCCACTATCCTGATTCGCAGTCACTATCCGTTTGCGCTCGATCCACGGCAGGAGGTTGCGTGGGAAACAGAAAGGACGCCGCTGGGCGTTCGTTGGAGTTCACGCCCAGCGTTATTGAACAGGCGATGACTCGTCAGAATGGTCTATGCGCGGTGGGCAAGCCGGATCGATCCTGATCTAGCCCGCCGTGCACGAACAAAGTTCCATTTTAAATGGGTGTAAGGCGCGGCCCCATCCTCGCTCTGAGACGCGTACCTCGGCGAATGTGATCTCAATCACTCACGGAGAAGGGACTCCCATGATCCGATCGGCTCTAGTTCTGGCGCTGTTTTGTGTTGTCACCCCAGCGGCGCACGCGTAGACGACGTTCGATTTCATCGCTTCGACCCGCTTGCATCCGATTTTGGCTTAGCCACTCCACGCAGAAAAAAGAATGCGCCCATGATCCGTACGCTCCTCGTTCTGACAACCGCCTTGCTACTCGCTCCGAACGCCGCGAGCGCTCAAGTCGAATTCGACTTCATCGCTCCGACCCAATACATTGCGTTCACACCCGGCGAAACCGACTTCGAGTTCACGATCAGTTTCGATATTCACCAGACATCGGGACCACTCGTCCAAACCCTAGGGTTCGCGATGGGGTGCGCGCATGACTCCGATGTCCTGGACGTCGAAGAGATCACCTACGGATCCGCAATTTTCGTTGACCCGTGGGGCCAGCCCGATTTCTTCGCCACAGCGGTGTTCGATGGCGGCTGGACCGCCGGCGTCGCCTACTCCCACACCGGCTCATGGTCGGTTCCGTTCCCCATCGCCGAGCCAGCAATCGACGTGACATTCACGGCCATCGCGCCGTTCGTAGGACAGTCGACCGATCTCACATGGACCGATACTCTTGGCATCCCAGCGGTCTCAAATTCCGTCCAACTCGCAATCATTGGCCCGGACCCGAACCTAGTTGACGGACTTATCACGTTCGGCCCCTCTCCGTATGTCCGGGGCGACATGAATACCGACGGCGTCGTCGACATCGCGGATGTCTTCACCGCCGAAGACTACTTGTTTCTGGGTGGGGAAGAGCCCCAATGCGTCGCCGCGCTCGATTCCAACAATGACGATCAACTGGACATCGCAGACCTCATCTTTTTGTTGAGTTACCTGTTCTTGTCTGGAGACGAGCCCCAAGCGCCATTCCCGAACTGCGGACCCGCGCCCGACGACATAGAGTTCGGGTGTGAATCGTCCGCTTGTCCTTAGGCTGACCGGCGGGAGGCTCGCGCGACGCCTCGAACACCGACTAACACGGTGGGGGGGCGCGGCAGCCTCGACCGAGGAAGAGCGGAAGCCGGGCGAGAATAACAACCTTCGAATCCGTCGTAAGACGCGGTCGAAATGGCCCACCTCGGGCGTGGACCACTTTCGATCAACACAATCAGAGAAGGTGTTGTCATGATCCGAGCGACTCGCACTGTGTCCACTCTAGCCCTGCTGATCGTCGCCGGTCTTGTGCCGTCCCCCGCGAGCGCGCCAATCGAGTTCGGGCAACGCTTCGCTGGCGACATTGATACCGATGTGGGAGGTGGGGCACGAGCATGGCGAGGAACTCACGCCGGTGACGAGCTGGTGATCGCGTTTGAGTCCAGGGTGGTAGCGGCCTTGATAGTGGACCATGTCGGTGTCGGGGTAATTGAAGCTCTTCAATGAGACCGGCGCGCGCTCCACTTACTGAAGGAGGCGGTATTGCTGGCAACCGGCTTCGCCTGGCGAGTTCTTTTGAAGGGTGACAAGCAGTTCATCGCCGAAGCGTTGCGAGACTCACCCGTGCGCACCGTGACCGTCGCTTACCATGGTCGAGTCACGAGGGTAGACGCCGAAGGTCTGGCGGGAGAGTCGGCGCTTACTCGAGCACAGGACGAGTAACTCGATCTACCGAAGTGCCGCGAGTCCCTCGTCGGGTTTGGACCATCTAAGCTCCTCGGATTGAGCTCCCACATGCAAGGTGACGAGTGAGTCTGCGAGACAACGCCGCCGCGCAGAGAAGTTAACCGACTGAATGGGCCGATAGGACGCGACAACTCAACGTTACTGCGCCAGGCGGTCCCGCAGTCGAGCGAACTCTCGCCGAAACCAGTGGTTCTTCGTCATGCCCTTCGCCGCTAACTCATTCCATTTCCGATACAACTCGACCGCCGCGTCGTTCTGCCCTTGGCGGTCCCGGAGGTCTGCCCACAACATGCCGTTCAAGGCTGCCGCGGGGCCGCCTGGTGCGTACACGTCTCTTACCGTTTGTTCGAGAAGCGTCAGCCGAGCTTCGGCATCCGACAACGAGCCATTTTTCGCACTCGCCCAAGCGGACAACCGGAGGGCGTTGACCGTGGCGCTGTTGGACATGCCTTGCCAGTGTCGTTGTAGTTGATACGCCTGCCAAGCGAACGACACTGCGCCTTCGGTTTCACCCAATTGTAACAACACCGCGGCCAGCCCGGACTGAGCATCAGGCAAGTCTGGGTGACGCTCTGGGAGGCGGCTCTCCCGTAAGGCGAGGCGATAGAATTCAGCTGCTTCGCGGTGCCGTTCTTGATGCCGGAGCGCACCCGCCATGCAGATCCGCATGCGAAAGAGACTCTCTCCATCGAATCGGTCCTCCTGAACGTCGAACTCGCTCGAACCGACTCGGTCCAAGTAGGGACGTATGAATTCTTCGGCACTCTTGGCGCGACCGGACCTCATCATGACGTCGCTCCGAAACCGGACGAGGAACAGGGTCGGACCCGCGAGCCTCCGAGAGTAGAGCTACTCAGCCGCTGAGCTCGACCTATCAGATCCAGGGCTCGAGTAAACTGAGATCGATCCAAGCAAACACGTGCAAATCGTTCGTACTGCTTGATTCTGATCGCCGGCTGATCTGGCAACAAGCGATCGATGTCTGCAATGACGTCATCGAACATTCCTTCCTCGAGAAGCATCCGTTCGCGGAGCCCGGGTTGCCTGTCGAACAAGAAGAACTCAATCAACTCGTTCTTGCGGCTGACTTCCATCGAGCGCAGTACGAATCCGACGGTCGCCGCGACTCCACCGACCGCCGCCACGAGCAACAGCGCGAGTGCGCCGCGATAGTGCCAAGCCAGTTTGCGGAGCTGGTAGACCGTCGTAGCGCGGCGAGCGGCGACCGGCTCTCCCGACAAAACACGGCCGAGATCGTCTGCTAGCTCCTGGGCCGATTGATAACGCTGCTCGATGTCCCGTGAGACCGCTTTCTGTATGACGACGCTGAGATCGCCGCGCAACTCACGGTTCGTGCAGTCGAGAGGCTCGGGATCGACATTTACGATGGTCTCTATCGCTTTGTGCAACGGAACGCCTTGGAAGTCGAACGGCAGGCGACCGGAGAGTAACTCGTATGCGATGACTCCCAACGCGTAAAGGTCCGTTCGAACGTCCAGTGCGGCGGGGTCGGCCGCGGCTTGTTCTGGACTCATGTAGTTCAGGGTTCCGATGAGGTGTCCGGCCTGGGTTCGCTCGGCCGACGAGTCTGCCCCTGCGATCGTCTTGGCAACCCCGAAGTCGAGCAACTTTGGCTCGCCGCTAGCGTCGACGACGATGTTGCTCGGTTTCAGGTCTCGGTGGAGGACGCCGCGCATGTGAGCGTGCTGAACCGCGTGGCAAATCTTGATGAGGAGTTCGACCCGCGCCTTGATCGAGGGGGAGTGACTCGAGTTGTAGTCGCCGAGTGTTTCGCCAGCGACGTACTCCATCGCAAAGTAGGGCCTGAACGTTTCTCCCTCTAGCTCGCCGGCGTCGAAGATCTGCGCGATTCCGGGGTGGCTCAAACGCGCCAAGATGTCCACTTCTGACTTGAAGCGACGAAACGACTCCTCTCCCGCAAGTTCCGTCGCGATCACTTTGAGGGCGATGAGGCGTTGGGGCTGAGACTGGTTGGCGAGGTAGACGACGCCCATGCCTCCCCGGCCGAGGACTTCGACGATTGTGTACTTGCCGACCTGGTCCCCGATTTCGACACTCGTCGGAAGTTCGTGCTCGAGTATTGCTGGCGCGGGATCTTCCCAATCGTACGAGTGCTCACAAGCGATCAGCGATTCCACCTCGCGCGCGAGCTCGGCGTCCTGGGCGTAGAGCCTTTGGAGTGTACTCTCGCGTTGCGGTTCGGGCGTCCTCAGGACTTCTTTGAGGTTGCGCTCGATTTCTCGCCATCGAATTGGGTCCAAGATGTAGCTCCAACCGAGTTGCCAGCCGTGTACCTAGACGTGTTAGTCAGGCGCAGTGCCGGCGTCATCGTGACGCAAGCGTTGGTTGAGCCACATACGTGCGATGCGCCAATCCTCTTTGCACGTTCGTTCCGAAACGCCGACGGCATCCGCGCATTCTATAGTTGAAAGACCGACAAAGTAGCGGAGCTTGACCGTCAGAGCTTTGCGCGCGTCGACAGCCTCGAGTTCCTCCAGCGCTTCGGAGAGTGCGACGACGTCTGCGGTCGGTGCCGAGGCGGCGTGATCGAAATTCAGTGATACCCGTCGTAGTCCTCCGCCGTGCCGGAGTCGCCCGCGTCGGCGGGCCCGCTCGACAAGGATCCGTCGCATTGCTTCGGCCGCTGCGCCATAGAAGTAGGTTCGGCTATCGGATGCTAACGGACCGCCGCCGACGAGACGAAGGTAAGCCTCGTGGACGAGAGCTGTGGTGTTGAGGGTGCCGCCGGCCCGCTCCCGACGCATCTTGTCCCGAGCCATATGTCTAAGCTCGTGATAGACGTGAGTCGTCAGCAATTGCTCGGACCCGCCTTCTCTACGTTCGACCGCTTCAATCATCCGCGTGACGTCGTTCACGAAGCGTCAACCCTATCCACCGCGCTGATTGCTTTGGTCCCACCCGGAACGTCAAAGGATGACGGGCGAATCGATCGGCGCAACTCGAAACGAGCGTTGTCGTTGCGAAAGGCGAAAAACTTTTTACCTGATTTATTGCCCGTCTCCTTCTCGCACGGCGCAGGGCCGTACACACGCCGCTCGGCGTGACGATACGCAACCAGGACGAGAAGGTGTACGCATGCGATCGACAACTCTGATTCCGATTATTGTTCTCGGCGTTCTCACGTCGTATCTCGAGGCTCAGCAACTCCCGGACACCATCATCGCTCCCGCCCCTGCGTCCGGAGGTACGGTCGGACGTTTCCTCGGGGCGTCTCAGAACTGGGCAATTCTCGGAGACTACACCTTCGACCAGGCCTTCGTGTACGAGCTAGTCGGATCGACGTGGACGTTGAGCCAAACTATCGCCGGGGTGGGCGGCGGCTCCTTTGGTCACGAGATCGCGGTCGACGGCGATTGGCTATTCGTCGGAGCAATTACTCGCTCACTTCCCGCCAGTCCTGGTCTTCAGGATGGGGCGGTGGACGTCTTTCAGTACGACTCTACTTTGGGAAGCTGGACGTTGACGGAAGAACTCGCCCCCGACACTGCTAGCAACGCCGGATGGTTTGGTCGCTCGATCGACATTGATCAATCGACGGCCGCGGTGGGTGTCGAGCAGCCGTTCTCTGGCTATGGCAGAGTGTTCATCTACGACCGAACGGGATCAGATTGGAATCAAACGACAATCCTCACCCCGCCCGCGGGACCCATGGGTGAGTTCGGCTACAAGACGGCGTTGTCGGGGGATTGGCTCGCGGTGGGTGAACCCGGGTTCTTCTCGACGCACACCGGTCGCGTGGTCCTCTACGAGCGGGATAGCGGTGGCAATTGGAGCGAGTCGCAGATCATCGATGGTAACGTTCCGAGCAGTGGATTTGGATACTCCCTGAGGTTGATCGACGATCGATTGATCGTCGGGACAGAGTCGGAAGGAGCGGTCCGTTATTACCAAAACACCGGCGCGAATTGGGTGTTAGCGCAAACGATAACCTCGGGATCACTCAACTTCGGAAAGTCGCTCGACGTCGACGCCTCGGAGTTGGCCGTCAGCGACTGGGGTGAAAGCGTCAAAGTGTACTCACGCGACGGTTCAGGGCTGTGGCAACTGAGTCGAACCCTCACCGTTGCGCCTCCCTTCCCGACCGAGTTCGGACGTGAAGTCTCCCTGGCCGACGAGTTCATGCTCGTCAACAGCAACGAGAGCTTCGGTTCGAGCTACATCTATGATCGGGGACTCTCCATTGTTGCCCATCCCGCCGATTCAAGTCTGTGTGAGGGAGAATCGATCACTCTCTCCGTCGCCGCACTCGGACCGACACCGCTGACCTACCAGTGGATGAAGGACGGAGTCGAAATCGCTGGCGCAACGAGCGCTTCGCTCGCAATCGGGCCGGCCGTACTGAGCGACGCTGGCTCGTACGTCGTTCAGGTCAGCGACGCGCTCGCGGCGTCGCTGGATAGCGATTCAGCCGATATCGTCGTGGATCAGTATTTCTTACCTCCGACTGTTACGGCGAGTGCTTTGGGGATCTGCAGCGGCTCCGTCACGTTGACAGCATCGACGCTACCTGGGACGACGGTGGAGTGGTTCGAGGGTAGCTGCGGCGGGATTCCGCTCGGGACCGGGAACAGCATCGACGTGACCCCAACCGCGACAACGGAGTACTTTGCGCGAGTCGCGCCCGCTCCTTGCGCAAGCCCGGACTGCGCCAGCATTACTATTGTGTTCGGGGCGACGCCCGCGGTTCCGACTTCGGCTTCGGTTTCAGAGTCGCTCGTGTGTTACGGCACCGAGGTGTTTCTAACCGCGACTGCCGCTGATCCTACCAATACGATTCGTTGGTACGAGGGGGGTTGTGGAGTAAACGCCGGAACCGTCGTCGGTGAGACAGGCAGCGGCGTCGCAATCGGCGTTACGTCCACGGCGTACCCCGCGACGACGTATTACGCGAAGAGCTTGGACGTTGACTGCGAAAGCGATCAATGCCTCGCCGTCGATGTTACGTTCGTTGCCGTGGCTTCGGCTACTTTGATTTCCAGCGACGTCACTATTTGCGCTGGGGAGTCGATCACGCTTGAGGCAGAGGCGCCCACGGACCCGCTCGATATCGTCGTCTGGAGTGAAGCGTGCTTCGGCGGCTCCGAGACCGTCGGCGAGCATTACCTCGTCGCGCCGTCAGAAAGCACCATCTACTACGCGCGAGTCCAGAACACCTCAGGGTGCATGGGCCCGTGCCAAGCGGTGACCGTCACGGTGCTTCAGCCTCCGACCGTGACGCTGCCGGCGGGCCCGGTTCAATTTTGCGGAGCTATCGACCTGGCGGTCGATGTCGAGGGGACGGCGATGATCCAGTGGTACAAAGACGCGATCGCAATCGCCGGCGCCACCTCGGAGCAACTTTTGATCGATCCCGCTGGATCCGACGACGCCGGAGCCTACACGGTGCAAGCCACCAACGCGTGCGGGCAGGTGACAACGGCTCCGATCGAGCTGGTCGCTCTACCCACTGTGTTCGGAATCTTGGGTACCCCGGCGGATCTGCTGACCACCGGCGGAACCGACGTTACGTTTAGCGGTGTCGGTTTCGACTCGACTCTCACCGTAACCGTGATCTCGGCGTTCGGAGCTTCACTGGCGGAAGTCGTCGACGCGACGGGAGATCAAGTCTTGGTGACGATGCCGGCGATTGCGCCGGGTTGTGATTGTTCTGATGGAACTACGATCCCGGCCGAAGTCAGCTTCGAGACCGACTGCGGCCAAGCGGTAGCGACAGTTTCCATGGAGTACGTGGTCGCACCGATCCTGGTTTCTCCGTATGCGACGCAAGTCGAACGGCAGCTATGCCTCGACAATGCTGTTCCGGGAGACTGCATCGTATTCGAAGGCGACGACGTGGCCCCCGACCATGCGGGACCACTGGAATTGAACAACAAGTCGCTGGTCACCATCACCACGAGTGACGGAGTCGCGGTTTCAGCCTTAGCCACTGGGACGCCTACCGAGGCAACCTTGAGAATCGCCGATTGCGACGACACTGTTTGCGTGAGCCATCTCACATTCATCCACGGCAACTCAGGGCTGGAAATTGGGTCTTCGTCGGAGTCATTGATATACAACTGTCGCTTCACCAAGAACGAACAAGCTGACTTGGATCACGGCGGAGGCATCACGATTATCGAAGGCTCGAATCCAACGATTCGGGCGTGCGAAATCAGTGGAAACATCACGGCCGGATCGGGCGGCGGCATTTGTCTCATTGACGCGGACGCCACGATCGTCGACAGCCTGATCGCGGGAAACGAAGCTGCCGGGGCGGGAGGTGGTATCTACATTCGAACGGTCGGGCACGTCGAGATTCGTGGGAACGAAATTGTAAACCACGGATCTGAACCCGATCCAGGCTCTCCGGGGTCGTCCGTATCGTTCGGCGGTGGAGTCTGTTGGATCACCGATTTCCCGATGGACCCCCTGGATCCTCCAATTGCTACTGGCGTCGTTGCGAACAACACGATCCGTAGCAATCTGTCCGAAGACTTTGGTGGAGGGATCTACTTGGGTCGATACGTTGCGCCCGATGTGCTCGGTAATGACATCGATTCGAATCGAACCCTTGGCTGTGACTCCAAAGGTGGCGGCGTATTTGTCGAGAGTCAGAACGATACGCCGTTTACGCTTTGCGGCAACATCGTGCGACGCAATGTTTCGCAGGTCGGTGGGGGAATCATGCTGCTCGACAAGTGCCGCGCTACCGTCGAACACAACTTGATCTACTGTAATGAGGTCCAGCAGCTTTGCGAGATAGATGGCAAGGGCCCCATGGCGCCACCTCCCCCTTCGTTCTTCGCGGCGGGTCTCTACCTCGATGGCGTCCGAGCGATCATTCGGCACAACACGATCTTTTCGAACACAGGAAGCTCCATTGTGAATCAAGGGGGCGGCTTGCATTTCATCGGAGCCGCCCTGACGCCACTTCGAATTCACGACAATGTGTTCACAGAGAACGAGCACTGGCAAGCGTACAGTGGCACCGTGCTTCCGGCGGGGGGAGACTTTTTCTACGACAACTTGGGTTGGTGCTCTGCGATTGCGGGACCCGCGTTCCATAGCAACTTGGCCCCGTCCATGAGCACATACATCGATCCGTTGCTGGTGGCACCTAGCTGCGAAAGCAACACTCCGTGGGCCGACTTCGGGTTGAGCTCTAGCTCTATCGCCATCGAACTCGGCGGTGAGTCGAGTACTATTGATGATCTCGGAGCCGTTCCGTTCGTCGGCGACCTCCCCGAATGCGCGCAGGAGCTAGACTTCAACGACTGCGACGGTGACGGCGTCGAAGACGAGATCCAGATTGCGTCGAACCCGTCACTCGACAGCGACGGTGACGGTGTACTCGATGTTTGTACGTCGCCAACGTTCAGGCGCGGCGATGCAAACAGTGACACGCTCTTCGACATCGGAGATGCCATCTTCACTCTGAGCCACCTGTTTTCCGGGGGGGCGGACCCGTCGTGCGAGGACTCGGCGGACGCCAACGACGACGGGAATATCGATATTGGCGACGCGATTTTTACCCTCTCCGCCTTGTTCTCAAGTGGCGCCCTTCCCCCAAGTCCTGGTGACCAAAACTGCGGTGTCGACCCCACTCCTGACACGTTGGAGTGCGGTGCCCCCTGCCCATAGTTCAGCGGCGGGGGCTTCTTCGGGTCCGGTGAACATCTAGACGTCGCAACGCTCACCAAGAAGACGTTACGCGACGCAGCCGAGTACCTCGGCGAGATGGAAGAGGACACCGGGTACCCCCTGCCGACGCAAGGACAGGTTCGCTTCTACATTGTGACTCGAAGCGGCGTGCGAACGCTGGCTGCCGCAGAGAGTGACCTGGTTCAGAGCCGAGCAAGAGCTTCCGGGATGGTGAAGGCAAGGGGGGCGTAGGGGACTTCGAGCAGCACCTGCTCGACCATCCGCTCGGCCCATTCCTTGCGACGCCAGTCCCGACAACAGAGTTCTTAATGAAGCTCCCTTCAACGCGGGACGAGTCGTCCCTCGTCGAACTGCCACGGATTCCGCTCTTCGATCAGTCGCTGGATTTCGTTCGGCGTACGGGAATCGGGGCCGATGTCGCCGATCAACAAGAGACCGGCCGACGTGCCGACCAACCATTGCTCCCCATCATCGGCGCGGTCGGCATACTCGCGACACGCACGGTCTCGAGCAGCGTGCCATCGTCGGCTCGCCAGAGACGGGCGGTACGGTCCCGGCTGATCGTGGCGATCCGACGACCGGAACGCTCGAAGACGAAGTCGATGACATCATCCCGGTGCCCGATCAATCGCGGGCCCGGGGTTCCGTCGAGTCCCCAGACCTTGACGGAGCGATCCTCGCATACCGCGGCGATCGTTCGTCCGTCGGCGGCGGTGCGCATCGGCCCCACCACGGGGCTCTCGGTCGGGATGGTGCGAACGCGCGCGCCGGACGGGAGATCGTACACCCCCAGAGCGCGCAGGCCCGCCGTAACGATTCGCTGAGAAGTTGGCACCGTCGTGAACCGGTGACATGATCCTCGTCGCCGATGGCCTGCGGGTCACCGAAGGATTCGATGCTGCGAATCTCGGCGTTCACGCCGTGCGCCGAGACGACATGGAGTCCATCTGATGAAAACGCGATCCGTCCCGACATTCGTCGCGGCGATGTCGCTTCGGCGATCCGTCGACCGCTCGGGATATGCCAGAGCACCAATCGATCGTCGTCCGTCGCGGCGAAGTGCGTGCCGGTCGGAGACATCGCGGCTCCCTTGAATCGCGTCACGGGACCTTCCAGCGTGGCGATCTTCTCTCCCTTCGCGACATCCCATACGGACGCGGGTCCGTCGGCGTCGTTGGTGATGACGTGACGGGCAGCTCGATCGTCACGGTGGGTGTGATCCGAGCCGTCCTCGTTCATCGACTGCGGGTCGGCGGTCTAAACCTACTTCGGATTTCCTCGGAGATGTCGTGGCGCCAGTGACGCGCCTCGTTCGGCGAGGAGATAGTGCCGGGACTCATCTGCACCGAAACGAGACCACCCAACCGACAGACCTCGCCGCGCGAATCGGAAACGACGACGACACGTTCCGGTCCGCCCAACACGGCGAAGCGGGGGAACGCGGTGTCTAGACGAAGGCCCGTCGGGAGATAGGTCGTGCCTTGGAACAGCTCCGTCACTCCGAAGGGTAGGACCGTGATCATGGTCGGCTCGTCTGCGTATCCCCAGGACCAGTAGTGTCGATGCGCAAGGAGTCCGGCGAGGATGAGCACCGCGGCACCGACGAGCGAGACGGTCGCCCTGGCCACTCGCTTTGAGGTGGGTTGCGGTGAGACAAGGTTGGAGTCCATGAGCACTTTCCGATTTAGCGTCCGAACGACATGGCCTGCTCACGGGTGAGTGCGCGACGTCTGGCGGCGACGCAAGGCGAGTCTCGTGAACCTGCCTCACTCACTCTCTCCGGCGGGGGCCTTCGAATGTTCGCCTCGGCAAGCGGCCGCCAGGTCTCGGCTCGAGAACGGCTTCGGGAGAAAGACCGCATCGTCGAACTCTTCGAGGTCTTCGACCGAGAACCCCGAGGTGTAGCCCGAGAAGAAGACGATCCGCAGGTCGGGCTTCACCTCGACCGCAGCGCGAGCGAGATCGATACCGTTCACCTCTGGCATCAGAACGTCCGTCAGCAGCACTTCGAAGCGGTCGACATCTCGGGACAGGCTCGCGAGAGCCGCGTGGCCGTCCGGCTCGGCCAGAACATCGAACCCGAGACGGGCGAGGGTCTCGGCCGTCGACGCCCTCACTTCGGGGTCGTCCTCGCACAGGAGCACCCGCACGCTTGACGCGTCGAGCTCGTCGCCTGCCACGTCCCCTGCTTCGTCGCTGTCCGTTGCCTTCGTGATGGCCAGGTCGGTCGCCGGCAGGAACACATCGATTCGAGTCCCGGTCGCGGCGTCGCTCTCGACTTCGATTCGCCCTTGCGCTTGCGAGACCACCGTGAAGACCGTCGACAATCCCAACCCGGTTCCCTTGTCGAGAGGTTTCGTCGTGAAGAAGGGCTCGAAGATCTTCTCTTTCAACTCCGGGGGAATTCCGCGGCCCGTATCGGTCACGCTGATGGCGACCCACGCCTCGGCAAAATCGTCCGTGCCCGCAACCTCCCGGCAACTCACCCGAATACAACCACCATCGGCCATGGCATCTCTGGCATTGACGACCAGGTTCAGAACGATCTGCTCGAGGTGCGTGCGATCGATGCGCACGTGCGACGAAGTCTCTCCGGAGACCTCCAACACGTGATAGGGACCGATCACACGATCGAGCATGGATGACATTTTCTCGATGACGGTCGCCGGTTGAATCACGATGGTCTGGGGAAGATCCTGGCGACTGAAGGCGAGTAGCTGCTGAGTCAGACTCGCGGCATGCTTCGCCGCGTGTTGGATGTCTCGAACCGCTTCCTTTCTTCGCTCGGGATCGTCCCCGGCCTTCTGACGAAGCATGTCGCACTCGCAGAAGATCACGGTCAGCAAGTTGTTGAAGTCGTGGGCAACACCGCCCGCGAGCCGGCCGACGGCCTCCATTTTCTGCGATTGGTACAACATGCGGTTACGGTTCGCGAGCGTCTCCGCTGCGCTCTCCAGATGCCGGGCCAGCACGCCGATCTCGTCTTGTCCCGAGACTTCGACGGTGGGCGTCCCCTCGCCGCTCGCAAGAACGCTGGCGAAATCCTTCACTCGATCGATCCGCTGTAGGAGCACTTTCCGAAGCAGTGCCCAGAGTGACAGACACAGTGCCGCCAAGCAGACTCCACCGACGAAGATCGTGAACCACGCCTCTCGGACAACGTCCGCTCGCTCGGAAGCAAAGCTGTGCTCGTGCAGGAAGATTCCGGCCGGCGCAGCGTCCAGGGTGTCGAGGAAGACCGGGTAGACGCCGACTACGGTGTCGCGATCCGACACAACCGCCACGTGCGCTCGCATGTCCCGGCGGGCGAAGTCGATTCGAGCCAGCCAGGACTCGGGCACCACCCGACGAACATCGTTCCCGACATAACTCGACGACGTGGCGTACGCGACTTCATCCGTCGGCGTCGCGTACAAGGCGAACTCGAGCCCCCGGGTCAGGTTCGCTCGCTCGACGACTCGCCTTGCCGCCCCCGTGTCGCCACGACGAAGGTCGGCTTCCAACGAGGCGGAGATGTTGAGGCCGAGCAACGTGCCCAACCGTCTCTCATGTGCACGAAGTGCGTCCAACGAGCTGCTGAAGTGCTGCAGAGCAAACAGAATCAGCGCTACGCTCCCGAACAGGAAGATGACCGCCGGGACGATCGACGACAGACTGTGGAGGTGGCTAGCGCGCGCGGACAAGGCGATCGTCCGTCAGGTTCTGGAGGTCGAGGGTGTCCGCGACCTTTTGGTTCTCGACTAGCACCGGAAGAATTCGCTGGAAGTTCGAGATCAGCCCCGGAGTCTCCCCACCCAAGAGTTTCTGGTTCTCCGCTCGATCGGGCAGGTGGACTAGCTCGAGCGCGGCGAGAAACTCTTCGGGTTTGAGCTTCTCCCGGGGCGCGATCCGATCCGCCGCGTCGCGAGGACTCTTGTGCAAGTGCTCGAGCGCCGAGAAGTAACCGTCCACGACACGTCGCAGTGTAGGCTCTCGCGCATCGAGGACGCTCTCGCGCACGAACAGGACATCGACGATCTCGTTCGGTATGCGCGAACTATCGAACAAGAGCGTGGCGCCTTGGCCGAGAAGCTGAGTCCGGACCGGCTCATAGGTAACCACGGCTTCGACCTTCCGCGCAGCAAAGGCTGCCTCGTGATCCGGAACGTCGAGGAACACCAGCTCGACATCGGAAGGCCTCAGGTCCGCCGACTGCAGGGAGCGCGGAAGCATCAACTGGCCCAGCGTGCTCATCTCCACTCCGATCTTGCGTCCGCGCAGTTCCCGAATGTCACTGATATCGGACTGACCCAGCAACACGTCTCCGCCGGACGAGGAGTCGATCACGAGGACCGCACGGTGGTCCGAATCGATCGTCGACAGCTGGAGGAGGAAGTCGGTGGTCATGGCGACGCCATCGAGCACTTCGTTCTGATAAGCACGAAGCACCTCGGCCGGCGTGCGATACTCCACGAGTTCCACCGCAACGTCGTCGTAGTGGCCGAGGTCGCGCGCGAGGAAAAAGGTCTCGTACGGCGGCCAGACCAGGATCCCGAGACGGATCGGCGCCTCGGTCTCGCGTTGGCATCCCACTAGAACCGCGACCAGCAAAACCCACAGCAAGACCCACGCGCGGCCAACAAATCGACAGGTTCCCAGCATGCTCGCTCGAGTCCTCACTCCGTAAAAATCGGTATGTTGGGGGCAAGAATCAGGATATCAGAATAGAACCGGCTCCGCACTCAGGCCATGTGGTTTCGCTCCGCCGCGGACGCCACAGCCGTGTTCATCCAAATGCGGCCCGGCCGGACCCGCGGGCTCTTCACGCGGTCGATCAGACTTGCAGAACTGGATTGATTCATGAGCGCAGGAAAGAAGTCGGGGGCGAAGAAGATGAAGACAAAGAAGAATCACAAGCCGTCGATCGCCGCCGCGAACCGATAGGACTTTTCGACTCAAAGAGCCACACGCAGCGGGGCTCCGGAGGGCGATCGCGGAACGATCTTCCACGAGGAGCACGCCTCCAACGATTCCATTTCGGACCGTACCGGAAACAAGATGACCGAGAAGAACTCTTGGCGGGCTATCCTCGCGGATCCGGCATTCCGTCTCGTTGGTCCGAACGGTGCGAAGGCGAGGCGCTCGATGAGACTCCGCGACAGTGTGACCAGGGTGATGGTGATCGGGGTGGCCGTGGTCTGGGCGAGTCCGGGCTGGGCCACCGATATCGTGCAATCGAGCGCTCCGGGATCGGCGATCCTCGATTACCAGACGGTGACCGACACGATGACGATCGCGGACGCGCTCACGATCCAGGACATCCGGGTCGGGGTGGACATTGCGCACACGTTTCAATCCGACCTCGACATCGACGTGACCTCGCCCGCCGGGACCACGGTCAAACTGATGCAGAACGCCGGCGCGGGGGCCGATGATGTTCTGGTGACGTTCGCGTCTTCCGGCATGGCGTTCGACCCCCTCCAGCTCACGGCCGGGTTGGGTTACTGGATGCAGGCTCTCGGTCCCGGCGCGATGTCGGATTTCCACGGAGAGGACTCAGTGGGGGAGTGGACGTTCGAGGTCTTCGACGACTTCGGCGGCGACACCGGCACCCTCAACGAGTGGAGTTTGTTCCTCTCGGATGCCCCGCCTCCCGCGCCCTCACCCGCGAACGATACCTGTGCCGATGCCATCGTGGTGACGGAACCGTCGGTGACTCCGTTCATCACACCGTCGGCCACGGCGTCCGGCATCGCGAGCGGCTGCGCTGGCGCCGGATCCCCGGTCGATGTCTGGTATCGGTTCGAGGTGGTCTGTGATTCCGACGTGACGTTCGCCACTTGCGGCAGCAGCTTCGACACCACCCTTGCGGTCTGGGATGGTACCAGTGGCTGCCCGCTTCCTGGCGATGCCGCGCTTGATTGTCTCAACGACAGCTGCGGACTGAACGCGGAATTGACGATCCCCGCCGTCGCCGGGCAAACGCTCTACGTGCAAGTCGCGGGTTTCTCGGGCGCCACGGGAGACGGCACGCTCACCGTCACGAGCACCGCTGCCCCCATCAACGACGACTGCGTCAGTGCTATCCCGGTGTTCGCGGGCACGACCCCGTTCAGTACTATCTGCGCGACCACGGACGGCATCGCGCCAGGGTGCGGAGGGTTCGCGACGCCGCTCGACATTTGGTACACGTACACCGCGACCTGCGACGGGGACGTGACGGTCGACACGTTCGGAAGCGCGTTCGACACGCGGCTCGCGATCTGGGTGGGAACGAGCTGCCCAGTGCCCGGCGTTTCGCCGCTCTACTGCAACGACAACTCGGGCGGCCCGCAGACCGAGATCGTCATCCAGTCGGCCTCGATCGGCGATGAGTTCCTGATCCAGGTCGGCGGAAGTTCCATCGCCACTGGACTCGGAGTGCTCAACGTCGGATGCGATCTCCCCGCTGCCCCGCCGGTCAATAGCCTGGACTGCGATCCTTCCCTCGGGCAGATCATCGCCACCTGGAACAACCCGCAAGTGTTCGACGAGATCTTGATCTACGTCGATGGTTCCTTGGTGTCGGCGTTGCCCGGCAGCGCGACCTCGGCGTTGATCGACGGCCTGAACGAGTACACCACCTACGACGTGTGCATCGAAACGGTGTTGTCAGGCTACTCTCCCGAGCAAACCTGTTGCACGGCCACGACGCCCGGGGATGCCACCGGCCTCCACATGATCTTCTACGGCGAAGGTATCTCGGGTCTCGTCGACAGCGTGGCCGCGCTCGAGACGGCGCTCAACGCCCATGGCATCGATCCTGTGATCGTCGGACCCGCGAGCATGTCGTCGATCACTGTGCCCCCGGCCGTGCTGTGGGTGATCCTGGGAACGTATCCCGCGAACCATCCGATGTCGCCGCTCGACGGGGAAACCCTGGTTGCCCTACAGGCGGCCGGAACTGCGATCTACGCGTCGGGTGGAGACACGTTCGGGTTCGATCCGCAAACCGCCTTCGCGGCGATCGACGGAGTCCACCCCGACGCACTCGATGGAGACGACACCCACGAAGGGATGATCGGCGGTGACTTCCTGACCGGTTTCGACGCAACCTACACTCAAGACCAAGGGACGTCCCTCGACTGGATCGATCAGATCGCGCCGGCCAACGGCGGCGAAGATGACGTCGGGAGCGACTCGCGCGTGCTGCTGACCGACGACGGCAGCGGTGGCTCGACGATCGTGTACAACACCGGGATCGCCTACTACCCGACTTCGGGCGGAAGAGTCTGCTCGGTGTCGACGGAGTTCGGGGGTTACGACGGCGACCAGATCGAGCTCGCGGCCGCGCTCCTCGAGTTCCTGCTCGATAGTCCGGTGGCGACGATCGATCAATTCCGACGAGGAGATGTCAACGGCGACACGACCTTCGACATTTCGGACGCGGTGTTCACCTTGGCCGCGCTCTTCATCCCCGCTTCGCCCGCTCCCGAGTGCACGGACGCGACCGACTCGAACGACGACGGAGTGGTCGACATCTCGGACGCGGTCTACTCACTAGCGGCCCTCTTCATCCCGGGATCACCGTCACTGCCCGCTCCGACGGGAGCCTGCGGCACGGACCCGACTCCGGATGCGTTGGACTGTATCGTCTCCGGCTGCCCGTAACTCGCAATGGACAGCGCAGCGGGGAGGCGCGTCCGGACGTCCTCAAGGGGGCTGTCAAGCTCGTCGCTGACCCGGACGGCGCCCCCACGTATGATCAGCGCATTCTTTGATTCTGTGCTGGCAGTTGTTCTGCTGTCACTTGGAATGAAGGAGCGAAATCAGTGTGACTCTTGGCGGCTTTTCGATCGACGTACCGCCAGCCGACTACTTGGTTCTCATCAAACTCGAATATCATTCGATCAGCGGACAAGCCAAACATCTCGACGACATTCGATCAATACTACGACTCTCCCGAGAAGAAGTGCACGCGGATCGGGTATCGGAGTGGTCATCGAAACGTAGATTTGGGGTTGTCGGAATTGGAAGCCTCGGGCGTCGGCGGGCTGGCGATCCAACCGAAGCGCTTGCGCAAGGTCGTGGAGAGCGCGCCGTACATCCTATTCTTACATCCGATGTTGGATGTGGGGCACGAGCATGGCGAGGAACTCGACGCCGGTGGCGAGTTGGTGATCGCGTTTGAGTCTAGAGGTGCGGCCGGAAAGTGCAGGTGCGGTGAGTGGTGGAGTTCGGCGGAAGATTGCCGTTCGGAATTCGCAGGCGAATGGGTGGATTCGTTGAGGATTACGAATGGTGAGATTCCGTCGAAGACCGCCGCGCACCGCGCCTCTGACTTTTCGGCCGGGCCTCTAGCCCGGACTTAGCTCTCGCGAAGGGCGCGATCAGGTCGAATTTTCCGGCGCGCGGACGGGGGTCCAAAAAGTGCGAAGGACCGCCGCGAGACTCAGTCCCATCGAGAATCTAAACTCGACCCCGTCCACTTCGAGGGGCAGAGACTCTAGTAGAGAGAACGGGCGAGAAGCCGTTCTGAGACTGTCCATCGCTGGCGAGCGGACGCTCGACGCCAGCGGGGGATGGGATCGGAACCGGGCTGCAGTCCCGCGCGGGTTCGAGACGACGTCAGGAGGTCGTGCTTTGTTACAGAGATCCCAACGACTGACTCGCGAGGATCTGGTCGTCCAGTGGCAGCAACCGATCTACTCGTATCTCGTTCGTATGGTGAGAGACCCGGAGTTGGCTGCGGACCTGACGCAAGAGGTCTTCACGCGCGCTCTGACAGAGTTCGATCGGATTCGCGACCCTGAGCCGTGGCTCTATCGTGTTGCCGCGAATCTCGTGCGTGAACGAGGCCGGCGGGATCGAGCGCGCGAGCAGCGTGAACGGAGAGTCGCGGTGACCGAGGTGTTGGAATCGGATCGAGACGACCTAGACGCCGAAGCACTCAGCTGCATCGAGTGTGAACTCCATTCCCTTCCGTCGGAGCAACGCTCGCTCCTGCTGCTGCACTACTACGGGGGGCTTTCACAGCGCGCGATAGCGAGCACCCTCGAACTTCCCCGCACCACGGTCGCCGACCGACTTCGCGCGGCTCTGGATGCACTCCGCCAACGGCTGCACGGGGCGGGGCACGCGGCGCTCGTTCCCTTCGTTGAATCGTCCATGTGCTCGGCTCCAGCCGTCTCGGTGCCGGAGTGTCTCAGCAACAACCTCGCTTCCCTCGTCACGAGTTCCACCGTGTCGAGCAGCACCAGCCTCGGATTGGCAGGATTCGTCGTGTCGCAAAAACTGCTCGTGATCACCACCGCTGTCGCGCTCGTTACGTTCATCGCGGGTTGGGGAACCAAGGCGTGGTTCGCCGGCTCGACTCTGGCTACCGCCACCGACGAAGCGGCGGAACAACGGTCACGACTCGAGCAGGAACGAGACGGGGCGATCGACCATACGAAGCAATTGGAGTCGGAGCTCGAGTCGCTCCGCGAACGGTCGGAAGATCTCGAGAAAAGACTCGCCGACACGGAGGCTCGAGCCGAGGCGCAATCGAAGATCGTTCCGGTCAGCGCGACGGAAGATGGGTCGAGCGATACTGCGGGGTTGAACATCGATTGGGATGGACTGCGCGCACTCACCGCGGAGAGTCGCGGCGTCCTCTTCGCTATTGCGGACCTCGTCGAGTCCGGTTCGGGTTCGCGAGGGCTCAGCCCCGAACTGCAGGCGTCGCGAAGAGTGCTCCTGGCGGAACTCGAGAAGGTCGCGGCGCTCGTTCGTCTCGAGAGCGATCAACCGATGCTTGACGAACGGTTCTTCCCGCAAATCATGGACACGTACCTGGCTGCGTTCCTCGATCTCGACTCCGATCAACGCAGCGCCCTTATGGATCTGAGTCGCGACGCCGTCAGTCGGATCGAGCTTTCGGATTCGATCACCCCGATCGAGCTGCATGGCCAACGCCGAGAACTCATCGCCGGCGTTTCCGATCGGTTCCTCGACCGCCTCACGCCCGAGCAACGCGACAACTTCCGCCGGCTCGATCCGATCTGGAGCCAGATTCGCGACGGGAGCACGCGCAAACTCGACATCGGAGTCGATCGCTCAGATCTAGGAGTGGTGATCGGCCGCGAGTGGATGACTCAGTTCGGTCTGACCTCTGACCAGCGCCCGTGGGCCGAGCGCGAAGTCGCGGACTACGTCGAGCGAGCTCGCACTCTCCTTGCGACGACGAACCTCGACACAGTCTCAGACTCTGAACGCGTCGCATTCGATTCGAGAGTTCGCGATCTTCAGCTCGAGTTCGAACGGAAAATTCTCGCACAGCTGACGGATGAACAACGAGCGGCTGCCATTCAACGCATGCCGTCGATCTTCCGATTCACTACCGGAGGAAACACAAACATCAATACGAACCGCGCTCCCGGTTTCTGAGGCGGCTCACGATTCTGCCGGGGCATGCGCTGGTTTGCCGCCCTCGACCAGCCCCGAGAACTTACGCAGATAGTCGAGGAACGCTGCCCCGACGTCGACCGCGCGAAGTTCGTCGGGCTTCCACATCGGCCGCTTCGGTTCCCAGCCCGGTTGGGTCGAGACGGTGGGCCAATCGGGGTGGGCGATGGCGGCGCGGCCGAGCACCACGGCGTTGACTCCGGCTTCGACCGCGCGCTTCGCGTCGTCTCGTGTCCAGATGCCGCCCGCCGCGAATACGGGAACGCTCGCTGGCAGTGCATCGCGAAACGCTCTGGCCACCGGTCCCCGATCGGGCTCGAACGGCGGCGGTGCGGACGCGTCCGATAGCGAGAGGTGTATGAAGTCGGCACCGTCGTCGGCCAACCAACGACCGACGGCAACGCCATCATCGAGTCGCAGGCCGCGTTGGTTCCAGACGTCGACGGGGGAGACGCGAACCCCGACCGCGAACCCCGCCGAGACAGAGTCGCGCACCGCACGCACGGTTTCTCTAAGGAAGCGGGCGCGTCCTTCGAGGTCACCGCCGTACTCATCGTCGCGAGGGTTGTCCGCCGGCGCCAGAAACTGGGTGAACAGGTAACCGTTGGCGCCATGCAGTTCGACGCCGGCGAAACCGGCGGCCTCGGCCCGGCGCGCGGCGGCGATGAACTCGCGGGTGACGCGGTGAAGGTCGTCAACCGTTGCCCCTCGAACCGATTCCCCATCCACGGTGCCCAGTCGAACTCCCGGTGACAGGGTCGCTTTGTCGCCGCCGTGATAGAGCTGCACGATCCCCGCGGCTCCTTCCCCTCTGATTGCGTCCGCTAGCCGTAGCAGCCCTTCCTCGTGTTGGGCGCCGGCGATGCCGAGCTGCCCCGGCCACGCGTGCCCTTCGTCGGAGACGTGGGCGGCGCAGGTGCTGACCAGCCCGAAGCCTCCTTGTGCCCGGCGCAGCAACCACCGAAGCTCGTCGTCGCCAAGCGTGCCATCCTCGTGGCTTTGAAGATTGGTGAGCGGCGCCAACGCGATGGCGTTCCTCAGCTCGAGGCCACAGGGCAGCGCGAGCGGTCGATCGAGTTCATCCATGTCGGTCCTTGTTCTACCTCAGCGCCTTGCGGTACCAGCCGACGTCCCAGAAGCGATCGAACTTGCGGCCGACTTCGGTGAACACACCGACTTCGCGGAATCCGAACTTCTCGTGGAGGGCGAGCGACGCCGGGTTTGGAAGGGTGATCCCAGCCAAGGCGCAGTGCACGTCTTCACCCTCGAGCGCGGTGAAGAGTGTGTCGTAGAGCCGAGTGCCCACTCCGCGTCCGCCGGCGTCGGGGGCGAGGTAGACGGTCGTTTCGACCGAGGTGTCGTACGCGGCCTTGCCACGGAACTGGCTGCTCGTGGCGTAACCGAGTAACGAGCTGCCGGTCACCGCGACGAAGAGACGATGACGCCCCGTGACCGCGTAGTGGCTGAACCATTCGCGGCGTCGAGGCATTGCGATGGGTTCAATATCAAACGTGATCGTCGTCGTTCGGATGTAGTGGTTGTAGATATCGTTCAGCGCGCCGAGGTCTGACTCGGTCGCGGGTCGAATCTCAACGGGGTTCGATTCGGATGGCGTCACTGATGCCGTCTCCTGTCCGTTGCGGGTTCCGGTTCCGTGCCCTGTTCCGTTCGCTGCTCAGGGCGGTCGCCTATTCCTTGCGGCTTCCCTCAGTCACACGCGTGCGCCATTTGCGAACCGCTTCGAGGTTGGCGTCTTTCGATCGGCGTGCGTCGTAGCCAAAGTCGCCGCCAAAGAGCGCGCGCAGGCTGGCGTGCGCCCAGTAGCGTGTGCCTTCCGCATCGTCGTCTAGAAGCTCGGCGAGGATGAGCAACTTGCCGCGTTGTTCGTCGGCGCGCGGCACGGTCAATCCACCGGCGAGGTACGCCCCGGCCGCGCGACGTCGGCTTTCCGAACTGGTGAGCGCGGGCAGCAGCGATTCCAGGAGGCGGATCGTGGGAAAGGCGACGCTGTACGCGCGGGTCAGCTCGATCCCGTCGAACTGCTGCGACTTAGTGATCGCGTCGAGCGCTTCATCGAGCGCCGGGCCGATGCCTTCGTGGCCGGACACCAACAAGGCGTCGACGAGCGACGTGCGAATGGTGGCGTTGGTCTCGCCGAGAATTGCGCGGACCAAGACGTCGACCGGCGGTTGCTCCCAGCGCGCGACGGTTGCCCAGGTCGCGGCGCGGATGGGCGCCGGTGTCGTGGGCGAGAGTCCGTGCGCGGCAAGAGACGGAATGGTGCTCGAGACGATGTTCTTCGACAAGTCTCCGCGACGAACGCGCGGGGCGAGTAGCTGAACGTAGGCGCGAAACTCGAGGTCGGATCGTTGCGACTCGGCGAACGGTGAAACGGGAGCGACTCGATCGATCAGGTCACGCCACGCGTCGAGCGCTTCGAGATGTGCGACCGGGGTCAGCCCGACGTTCCACCCTCCGTCGAGGAATCCGAACGACGCTCCCGATAGCGCGCGCGCTGCGTTCAGTGCGACATCGCGCAAGTTCGGATCGTCGAGCGCTTCCGTGATCACCGTGCCCGCGCGTTCGGTGGGGATTCCGGGCAACGCGGCGAGCGCGACGCGGCGATCGCCCAGTTCACCGGAGACGGCGAGCTGGAGGACTTGGTCGTCGAGATCGGCCACCGGGTCCCACCGAAAGCGATCGAGGCCGCGGGCGCGTTGCGCGCTATCGCCCGAACCGAGCAGTGTTGTGATCAGCTCACGACGGGCGGCGTCGTGGTCGCCGCGTTCGCACCAGTCGTCCATGTCGCGATAGTCGAGGCCGCGGTCTCGCGCCAGTGACACCCACTCTGGATCGACCCAGCGATCGGGGCCACGATTGAGCAGCGCCAGCGGCCGAAGGTCGTGATCGGAGACTCGCCTCAGCAGTCGAATCCAGTGCAGACGTAGAGCGGTGGGCGCCGGACGACGGTACGCGGTCAACAACGACGCGGCGATCAACGGCTGTATCGGTGTGTCCGTTACGTCGAGCCGGTAGCTCAAGTAGCAACCGAGCGGAGTGACCGCGGCAATCTCGCGCGCAATCGCCACACCATCGATCGGAGTGTCGACCATGGTCGAGTCGAGCGAGCCGCGGATGGGGTCGAGCGTGACTCGGCGACAGGCGTTCGGGTACATGTCGATGAGCGCGACGAGTAGTTCGTGCGCTTCGTCCTCTTCCCACCCTTCGCGGAAGTGGCGCAAGAGTGCGTCGGTGACGATCGGTGCCCCGCGGTCGCGAAACCACTCGGCGGGCACGATTCGTTCGACGCGTGACATCCGGATACCTAGCGTCGAGCGCACGGGATCGACGAGTAACGTCCACGCATCTTGACGGGCGGTGGATCGTCGGTGGGGGCTGTCACTGACGAGGTCGTCGACGATGGCAGAGAGCGCGGTTGGTAGGTTCTCTTTGTCCGGATCGTCCGGCCAGAAGTAAGCGGTGAACGCGGCGATGATGAGCGCGATCACAACGAGACCCCACAGTGTGCTTCGGCGAGATCGATCCGGTTTTCTCGGCATCGGCGGCTACGCCTCCTCGGGTGGTGGGGCGGGGCGGGTTTCGAGCTCGGCGCCGGCGGCGTCGAGCTTGGCGCGGAACCAGCGCGCGGCGGCTTCCGCATCGTCGGCTGCAATCACACCCGTGCAGATCGCCACGCGTTCTGCCCCGGCTCGGATGACCTCGTCGATGGTCGACCGATTGACGCTGCCGATGGCGAAACCTGGAATCGACGACGCTTGCGAGGCGCCGGCGATGTAGTCGAGCCCGACCGATCGGCGGTGTTCTTTGGTCTTCGTCTCGAAGATCGGTCCCACGCCGATGTAGTCCGCGCCGTCGGCTTCGGCACGCGCGGCGTCCTCCGGGCAGTGCGTCGAAATGCCGATGATCGCGTCCGGCCCCAGGAGCTTGCGGACCTCGGCAGGTGGTAGATCTTCCTGGCCCTGGTGAACCCCGTCGGCGCCGCACAGCTGGGCGATGTCGATGGCGTCGTTGACGATGAACAGCGCCCCCTCGGCCGCGGTTATCTCGCGAAGTTCTCGGGCGAGCGACAGGAACTCGCGCTTCGCCATGCTCTTTTCCCGGAGCTGGATCAACTGTGCGCCCCCGCGCACCGCAGCTCGCGTGATGTCGCGCGGGTCACCGGCGCAGAGCTCGGTCGTCACCAGCACGTAGAGGTTGGCGTCCGCGAGTCGACCGCTGCGGCGAGACAGCCCGATGGCGACCGCCTCGTCGGCGTAGATCGCGTATCGCAGCGTCTCCGCGCGGTGGACCAATTCGTCGGGGGCGCGGCTGAATGCGCGCAGCGACTCTTCGATCGAACGGATCGCTTCGCGCGCCCGGGCGCAATTGGCCCCGATCAGATCGCCCTGGCCGGAGCGGCGCGGGGAAGACCGGTACGCGTTGTCGTCGGCGATATCCGTCCCGGCCGGGCGTCCGGCGTCCGAACCGACGTCGCGAAACACGGCGAGCGGCGCGCCCGCCGCGAGTTCTACCTCGCGAGAGATCTTCGCCGCCTCGTGCCGGAGCGCCTTGAACCGGCCCGGCAGGGTTCGCAGCGACCCGGCGAAGCGCAGTTGATCCTCGACCACCCGCAACGCTTCGGTCAGACGGTCGAACGACGCGTCCAAGGCGCGGAGCAACGAGAGTTCTGGTGGAGAAAGGGGGCCGCGTGACATGGGTGGGATCCTACCAGAGGTGCCCGGTCTCGGATATTTGCTTTCACCTCGGACCGACCCCACCATAATCGCCGGTTCGTTCCTCGAATCGACGTTACTTTGGCCCGCCCGCGCTTCGATTCCCCACAGAGAGATTCGCCAGTTGCGCCGCATCTTCCTCATCGCGCTATCCGCCATACCTGGTTCGGTCGCCATCCTCATGGGGCGCACGTTCACCGGCTTCTTGCTGATGGCGGTCGGCTTCTTCGGCTGGGACTTCGCCTTTCTCGATTACTCGGGGTTGTGGCTCGGTGCTCCCGAGTGGACCGGCCTCGTCGGATCGGCCGCCGCCGCAATCGCCACCATGATCTCGATGGTGGGGACCGTCATCGTCACCTCGCCGGCGCGCATCCGGCGTCGCAAGCAACGGGTCGAGACGGTGATTCGCGAAGCGAGCGTCGCCTATGTTCGCAACGAACTAGTCGCGGCCGCGGCCGCGGTCGATCGTGGTCTGAAGGTTGCCGCCGACGATGTCGACTTGATCCATTTGGCGTGGCGAATCGCGCTGGCGGACGACGATCCCCGGCGGGCACGACAATTCGAACGCCAACTTCGTCGCGTGGACATCGATGAGAAGTGGGGCTGGGAACTGAACGGGACCCCCGCGGCGACCGCTCCCGTGGTTGCGGACGCGGGGCGCTCCGAGGCTGACGCCCCCAGTGCTTCTAGCGAGGGCAGTGCGACCGAGAACAGTGCAACTAAGAACCGTGCTACCGAGAAAACCGACACCGACAATACCGGCACCAAGAACACCGATACCACGAACCAGAGATGAACGCATGAGTCCCACTCAGGAGCGCTCCCGAAAATCCAAGCGCCCGGCGTCCAAGGCGAAGAACGATATGACGTACCGAGCGGCGGGAGTCGATATCGACGCCGGCAACGAAGTGGTCGATCGCATCGCTGATTGCGTGAAGCGCACTCATAACGATCACGTTCTGCCGGAATCGCACGGTGGGTTCGCTGGACTGTTCCGGCTGTTCGGCAAAGGCATGCTGTCGAAGAGCGAACTTACCGATCCGATCTTGGTCGGCGCCACCGATGGTGTCGGCACTAAACTCAAGATCGCGTTCATGACCGGTCGCTTCGACACCATGGGCATCGACCTCGTCGCCATGTGCGTCAACGACATGATCGTCGGCGGCGCCCGCCCGCTCTTCTTCCTCGACTACATTGGAACCGGAGCGGTCGACCCGGCAGATCTCGAAACCGTCGTCCGCGGCGTCGCTCGTGGTTGCGAGTTGTCCGACTGCGCGCTGCTCGGTGGGGAGACCGCGGAGATGCCCGGGTTCTACAAGAAGGGCGAACTAGACCTGGCCGGCTTCGCCGTCGGCGTCGTCGAACGCAAGAAGATCATCGACGGCAAGAAGGTCAAAGCGGGGGACGCCGTCATCGGTGTCGCCTCGAGCGGCGTGCACTCCAACGGCTTCTCGCTGGTGCGACGAGCGCTGGTCGAAGGATCGGGCGGCAAGCGCGCACTAGCGAAGCATCACGACGAACTAGGCCGCACCCTTGGTGAAGAACTATTGGAGCCCACTCGACTTTACGTGCGACCGGTGATGGCACTGCTCGACAGTTACAACGGCCGCTCCCCGATTCGCGCCATGGCCCACATCACCGGCGGCGGACTGGTCGAAAACATTCCACGCGTTCTACCCAAAGGCCTCGGCGTGAAGCTCAACCGCAAGAGCTGGACGCGCCCCCCGATCTTCGACATGTTGCAGCGCGCCGGCGTCCCGAAGAAAGAGATGGACCGCGTCTTCAACCAAGGCATCGGCCTGACCGTCATCGTTCCCGCCCGCAACGCCAAGACCATTGTCGGCAAACTCAACGAGCTCGGCGAAGACGCCCGCGTCATCGGCGAAGTCACCGGCAAGCCCGGCGTCCGGTTCTAGCGTAGCTAAGTGAGCTTGGCGGGCTGCTGGTGCTTGGACCGAAGCGGGCTGCGATCGATGATCAGTAGCAGTAGGGGCAGGAGTGTTAGGTCCGCCAGTAACGCGATTCCGAGCACAATTGCGCAGAGGACGCCGAACATCGTGTTGGGTACGAACTCTCCGAATACGAAGACGCTGAAGGTGGCGGTGAGGATCAGCGTCGTCTTGATCAGCGCGCCGCCCCGGTGCTCGAGCGTTTCGAGCAGTGCCGCTTCGCTGCTGAGCCCTTTCGCTTTGCCCATTCCGTAACCCGTGATGATGTGAATCGTATCGTCGACGGCGATCCCGAGGCAGACGCTCGCGACGACGGTTCCTCCGATGTCGAGGGTGCGGCCCATGAGATGGACGAAGACGACACCTCCGAGAAGCGGGACGACGTTCGGAACTATCGACAACAGCCCGAGGCGAATCGAGCGCATTGCCAGCGCTAGGAGTGCCGCGATGACGATCCGCGCGGTCACGGCGGAGGTCGCGAAGGCGCATTAGTCGGACGACCAAGGGCGTTGTCTAACGATGTTGGTCATGACTTGTGCAGCGCGCTGGATCATCCAATGGCATTCCATCGCCTGCTGAACGAATGCGCGAAGCGCTACGTCGGACGAGATCCGATTGGGAGATGTAGGCAGGAGCACAATTCAGCGTGGGCGCAAGTGAAGTGCGCCACAGTAGGGACAGGAACGCACGAGCGCTTGGTGAACCAGCGCTCATCGAGCCGACGACACTCGCGTCATCGGCGGCTGCGACCATCGCCTGGGGGATCGATCTCGGGGAGAGACGACGTCGCGATGCCGAGGTCACCGGCGCGCCACAATCGTGGCGCGATTTCTCGAGAATCCGTCTCCACGCGTGTCACCCTCGCTCGTCGACGTCGCATGGGGATGTGGGGAGAGGCTCCGTCGAAACGGCGCGCCCTGACGCATCACCACCGCCGCTCGTGAACGGGCTCTGGTCTCGGACCGCCGATCGAGACCGTTGTCGCGGCCGCTACTCGAAGGAGTCGACGATGTCTCGATACTCTGTGCTGGCGCGCCTACGTGTCGCAGCTCTGGTGACGGGCTTGTTTGTCGGAGCGAGCGAAGCTCAAGCCCAGCAACCGTTCATTCGGGGAGACTGTAATGCGGATGCGTCGGTGCAGATCTCCGATCCGGTGACGTTGCTCGACTTCCTGTTCTCACCCGGGTTTACGCTCGTCTGCGATGCCGCCTGCGACGCCAACGCCGATGGTGACGTCGACATTGCCGACGCGATCTACATGCTCGGATACCTTTTCGTTCCGGGATCCCCGGTGATTCCCGCGCCGTTCCCCGAATGCGGAACGGATCTTCCGAGTTCGAGCTGTGACTCGTTCCCGCCGTGTCCGATCACGCTCGTGCCGACGGTGCTCGCGGCGGTGTCGGGCGATGGGCAGAGTGGGTTCGGCGGCGGGCCGCTCGCGGATCCCCTCGTCGTGGAAGTGCTCGACCAGTTCGGAGATCCGCTGCCCGGGGTCGCGGTGACGTTCGCGATCGTCACCGGGGGCGGAAGCATCGTCGAGCCCCAGCCGATCTCGACCGATGTCGTCGGCCGGGCGGCCGCCACCTGGGTGCTCGGGTCGATCGGAGGTCGGCAGCAAGTATCCGCGACTGTCGCGCCCTTGCCGGTCGTATCGTTCGTCGCCCTTGCCGACACGATCGACATCCCGGAGCAAGAGGTCCCGCACGACGATGGGGACTCCGATGCCGTGGCGATGGTCGGGCACGTCACGCTGCCTCACGGCGAAGTGCGACTCGATCGATCCGATTTCATGATCCAGGGTCGGGGTCATGCCCACTTCGCTTGGAATCGTCGGTATCGCAGTCGTGCTCTCGACGACGGGCCGCTCGGCCGGGGTTGGTCATTCAACTACGGCGATCGGCTCGAAATTCTGAGCGGAGGCGACGTCGTCCGCCACAACGGCTACGGCCATAGCGACACCTGGTTACGCCAGCCGGATGATTCTTTCGTCGCTCCCGTCGGTCACTTCGGAATGCTCGTCGCGCAACTCGATGGCATGTTCGTCCATCGCGCGCCCGACGGGTACAAGCGATTCTACCTGGCCGACGGACGGCTCGACCGGTGCGAGGATCGCTTCGGGCATACCGTTGGGCTCTTCTACGATGGCAGCGATCGCCTCGACCTCATCGTCGATGCGTACGGTCGCGAGATCGAGGTCGTGTTTGAACTCGCGCCGGACGGCGTCGAGCGGATCACTCGGGTCATCGACTACGCCGGGCGTGAAGTAGTGTACGGCTACGACTCGAGTGGCCGTCTCGTGTCGACGCGGACCCCGATCGTGGTCGACACTTCGATCGGCAACGACTTCCCGGACGGACGCACCGAGCAGTACAGCTACGACGGCGACCATCGGTTGCTCACCGTTACGTTCCCGCAAGAGGTCGAGGTCGGAGGTCCGCCCGCGCTGTCGTGGACGTACGGCACCGATCCCGCGGACTCGCTGACGTTGGGCCGCGCGTTGTCCGAGACCGAGGGCGGCATCAACGCCAGCGCAGTGATGGCCGGCGGAACGAGAACGTTTTCCTATCAAGTCGTCAACTCCGCGACGCCTCCGGGCAGTCCAGGTCTCGTGAGGTGGACCGTGTTCGAGACGCAACGCAACGGGACTCTCATCGAGCACGATTTCGATGAGCGTGGCCATCGCGTGGCGACTCGCGAACTGACGCTCGGACTTCGTCCGGGTGAGCCGGCGAACTACGCGACGCTGTTCGAGTACGACGCGGACGGTCAACTCGTCCGGCAGGTGAACCCCGAGGGCAACGAAGTTCTGCGCACCTACGACGCACCCGGACCTCGGGCCGCCCAACAGAACGTGATCGAGTTGCGGTTGGTGGCGGGACCGCGTGGCGGTGGCGAGGATCTCGTCGAGACTTATACCTACGAGCCGCTCTATCAACAGCTCGCCACTCGCGTCGACGCGCGCGCCACGGCGTCCGCGTTCGTCCCGCCACTGGGCGTCGCGAGCGAGGAACGTTACACGACCCGCTGGACGTTCGACTATCAGGAGTCGACGCTTCCGGTATCGGACGCGACCGAGTTCGACATCGACCTGAGTTCGATCGTGCGTGGCCTCGGGGATCGCAACGCGGATGGCGTGATCGATCAGCGGTTCGGCAACCGCGTGCGTCTGGACGAACCGACCGTGACGCTGGAGGCGGGCTCGGAACTCGCGCTCCGACTCGGCGCAACCTCCCAGGAGATCGTGACCGAACTGCAGTGGAACGACTCGGGGCAGATCGCCGCGATCATCGATCCCGAAGGCAACGTTACCCGCGCGGAGTACTACCCCGAGAACGACCCCGACGGGGATGGCGTACTGACGGTAGCGTCGACTGCGACCCTGACGAACGACCCGCTCGGGTACCCCGCGGTGATCACCGTCGACGCTGCCGACTCCGCGCGTCGCACGGCCACCGAACCTCCCACCATGCTGACGACCGAGTCGCGGTACGACGTGGTGGGTAACGTGATCTGGACGCGGAACCCGCGCGGCGTCGCGCACTCGTTCGAGGTCAACGCGTTGAACGAGACGGTGACCGTGACGCGCGGAGCCGACGTCTCGTTGGCGACATCGAGTGGCGAGTTGGTCACGGGCGAGTCGGCGTTCGCGTACACGACCCGCTTCACCCGCGACCACAACGGACGGCTGGTCCTGCAAGAGGTCGAGAATCGCGACCTCACGACGCCGGGCGTCGGCGCGTTCGTGGATCTGACGCGCACGGTCGACCTGCTCGGCAATCTCGTGGCGTCCACGGTGGAGGTCGACGCGACGACGGTCCTCACGACCACGTTCGAGTACGACCCGAACGAGCTGCTGTCGGTCGTAGAGCGTCCCGAAGGTGACCGCACCGTCTTCACCTACGACGAACGCAATCTACCGTTCGAGATCACTCGGGGCAGCGGTTCTCCCGCCGCGGCGACCACGCGCTTCGACTATGACCTCAACGGCAACGTTCTGCGTCTAGTCGATGCCGAGGACAACGATGGGGACGGTGAGCCCGAAGCGACGATCCACACCTACGACGGTTTCGATCGACCCGTGGTCATCACGGATGCTCTAGGGAACCAGATCGTCTCGACCTACGATGCCGCTTCGAACGTCGTTCGCCGTCAACGACTCGGCCATCCGGCTGGGCAGCCGGCCGCGGCCCCGGTTCCGTTGTCCGACTTCGAGTTTCACATCGACGAGCTCGGTCGGGTGTACCGTGCGGATCAAGATCTGTTCCTCGCCGCGGGCTTCTCGCCGACGAATCCGGTGACGCTGCTCGATGGGAACTCGGACGGAGTGGTCAGCAGCCGCGTCGAACGAGATGCGTTGTCCCGTGTCGTGTTCGTGGTCGAAGATGACGGCCAGGTCCACGAGACGATCTACGATGGAGCTTCCCGCCCCATCGCCCGCATCGACGCCCTCCAGAATCGGATCGAGCGGGTCTACGATCGCAACTCCAACGTCATCGAGGAGCACGCCTTCGAGGTCTCGGCGGACGGGTTGCTCGACGAGCAAGAGTACGTTCGATTCTCCAGCTACGACCAACTCGATCGGATCGTCCGGGTGTCGGCCGATCACACGCAGCGGTACGGCTACGACTCTCGGGACAACTTGATCTCGATTTCCGACGCCAAGGGGGACGTCATTCCGGATCCGCTCGGCTTCTACCCGGGCGAGACCAACGAGCCCGGAAACACGATCACCCGGCTGTTCGATGGACGAGACCGCCTGACGTCCGAGATCCTCGATGTTCGTATCGGTGGAGTGGGCGGGCAGCCGCTCGACTTCTCCAATCCGTTCAACCCGGATGGGCAGATCGTGGTCGACTTCGACTACGACGCCAACTCCCGCCTGACCCAGTTGACCGACGATGCCGGCAACACGACGGGGTACGTCTACGATCCGCTGGACCGATTGGTGCAGAAACTCTACGCGGACGCTTCGTTCGAGTCGTACGTCTACGACCGAGACGGCAACTTGGTGCAGTTCACGGACGCCAACGGGACGGTCGTGAACACCGTGTTCGATGTCCTCGACCGTGCCAAGACGCGAAGTGTGATCGCGGCGTCGGGCGTGGTCGGCGTCAGTTCGGAGAGCTACGAATACGACGGCATGTCACGTCTCACGAGGGCCGATTCGGCGGCCGGGGCGGTTCACACCGTGGAGCGGGTGTACGACTCCCTCGCTCGAACTCTCGAGGAGCGTCAGGGTCTCGCCGTCTGCTCCTCGGTGTACGCAGGGGATGCTCGTGTTCTATCGACGACGTACCCCGGCGGACGTGCGATCGAGAGCGACTACGATGCCACGGATCGGTTGAAGGAACGGACCGACGGAGGACTCGCGCTGGGAAGCTTCTTCTGGTTCGGCCCGTCCGGGTCGATGTCCGGAGACCGACTGCTCCACCGGGATCACGGCAACGGTACCGCGCTCACGCATCTCAACGACACCGCAGACGAAGACATAGGGCACGATTCGTTCAAACGCGTGACGGTGTTGAGGCACGTCGACGGGTTGGGGGCGGCGTTCGTGAACCGCGAGTACCAGTACGATCGTGCGCATCGTCGAACTCTCGAGCGTCGGGTCGAGGACTCTTCGCTCGAGGACCAGTTCACGTTCGATTCGGCCTACCGCGTCACCGACGCGCAGTACGACCAAGGCGGGGGAGCGGCAGCCGTGCCGCGTGACCTGCAGTCGACCGCATACGAGTACGACGGGGTCGGCAACCGCCGCGAGGTGCAGGATGTTACCGGCTCCTCCGGTGCTGTCACGACGACGCATACGGTGAACGCGGTCAACGAGTACACTGCGATCGCAGGAGGCGCGCGCGTTCACGATCTCAACGGGAACCTCGTCGACGACGGAGGCCGGCTGTTCGCGTACGACTATCGAAACCGGTTGGTCGAGGTCACCCGCAAGAGCGACAGTGCGCCGATCGCCAGCTATGAGTACGACGCGCTGAATCGTCGCGTCCGGAGAGTGGTCTTCGATCTCGGCACTCCGGGTCTCGTCGTTCGAGACGTGCGCTACTTGTACGACACGGAGTTCCGTGTGATCGAGGAGGTCGGACCGGCCGGGACCGAAGTGACCTACGTCTATGGCCGCGGGTCGGACGAGCCGATCCAGATGGTCCGAACGACGTTCCATCCGGAGGGGGCGGGCACGTTCTACTTCCATCCGGATGCGCGTGGCGATGTCGTGGCGGTGACCGACTCCACCGGATCCGTGGTCGAGCGAACGGTCTACCAGGACTTCGGTACTCCGGCTCAGTCGCTCTCGATCGCCAACCCGTATCTTTTCCAAGGTCGGCGCTACGACTTCGAAACCGGACTCTACTACTTCCGATATCGGCACTACGATCCGAGCACCGGTCGGTTTCTGCAGCGCGATCCGGTGCACGATCCGAGCAACGTCGGCAACCCGTACACCTTCGCCGGCAACGATCCGCTCACCGAGAGCGATCCGTTCGGTCTGCGCGGTAAACCGCCGGTGCGACCGCAGTCGAGCCTGACGTGGGGAGAGTGGTGGGGCGGTTTCTGGGGCTCGCTCACGGAGGACAGTTGGGCGGCGCGCGCTCACAAGGAGGAGCGTGAGCATCTCGAGCGCTCGATCGATCTGTTGATGGAGGACGGCCACAGTCCGACCGCGGCGTTCTTCCTTACGATCGGTCTCGCGATCTCCGACACCGGGGGCACGACCGAGCTCCACGAAGCGTACGAGAACTACGACATCACGGACTTCGTCGCCTCCGGCAACATCCGTCGCTTGTCGACGGCCGAGCGCTGTTTGAAGGGCGCCGCCGGGCTCCTGAAGCTCGTGACCGCAGGGCTCCAAGGTTCGCAGCTGCTCCGGGCCAGTCGCGTCGCGGCTCTTGAACTTCGCGCCGGGAGTCGCGCGGCGGTGGAGTTCTTCACATTCGGCCGGTCGTTCCTCGTCAAGGCCGCGGACGGCAGCATGCGGCAGGGCGTGTACCGGGCGCTCAGTGGGCACGGATCGATGACCGGGAAGTTCTTCCGCCTGCCGCCGAACGCAAACGTCACGGTTCGCTTCCACGGCAAGGCCGGTCAGACGATCACCGATCAGTTCGGGCGCGTCGTCGACGTGGGCGGAAGCGCGGGTCGGTACGTGTACACGGGAAGGGGCGCTGTCATCCCGGAGCACATCCTCCACGCGCCCAAAGGGCTGCAGATCGTTGTCGGCAACCAGACCTACATGGTCAAGGGTTCGAGGAAGCTCTCCGAGATCATCGCGGAACTCGTCGCCAAGAACCCTGGGGACGACATCCTCATCGATTGGGCGGCGTGCCGATCCCCCGACACGATCCTGGCCGCGGGACGGGCCCTCAACCAGCTCATGCTCACAGCGGAGATCCAGCTCGAAACGATCATCGACATGATCAAACTGGAGGATCCGGTCACTGCGGAAGCCATCGCCGACGCGTTCGACATGGCTCCCGGCATGGTCAACTCGGGAGACGTTTCCGCCAACGACACGGCACCTCCGGGACCGGTGGTCTACGAACTCGTCACACCACCCGCGCTCGATCCGTCGCTGTTCTCGTTCAACCCCAACGGGACGTTCGAGGTATCACCGCTGACGTTCGGGGGGCCACTGGTGACCTTCCAGTACAAGATGGTCTACTCCGGCGGTGAGACGGATCCGACCGACGTGACGGTCAACGTAGTGCCGTCCGTGGCGTACGTGCTGCAGCCGTTCACCGACCCGGTCACCATGGAAGAGAGCGTCGCGGTCCCGTGCGTGGTCATCGGGGGGCTGCACTACCCGATCTACCAGTTCATCCTCGGCAACAGTCCGTTCGACTCTTGCTCTCCACCGCACTGGCACTCGTTCGGAGACGTGTTCCCGCTGGAGTCCCCGATGATCGGAATCTCAGACCCGAACCCTCCGGGGTGCGGCTACGGACTGCAAGTCGTGATCCCGCAGGCCAACTTCGTGGTGACGGTGGCGGACTGGAGCGAGTTCTTGTTCCAGCACATTCCCGCGCTCTAACCTTCGGCTCCATGGCTTGAAGGATCCGCGGCGGAGCGTGTGAGTCTCGGTGACGTCGCCGGCGGCGATCGGGTCGGCCGTCACTTCGGACTTCGAACGACCCGAGAACGGTTGGCGTCGGACACAGCGTGGTACACAAGTGGCGGACCCATCCCCGCGTGGTTCGCCGTCATGTGCTGCTCGGTGTCTAGCGGCTTGGCCAGTCTCAGGACCGTGACCTTCACTTGCCGCGACTTCGACACCGTGATGTTATCCGGCGTGATGTCGTGGTGAACAAGGCCCTTGTCGTGGGCCGCCGCCGTTGGATCTCTTCGCTTTACCGCGCGCCCTCGACCAAACTGCGCGCGAACGTGCCGTGGAAGCTCACTTCGGCGGGGCCGGTCATCCAGGTGTGTCCGTCGTCGTGGACTTCGATGACTAAGTCGCCGCCGAGCAGGTGCACGGTCGACGTGGCGTCGACGACTCCTTTGGCGTAGAGCGCGGCGGCGGCGGCGGTGGCGCCGGTGCCGCACGCTTGGGTTTCACCCGACCCGCGTTCCCAGACGCGAAAGGCGATGTCCTGGCGGGTGGTGGCGTGGACGAATTCGATATTGGCGCGGTGCGGGAATCGCGGGTGAATTTCGAGCAGCGGACCGAACTGTTCCAACGGGAATTCGCGGGAGTCGATATCGATTGGCACGATGAAGTGCGGATTGCCGACGTCGACGATGGAGCCGACGAAAGTTCGGCCTCCCGCTTCGACGGAGGCATCTGCCTCTTCGATCACGGCGCGGCCCATGCCGACACGTACACTTGGCGGATCGTCAGCGAGGCGCACTTCAACTTCCAGCGGGCCGTTGTCGGTGGCGATGGTGAAGGTGTCCGTGTCGGCGTATCCGCGCTCTCGCGCGAGTCGCGCGACGCAGCGAATTCCGTTGCCGCACATTTCGGCGTGGCTGCCGTCTGCGTTGACCATTTCCATGCGGCAGGCGTGTTCGGCGTCGCGACGTAGTACGATCAACCCGTCCGATCCGACGCCTCGGTGGCGCTCCGAGAGGACGCGCGACCACGCCGGGACGTCGCCGATGACGGTCTCTCGCTCGTCGAGGTAGACGTAATCGTTGCCGAGTCCGTGCATTTTCACGAATGGGACGCTATCGGTAGCCACTACTTTCCTTTCGCAGGACGATCCGGTTTTATATCACGGGATCGAGACGACGAACACGTCGTCCCAGACAGATCGACGACGGCCCTCCCGCGGGTGAGATGTCGTCTCTGAGACCGGAGGACCGACTTTGGAACTGTTGACTCGAGCACCTCGTACTTCCTGTCGTCAAACGCGCTGCTGTCTTTCGCCACGGTCGTGGACGCTGTTTCTGGTGATCTGCGCCGTATCGCTGGTCGGTTGCGGATGCACCGAACGCATGCCGGCCGCCGGGGAGGCGCCTACGGCAACCAGTCAGCCGGCCGGTGTTTCACCCGGCAAGTCCGTTCCCAAGGTCACGCCCAAAGTTCTCGATCGCGGCACGTTCTACGTCGAGGTCAAAGAAGTGATGGATGGCGAGTCGACCACCGATCACATCGCGGAGTTCCTGTTCATCAAGCAGATGTTACTTCATGGATTTACGCCGGTGTCGACTCCGGAGCAGGCGCGCTACACGATCAAGGGCGAAATCGAGTGCAAGTATCACAAGCAAGTGACGTTTGACTTCGGTGGTCAGAGCCAGCACCTCGAACATCAATACAAAGCGTTTGCGCAAGTCACCCTCACTGACAACAAAGCTGAGGAAGGGTCCGAGGAGTCCGAAGAGTACTTCGACGTTCCCGAGCCGGGTATGATCAACGGACGCACCGAGAAAGACGACGCCAAGCGCGACATTCGTCGCTACGCCGCGACCAAGCTGTCGGAGCGACTCGTCGCCGGGAAGATGTTGCTCAACGCCGAGGTCAAGCAGCTCGAGTACGCGTTGGGTGATCCGTTCGAAGAGCGCACCTTCAACGATGTCATCGGTAGCTACGTCGAGATCGGACACCGTGCGGTGCCGTACCTTTTGTCGCTCATTCTCGATGACCGACCGGTGAAGCTCAAAGGGGACTACCCCGGCCTGACCGGCGAGACCGCCCAAGAGTTGCGGTACTACCACATTGCAGACCGCGCACTCGGGGACATTCTGTTGCGCGATAGCGCCTTGCAACTCGACTCCAGCGAGGATTACTACAAGAAGGTGATCACCGGCTGGTTCTGGGCGTGGGAAGACGAGCAAGGAATTCCCAAGGAGTACCAGACGAGCCCCAAGTTGCGGGAGAAGACCGTTCCCGCGCCGACGCAAGGTTGAGTGCGTCGCATGGCCCTGGTTCTGAAAGAGATCGAGATCGTTGCCGATCACACGGCTGAGAGCCGCTGTGACGTCGGGTTCCTGCGTCTCCGTCGATTGACGCTGCGCAATCAGTACGGTGACGGCACGACGTCCGACGACTATCCCTGTGACATCGTCACTCGTCCGTCGGCCGATGCGGTGGCCATCGTTCTCTACAACGTCGAATCCGATGGCGAAGAGCGCCGCGTTTCCGTGGTACTCAAGGAGGGGCCGCGGGCGCCGATCTATCTGCGCAAGGACAAGCAGCTGGTCCTGCCGGATGAGCGCGAGTACCTCTCGATTGTCGAGTTGGTCGCGGGATTGATCGAGGACGGCGACGACGGTCCGGACGGCTTGCAGCGGCGCGCGTCGGCAGAGTCGTACGAAGAGGCCGGGTATCGGGTGCCGCTCGATCGTATCGGTTCTTTGGGCGGGGGGACGTTCGCGAGCCCGGGCATCTCCGACGAGAAAGTCTACTTCTGCGCGGCGGATTTCACCGGGATCGAGCGCCAAGAGCCGGCCGGCGATGGCAGCGTCATGGAAGAAACGACCGTCGCCGTGGCGCTCGAGCTGCGTGATGCGATTCGACGTTGCCGAGACGGACGGATTCCCGACATGAAGACGGAACTCGGACTGTACCGGCTCGCGGATGCCATCGGCTACTTGCCCCAGCTAGACCGGTTCGTACACGAGCTGCCGGACGAACTTGCCGACCGCTTCGATTCGCTCGGCGTCGCGCGAGTCCGGAGTGATTCGTGACGGACGTCCCGCGCATCGGAATCGTCGGGGCCCGGCGCAACCGACAAGGGCTCGGTCCCTACATGGCTCGGTTCTTTCATGAACTCGACGCGTCGGTCACCGGGGTGCTCGGCACGTCGCAAGCGAGCGCCGATACCGCGGCAGAAGAGTTGCGCTCGGTCGGAATCACGGCGCATGCGTACAGTGACCCCACGGCGTTCTTTTCGGCGAGCGACATCGACGCGGTCGCGATCGCGTCTCCGCATGAGTCCCACCTTTCGTGTCTCGAACACGCACTCGATTACGGCAAGCACGTGCTGTGTGAGAAGCCGTTCGTGTGGGCAGGGGCCGACGCGAGCGCATTCGATCCGGGAGCAGAGAGTGCGCGACTCGCGCGCGCCTTCGTCGACCGTGACCTCGTACTGCGCGAGAACGTTCAGTGGCCGTATACGCTAGCGGCGTACCGCGATCTGTATCCGTCGGACGCCTTCTCCGCGACCTCGCTAGAGTTTCTGTTGGGCCCTGCCGCTCACGACTCGGGTCGCATCACCGACTCGTTGTCGCACGTGCTCAGTTTGCTTCAGGTCTTGTCACCGCTGGATGACGTTCCGCTCGGCGGCATTGAATTCGAAGCGGTCTCTGCGACGGAGCTACTCCTTCGGTTTGACTACCCGGGGCAGACCGGAACGATCGCGACCCGGGTCGAGCTTCGGCACTCTCCGCAGCCGCCGCGCCCGGCCGGCTACGGAATCGACGGCCGCTTCGCCCACCGCGAGATCGAGCCGGAGTCGTACCGTATGTCGTTTCACGATCGTGCGGACAGCTCCGGCCGCTCGGTGCCACTTTCAGATCCAATGTCCCAGCTCATCGCCGATTTCATCGCCGATGTCACCTCCGGAGCGACCGCGTTCACCGACGGCGCCCACTCGACCGGGCCGCAACACATCGCGCCCCGGATGCGCGCGCTTCTCGAGTTGTACGACGCGTATCGGGAACGGTTTAGAGACTAGCCCGCCGGCCCGTTCTGCGGCGTCGTCACTTGCCGGAGATGTGCGGACCGGTTAGGGTCGGGCCCGACCGAACCCGAGTCCTTTTTCCTACCGTTGAGACCAGTCGAGGATAGCGATGACCGCAGACACCGATCAGACCAACAAAGAGCTGGCACCTATCCACGACTTCGGGAACAAGCTCCTTCAGCCGTCGCTGATCGACTCCCTCAAAGAGTACGTCCAGTGGCAGGCCGATATCCGTGCGAGCGACAATCCCGAGGAGCTGTACGGCCAGGGCCCGGACCGGGCGCCCGTGTCGATCAACCTCGACCTGACGACGGCGTGCAACTACGCGTGCGACCACTGCGTCGACATGGACATCCTCAATATGGGGATCAAGTACGCGTACGACAAGTTGGTCGCGTCGCTCGAGCGCATGTGTGACAAGGGAATGAAGAGCGTCATCCTCATCGGGGGTGGCGAGCCGACGGTGTTCCCGAAGTTCGGTCAGATCGTCGAGCTGCTCAAGGATCGCGGCTGCCAGGTGTCGGTCGTCTCCAACGGCAGCGGCATGCGCCGTATCGATGAGGTCGGTGAACGGTTCGACCAGGACGACTGGATTCGCTTGTCGCTCGACTCGGGAACCGACCCGACGTTTCAAGCCATGCACAAGCCGAAGAAGGCGATCACGCTCGAGCAGATCTGCGCGGACGTCAAAGAGGTGAAGACGAAGTTCCCGAACCTACGTATCGGCTTCTCGTTCATCGTGACGTGGAAGGGTGCGTTCACCAACGACTCCAAGATCGTCGAGAACATTCATGAGATCGAAACGGCGACCAAGCTCGCCAAGGACCATCTCTTCGACTACATCTCGGTGAAGCCGTTCTTGGTCCGCTCCCCCGACAACAACGCGGAGATCTTGGGCGTCAACGACTCGTGGACCGACTTCGACGACATCATTGCGCGCATTCGAGCCAGTGTTGAAGTGGCGAAGCAGCATGAGAGCGATACGTTCAAGGTGGTCGAGAGCACCAACCTTCGCGTGCTCGAGAACAAGAGCTACGCCAAGTACATGAAGCAGCCGCGCAACTGCCACTTCACGTACTTCCGTCAAGTCTTGAGCCCGCTCGGGTTGTACAACTGCCCAGTCTACCGCCACGTGCCGCAGGCGCAGCTCGCCGAGAAGCACGCGTACGCCAGCGACGAAGAGTACCAAGAGACTCGCAAGAGCATGGGCAAGTTGATCCAGACGTTCGACGCGTCGTGCGAGTGCAAAGAGGTCACGTGCCTCTACAACAGCGCGAACTGGATGATCGAAGATCTGATCCAGAACCCTGAGAAGCTCGAGACGCTAGAGGCGAGCCCCGAGCGCAACGACTACTTCCTGTAGGGAAGTCGCACCGTGCGCCCGCTACCGGGCTAGAGCGGGCGCTCGAACAGCGTGTCGGCGAGCTCCATGCCGAAGCTGCATTCCACGACGGTCGTGACCATCGTGACCACGCCGTTCAGAACCGTCTCTCGTTTGTGCGGCACGCGAACCCCATCGACAATCCGATACTCCGACAGCACCGTGGTCACGTGCAGGGACTCCCCGCGGCGGCGCGGGTGTGGCACGCGCACTTCGATGGACTCGGGTAGGCCATTCTTTGCCCCGAATGTCACCTCTATACGTTGATGAGGATGCGAGTCGGCCTCACCGGAGTTGCTTCGTGGTTGTGGTTCGAACGCGATGCGCGCCCCTTCGCCATTCGGAGTGGGAATCGATTGAGCGCGATATCGTTTCGACCCGTAATCCAGCAATAACGTGTCGAGGTCGGCCTCGCGTGCGAACGCGGTGCGCGTTGCGACCGGCATCGACACGACCTCGTCCGGGAACATCGTCATCCAGTACGTCTTCTTGAAGTGCCCGAGCACTTGGTGTTTCTCGCCGATCTGCTTGATCACCTGACGCGCACCGTCTCGTCGTGTGGTGATCGTGAAGAGGATGGTACCGACGACCCCTCCGGGAAGTGATTGACGCAGCACGACTCGAGCGTTTCTCGCTCGGTCGAGTTTGTCGCGCCCGCCGAGTTTCTCGATCGCATGTTGAATGACTTCGACCGCCTTCGGATCCGAGGCGACCTTCGGAGTTGCAGCTGGCGCGTCCGTCGGCTTACCCGCACCGGTTCCCGCGACCGGTGGATCTTGCTGCGCCTCGACGGCGTCGCTCGTTGAGAAGCCAACCGCACCCGCTGTTTGTGCAAGCGCTGGCAACTCGACGGTGAGGAGTGCAAGTGAGAAAAGCAAAGCGGTGAGCAGCCGTGAGCGATGAGCCAAAACCGGGGATGCCAAAACCGGGGATGCCAGGATCGAGATGACTGCTGCCGGGCGGTCCATGACGAGGTTCCTTGTTTCCGGGGGGCTACAGGTTTCCGGGGGGCTACAGAGTCGCGTCTGAGTCGACCAATACAATACTGGGCGCGACCCACGCTTCCCACCCGACCGTCGCCTGCGGTCGCTATTGCCCGTCTCGAGCACTTTTCGAGCGACGACGACCCGGATGGAAAGCTCCAAGCCCGAGCAATCCGGCCGACCAATTCAGAGGGGCAGTTCACACAGGGGGGGCAGCTGCGACTTCCGGCATCTCTTCGGGCTACGTTCCGTAGCCGCCGAGAGTCGCCCTACGCCAGAGCCAGCCACGCTCGTACTCGATTCATTTGCCGAGCCGCGCGGTTCGTCCGAGTCGAGGGTTGCTGGGGCAGGAAAGGGAGTCACATGCGGATTCCCGGGAGTGATGGGGACGGTTGCCGGACTCGTGAGGGAGGACAGAGGCGTCGAAGCGTGGGTCCTCAGCGAGCGGCGCCCGCGTGTCTCTTGCTGACGTGCCTGATGGCATGCATCGCGCTGAGCGTTCCACCGCCGCGGGGCGGGTTGTCGCAAGCGTTGATTGCCAACGAAGACCCGCGACCCAAAGTGCCGTTGGACCTACCCGCGAGCGGAGCCGGATTCGAAGATGAGCCAGAGCCGGTACCCCAGGAGATTCTCTTCTTCGATCAGTACTTCGAAGGTGACGCGTTCGTTTGGGTCATCGACAAGTCGGGCAGCATGGCTGGCGAGCGGCTGGCGCTGCTGAAGTTCGAACTCGGGCGGGCGATCGAGCAGCTGTCGCGTCGATCGGAACTCGGGTTAGTCGCGTTTTCATCCAACACCGTGGCGTGGCGTGACCACCCCGTGGTTGCCGATTCCGTCAACAAGCATCGCGCGGTGGCGTGGATCGACGCGATCGAGCCGGGCGGCATTACCATGGTTGGCCCCGCGGGCGTGAAAGCACTCGAGATCGTGCAGCAGAGTCAACAGCCGGACCGGCGCCTCATTGTCGTCAGTGACGGAGAGCCGCAAGACGCCGGCAACGCGCTGGTGAACATCGGCTCCGCCAACTACGGCGCCGTCCCTATCGATACGATGTTGGTCTCCGAGAGCGATGCCGGCCGCCCGTTCATGCAGGCCCTCGCGGCGCAGAACGGCGGATCGTTCACCTGGCGATTACCCTAGTGGGCTAATAGTGGGCTCAAGACTTCCGGTAGCGGTCGCTTGCCTTCTCCAGGAAGCGTCGCTCTTCGTCGGTCAAACCGTCCATGCCGACCTCAGATACCTTGCGCAGGAGGTCGTCGACGTTGGCCTTGAGTTCGGCTTCGTCGATCGCTTCGCGCACGCGAGCTCGCTCGGCTCGCGCGTCGAGGAATCGCCGGATCGGCCCCCGCCGCGGTTCGCGCTCGTCGTCGGTCTCGTCGGTGGCAGAGTAGCCGCCGTACGCCCCCTCGAATCCGCCGTACGCAAAGGTCGGTTGGCCGTACGGGTTCTCTTCGCGGGCCAGCATCAGTTCTTGCTGGCAGACCATGAAGTTGCTGATCCCGATCATGATCCAGATGAGCCAATACTCGGCGACCCAGAAGATCCCACCGAGGATGAACAGGACCGACGCCACCTTGCCGATTGTGGCAGCGATGATCGTGGCGCGGCTCGGGTTCATTCGTTGCGAGAGCAGGGCTCGTAGAATGCGCCCGCCGTCCATGGGGAAGGACGGCAGCAGGTTGAAGCCCAGCAGAATGATGTTCAGCCAGAAGAACTGATACAGCAGTTGGTTGCCGTAGAAGCCGAGATCGAGCGTGCCTTCTTGGCTCATGAAGTAGGGCCCGATGCTGAGCAGGATCATGACCGGGTGCACGGCGGGTCCCCACAGCGTGACGATCAGCTCATCCTCCGGACTTCGCGACCGGCCCATCCAGGCGGCGCCGCCAATCGGCGAGAGCGAAATCGAGTGAACTTCGATTCCGCGCCGGCGCGCGGCGAACGCGTGACCCAGTTCGTGCACGGACACGATGGCGAAGAGCAGTAAGACACCCAGGAGGGCGAGGACCGCGTAGCGACCATCCATCGGCTGACCCGGGGTCGAGAAGGCCCGTGAATAGCCCTGCAGCGCGAACAGGAAGTAGATGAAAACCGACCAGTGAATCCGGAACTCGAAGTCGAACCAGCGTCCCAGGGAGAACGTCTTCGACATGGCGCGGAGAAAACTCGATCGGTACTCGGGTTGGTCCACGTGTTGGTCTTCCAGGGGCCGGCAAGCGGTGGTTCGAGGTGTGTTGCAAGTCTGAGCGTATCACCCAGTTGCGCGTCCGACAACTGAGCCGTGGTTCGGGCGGTCGACTGCTCTTGCAGACAGCCGGCGAAGCGATAGGATCGCGGCGCTCGTCACCGTCTCAGGGGACGATTCTGTGCTGTTTGACGGCGCGCGCGCTCCGAGAAAGCCCCCGCTCGAGGCAGTCCCGTTCGGAATCCGGACGGTCGACCCGATCCCTGTGCGATACTGTGTTCGTTGGTACGTTGGCCCGCCGAGCCTTCGACCCGACCGCGTGAACCCTGACTGGTACTCGGCTCTCACTCCCGTTTCCTCGATCGAGGCCTTCGTCCCCATGAACCAACCGGTCCCTATGAGTCACCTGCGGAACTTCTGCATCATCGCCCACATCGATCACGGGAAGTCGACACTAGCCGACCGACTGATCCAAGCGTGTGGCGCGGTGAAGGATCGGGACTTCCAGGATCAGCTGCTCGACTCGATGGACATCGAGCGCGAGCGCGGCATCACGATCAAATCGAACACGGTCTCCCTGATGTACACCGCCGAAGACGGCGAGACGTACCAGCTGAATTTGATCGATACGCCGGGCCACGTCGATTTTTCGCACGAGGTTCGACGCTCGCTCATGTCGTGTGAGGGGGCAATCATCATCGTCGACGCCACGCAGGGCGTCGAGGCGCAGACGGTGGCCAACTTGTACCTCGCCATCGAGTACGAACTCGAGTTGCTCCCGGTCATCAACAAGATCGACCTGCCCGCGGCCGATGTCGAACGGGTGCGCGAAGAGATCGACGCCGATCTCGGTCTCGATCCGTTCGAAGCGATCCCGTGTTCCGCCAAGAACGGGATCAACATCGACCAAGTGCTCGAAGGTATCGTCAAGACGCTGCCGCCGCCCAAGGGCGACCCCGACGCCGTACTCAAGGTGCTGATCTTCGACGCGTACTACGACTCGTACCGAGGGGTGATCCTGATGTGCCGCGTCGTCGCCGGCACGGTGCGAACGAAAGACAAGGTGTACTTCATGCACACCGACGTCGAGCACCAGGTCGAAGAGGTCGGCCATTCGACGCTCGGGCTGTTCAAGTGTGATGCGCTATCCGCTGGCGACGTGGGATACATCGTTGCCGGCATCAAGACGATCCACGACATCAACATCGGCGATACCATCACGCACGCAAAGAATCGCACGCCGGAGCCGATCCCGGGCTACAAAGAGGCGAAACCCGTCGTCTTCTCGTCGATCTATCCCATGTCGTCGCACGACTACGAGGATCTGACCGACGCGCTCGAAAGGCTGTCGCTCAACGACGCCGCTTTGATTTACGAGAAGGATTCGTCCGCCGCCCTTGGGTTCGGATTTCGCTGTGGCTTCCTCGGTCTTCTTCACCTAGACGTGGTGCAAGAGCGGCTCTCGCGAGAGTTCGGCATGAGCCTGATTCTGTCGGCTCCCTCGGTGCTTTACTTCGTGACGCTCAACGATGGCGAAGTGGTCGGTGTCGACAACCCGGCGTTGTGGCCCGATCCGACATTGATCGCAAAGATCATGGAGCCGTACATCAAGGCGTCGATCATCGTGCCGGAGCAGTATCTCGGACAAGCCATGGAGCTGTGTCGAGAGCACCGGGCCGAAGGCATGGAGATCAAGTACCTCGCCGTGGGACGTTGTGAGCTGCAATCGGAGATGCCGCTCGGCGAAGTGCTGTACGAGTTCTACGATCGCCTCAAGAACGTGACCCGTGGTTACGGTTCGTTCGACTACGACGAACTCGATCACCGACCGAGCGACATTGTCAAAGTCGACATCTTGGTCAACCGAGAGCGCGTCGACGCGCTCTCGTATCTCGTGCACCGTGACAAGGCGCGACGCCGCGCCATGCACTACTGCGATCAGCTCGCCGCAACCATTCCGCGGCACCAGTTCAAGATCCCGATTCAGGGTGCTATCGGCGGCAACGTCATCGCGCGGACCAACATCAATGCGTTCCGCAAAGACGTGACGGCGAAGTGTTACGGGGGAGACATCTCCCGAAAGCGCAAGCTGCTCGAGAAGCAAAAAAAGGGTAAAGAGAAGATGAAGACGGTCGGCTCGGTCGAGATTCCGCAGGAAGCGTTCGTCGCGGTCCTTCGGACCGACAAGGAGTAGTCGTGGTGGGCGACTCGCCCGACGGTCTGTCTGCGTCTGCTTCGCCCGACGGTATACCCGAGTCTGCTCTGCGGTCCTGGGACAGCGAAGCTGCCGACAGCCGCCATGCCGGCCTCTACGTGCACGTTCCCTTTTGCTCTTCGATCTGTCCGTACTGTGACTTCGCCGTGGCCCGTGGTTCGAGTGAGGACCGCGCCCGCTACGTTCGGGCGCTTCTGCTCGAGATCAAACGTAACGCCAAGGCAGCACCCGCGAGTGAGTGGACGTTCGACACCATCTACTTCGGTGGCGGGACGCCGTCCGCGTTGACCATCGAGCAGCTTGGTGAAATCTTGGATGCGATCGACGACGCGTTCGACGTGCGCTCTCCGCGAATTTTCTTGGAAGCGAACCCCGAAGACGTCGACTCCACAGCTGTCGCGGGCTGGCGTTCCCTCGGAGTCGAGACGCTCAGCCTCGGCGTGCAGTCGTTCGATGATCGGGAGTTGCGATCGCTCGGTCGGTTGCACCGACGGGACGGCGCCGAGCGCAGCGTCGCCTTGGCCACGCAGTCCGGCTTCTCGACCGTCTCGGTCGACTTGATCTACGGTCTGCCGAAGCAATCGATCTCAGCCTTGCGCGACAACTTCGATCTAGCGCTCGATCTCGGCGCCGACCACTTGTCGTGCTACCAGCTCACCTTTCACGAAGGAACACCGTTCGGTCGCGCCCTCGACGGCGGCAAGATGCACGAGCTCCCGGAACACGATCAGGCCGACTTCTTCGCCGAGACGCATCGTTACCTGCGAGACCGCTGTCCTCCGTACGAAGTCTCCAACTTCGCTCGCTCCGCGGAGCACCAGTCACGACACAATCGAAAGTACTGGGACCACACGCCGTACCTCGGCTTGGGTCCGTCGGCGCACTCGTACGGGAATCGCCGTCGCTCGTGGAACGAAAGGGAGTGGCGTAGGTACGCCGAGCGGCTGGAGGGTGGGCAACCTGCGACGGCCGGTCACGAAGATCTGACTGACGCGCAGCTGGCGCTCGAGGTGGTCATGCTCGGATTGCGAACGGTGGCGGGGATCGACCTTGTCGAGTTCAGCCGGCGGTTCGGGATCGACCTCGCCGAGCAGAATGCACCGTTTCTGAGTCGAGAGCCGCGTCTCACGGTCGTCGACGGGCGGCTGCGATGCACGGCCGACGGGCTGGCCATCGCAGACGGGTTGGCCGCCAGTATCTCGCTCGCATAAAGAGTCAGGCCACGCGGGCGCGAAGCGGGCTGACGGCGCCGTCTATTTCCAACGCCATACTCTCGGTGCAGACCGGACAGTCGAGGCGGCTGCGTTCGTGGACCGGTGCCACCGCGAGTCGTGTTCCGCACCCGGTGCAGGCTAGGTGGAGCTTGCGGGGTTGCGGCTCGGGTGACGGCTGCGGTAGCTGTCGGAGTTGCTCCTTTGGAACTTCACCCGCAGCCGGCTCGGACGGCTGCTCGTCGATGGCATCCTTGGGGGTCCGAGAAGGTGTGACGAACGAGAGCGCGCCGCGGAGCATGAGCGAGAACGGAACCGTGACGGCAGCGACGAAGCCGTAGTGCTCGCGCGTGAAGCGCAACCACGTGATCCCGACCGCAAACACAGTGAGTAGCGTGGCCGATAGCCACCACAGCTGAACTGGACTGCTCGAGTGGAGCTGTCCCGCGTAGGCAAGCGCAATCGTCGCGCCGCCGAGCCGGGCGAGTCCGCGGTCGAGGCGCGGCGCTATCACGCCGCGCAGCAGAGCACTGACGAGAGAGAGAGCGCTCACGCGGCGACGTCGTGGTGGTCCATCGCGTTCGACGCGCGCTCGCGGGTCGAATAGCGGCGCGCAACCGGCCGCGGTCATGGCGATCAGCGGCGTTGCGCTCGAGAACCACCGACCGAGCAGAGTCGGATCGGCCGAGATTCTCGGCCACGGCACCGCCGTGGCCCCGCCGTGAACAGTGCACGGGAGACCGAGTCGCGACGAGCCGAGCGGACGCATGTGACTCTCGATTCGTTCGAGCGTCACGAGTCTTGCGAACGCACGATCGTTCTTGGCCGTGAAGTCCGTCGAGAGGCTCGATTGCACGACGCGTCCCGTAGCCACCGCACGTTGAGCCAGACGTCCCACCGTTCCCGGCGAGACTTCACAGTTGGGCTCGACCACGATCACCACGTCGACCGGGTACGACAACGCCAGTGTCGAAGCGGCGGCATCCAACAGCGTCGCTCGCGATGCCCCAGAGTCGCACGGAACCCAACGTACCGGGAAGGCAGGAGCGCGATCCCGGAGCCCGGGGTCGGGTCGTTGCGTCGATACAATGACCACTTCGTCATTAGCCCCGAGCTGTCCCGCCAATGAGTTCAGCGTGTGTTCGATACTGTCCGAACGGTGCATGACCGGGATCACGACCGCCACTCGAACCGGCATATCGAGCGGCGCGCGCCGACCGGGGAACACCGCCATCAAGCATTGAACTGCGAGCACCAGAGCCGGCACGGTCAAGAACAGCACGGTAAGCAGAGTCATAGTGTCCAAGGCGTCGACGCTTTCGATCGAGGAATCGTGGCGAGAGGGGGAGGCGAGCCCCGCACCGTTGAACGTTGCAATGCAGGGGCCCGAGAGAGCCACTCTTCGTTCGGTCGCGCGTTGGGAGGCCGAAGGCGGCGTCGGCCGGGGGGGGGCTCGTCGCGTCAGCAGATCGCGTGAAACGAAACGACCCACGCGTTCCTGAAGAAACGCGTGGGTCGAAAATGGTGGAGCCGAGCGGGTTCGAACCGCCGACCTCTGCGTTGCGAAC